>CAZAYV010000052.1:0-23582 GCA_964489465.1 uncultured Dactylococcopsis sp. | reverse complement strand
TACAAAGCAAGTTTCGGCTATATTTTAGCTTAAACTTCGTTTAAGTCCCGTTAAGTACTCTTCTATCCTCGCGTTGGTAATGACTCCATGAACGTTTTAATCCAGTAAAATGCCCTAAACACTAATCTTATGTCTTTAACGCAATCTGATTATCAAGCCAAAGTAGAAAGCGCGATCGCGCAACTTTGGCAAGACCTTCCTACTCTATTTCAAAAAGATATTTCTTATCAAATTTATAGCTCAGATATCTTTTTCAAAGACCCAGTGAATATGTTTCAGGGTAAATTCAACTATCGCATTATTTTCTGGACCTTACGCTTTCATGCCCGCTTGTTTTTCAGCGAAATTTATTTTGATGTCCATGATATTCAACAAACCGCCAGTGATGTGATTAAAGTCTGGTGGACTGTGCGGGGGAAGTTGCGGGTTCCTTGGCAAGCTAATATCTTTTTTAACGGCGATTCTACCTACACATTAAATGCAGACGGATTAATCTATGATCATCGGGATAACTGGGATCGCGCCCCGAAAACGATCTTAAAACAGTTTCTCCCTCAATCCGACAAGGCTGAGTAAACTTTCTCTTGAGGTTGACGAATCTTCGTGAGTATAATATTTAACTAGATACTCAAATAAGAAATTAAACAATCAAAATGTTATTTCGTCAACTCTTTGATCACGAAAGTAGCACTTATACGTATCTGATCGCTGATATCAGTACGAAAGAGGCGGTGTTAGTCGATCCCGTTTTGGAACAGGTAGAGAGAGATATCCAACTGATTCAAGAATTGGGGTTAACTCTACGCTATTGCTTAGAAACCCATATCCATGCCGATCATATTACTGGAACCGGAAAACTGCGGCAAATAACGGGATGTCAGGGATTAGTCCCCAAGAAAGCCCAAGCCAACTGTGCGGATCGATTTCTCGAAGATAAGGAAGTCGTCACACTCGGATCAATCAGAATCCAAACTATTGCAACGCCAGGTCACACCGATAGCCATTATGCTTATCTAGTGAATCAAGATCGCGTCTTAACCGGGGATGCCCTCTTTATTCGGGGTTGTGGTCGCACGGATTTTCAAAGTGGGGATGCCGGAACGCTGTATGATACTGTCAGCGAACGCTTATTCCGCTTACCCGATAATACTTTGGTTTATCCCGGTCATGATTACAAAGGCTTCACCGTTTCCACCATTGGCGAAGAAAAACACTTTAATCCGCGTTTTGTCGGACGAACCCGCGATCAGTTTATTGAGTTTATGAACAACTTAAACCTACCTGATCCGAAAAAAATCATGGAAGCGGTACCGGCAAACCAGAAATGTGGACAGGGCTGATGTTCATTTTAGGGTTTGGTTTAGCAGTCCTGATTGGAATTAGTTTAGGGTTAATTGGCAGTGGCGGATCAATCTTGGCGGTTCCCACCTTAATTTACGTGATGGGAATTGAACCCAAAAGCGCGATCGCGATGAGTTTAATTATTGTCGGTTGCGTCAGTCTAATTGGGATGATTCCCTATTGGCGACAGCAAAAAATTAGCTTCCCAACGGTGGCGTTATTTACGCCAACAGCAATGATTGGGGCATTTTTGGGCGCACAACTGGTGCGGCTTCCTTTTATTACATCCACCGTGCAACTGGTGACGTTTGCCGTGATGATGCTAAGCGCCAGTTTTTTTATGATTCGCAAACGTCGATCCCCACCTCCGGTGGCTTCTTCGGCAACCTATCACCTCTGGTTAATTCCCCTCGAAGGTTTTGGGGTAGGACTTTTAACGGGCTTTATTGGCATTGGCGGCGGCTTTCTAATTATTCCCGCTTTAGTTTTAGTTAGTCATCTCCCGATGAAAGAAGCGGTGGGCAGTTCGTTATTAATGATTTCCTTAAATTCAGTTGCGGGATTTGCGGGCTATATAGGACAAGTGAAACTGGATTGGTTTCTCTTAGTGGGTTTTACTGCTTTTGCCATTATTGGAGTAATGCTTGGCAGTTACAGCAGTCGCTATATTGAAGGAGAAAAACTGCAAAAAGGCTTTGGCTATTTTTTAATTGCTGTTGCCGTATTTATCTTAATTAAACGGTAGAATCAAACTGATTTAATTGATCCTTTTGGGTTAAGTTTAGGTTAAGTTTGATGAGTGCAACTTTCTCGCAACGATGGTTAGAAATTGCCCAAGTTTTCTTTAAATTGGGTGTAATTGGTTTTGGGGGACCGGCTGCCCACATTGCCATGATGGAAGAAGAAGTAGTGACGCGCCGAGAATGGATCACGCGATCGCGCTTTCTCGATTTAATCGGTGCCACGAATCTCATTCCAGGTCCCAATTCCACGGAAATGGCAATTCATTTGGGCTATATTTATGGTGGCGTTTTCGGCTTAATTCTAGCTGGGGTTTGCTTTCTTATTCCCGCCGTTGTTATTACCGGAATCTTTGCTTGGGTTTATGTCGCGTTTGGGGATTTACCACAAATTGCTCCGCTTTTTTATGGGATTAAACCGGCGGTTTTAGCGGTAATTTTAGGAGCGTTATGGAAATTAGGTAATAAAGCGATTAAAAGTTATCAATTATTACTGATTGGCTTAGGAGTTGCGGTTTTATTATTATTCGGAATTAATGAAGTAATTGCTTTATTAATTGGCGGTTTTATCGGGATGCTGTTACTTCGGAAAGTGTTACCAAAAGAAACCGCAGAAGGACTAATTGCTACCTTAAGTTTTGGCACAATTTTGAAAGCCGTTGCTGCCACCACAGCAAAAACGGTTCCTCCCCTATGGAAACTGGGCTTATTTTTCTTAAAAGTGGGTTCGATTTTATTCGGCAGTGGGTATGTTTTAATTGCCTTTATTGAAGGAGAATTAGTCAATCAAAACGGCTGGTTAAACCAACAACAATTACTCGACGCGATCGCGATTGGACAATTTACACCGGGTCCACTTTTATCAACTTCCACCTTTATTGGTTATATTATCGCAGGCATTCCTGGGGCAATTGTTGCGACATTGGGTATTGTTTTTCCGTCTTTTATTTTTGTTTTAATTCTCAATCCCATTATTCCAAAACTACGCAGTTCAAAATGGACGAGTGCCTTCTTAGATGCAGTGAATGTCAGTGCTGTCGGATTAATGGCAGTGGTGACATTACAGTTAGCTTATAGCCTCTTTCTACAGCCCTTAGACTATATCGCAATCTTGATTTTTATTGTTGGCGCGATCGCGCAATTTCGCTTTCAATTAAGTCCGTTGTGGCTTGTTTTAGGGGGTGCCATTTTAGGACTTGTTTTCCAAAGTTTCTAAGCAGATTCCGAAACCAAACGAAAAATAGAAATTTCAAACGGCTGTAATAATTTAGGTAACGCCGTAACTTCACCCGCGGTTAATGTTGTAGAAAGTAAAACTTCCCAATTTTTTTTCGGAATACTATGATCAATATCAAAATTCTTTTCGTAGGAAAAGTTAATCGCCACTAATACAGTTTCCCCTTCTGTTTCTCGTAAATAAGCGAGATGTTCATAAGGATAATCAATCAGAGTTCGCCAACTTCCTTTTTTTAAGGCCGGACTATTTTTACGCACCTGAAGGAGTGCTCGGTAAAAATTTAAAATTGAATCTTTTTCGGATAATTCTGTTTCTACATTCACCCATTTATAGTTATCATGAACTGGTAACCAAGGGGTAATATCTTTACCAAAACTAAACCCCGCTTGTGCTGAACTATCCCATTGCATTGGGGTGCGTGTGCCATCTCGCGAGGGTAAACATTCTTCATCTAAACAAGTAATGGCAGCTTGATCGCGAATGTGTTCAATGGGAATATTTTCATGATTAACCATACCTAATTCTTCCCCATAATAAAGAATTGGCGTTCCCCGAAGCGTTAATAAAATTGTTGCTGAGGCTTTCGCGATCGCGACCGTATCAAAACATAAACTACACTCCGACCAGCGAGATAGATGTCTGGGCAAATCATGATTATTGAGGAAATAAACGGGCCAATTCTTTTTTGGTGTTAAGCGTTCTTTCTTTTCAATTTCTCGTTGTAAATAACCGGCATACCACGGACTTAACGGAAACTCAAAAGTTAACGGGAGATGGAGTTCATCATTATTGACACCGTAGAAAATGACCGAATCATAGAGGCGGTTATCAATAAACGTTTCGCCAATGAGCAGTCGGTTATCATATTCATCTATAACGCTTCTAATTTCGCGAATAATCTCATGATTTTCCGGTAAATTCTTATCGTAAATATGATATTGCTCATCATACTTTTTGCCACTGGTTTGAAATTTAACTGGATTATCCCGAAAATATTTATCTTGACTATATGCACTCGAGGCATCCAGACGAAACCCATCAACCCCTAAATCTAACCAATAGCGAATAACATCATAAATTGCTGCTCTGACTTCCGGATTATGCCAATTTAAATCTGGTTGATTGGCATTAAATGCATGATAATAATATTGCTGTCTTTTTTCATCAAAGGTCCAACCGGTTCCGCCAAAATAAGAAAGCCAATTATTCGGAACACCTCCTTCTGCTGTGGGATCTTGCCACAAATACCAATCGCTTTTTGGACTGTAAGGGCTCGATCGCGATTCTAAAAACCACGGATGCTCGTTCGAGGTATGATTAATCACTAAATCTAAAATGACTTTAATCCCTCGTTGATGGGCTTCTTTTAAGAGAAGTTGAAAGTCTTCTAACGTGCCAAATGTATGACAAATATCATAATAATCACTGACATCGTAACCATTATCAAACAAGGGAGATTCATTAATTGGAGATAACCAAATGGCATCAATCCCTAACCCATTTTCTTGATCAGCCTTGCCATTATTGAGATAGTCTAGCCGCTGAATAATTCCTTGTAAATCTCCGATGCCATCCCCATTGCAATCAGAAAAGGTTAAGGGGTAAATTTGATAAATTACACTGTCTCGCCACCACTCGGCTTCTCTTTTAAACATCCAGTTTTACTTATTCTCCAATCAATACCATTTTGGCAGAGCAAACAACAGAACTATCTTGTTGTTAAGATGCAATTCGCGCTGTCTTCCCAACAAGTTGCCATCACGTTGTTACTTATCCCGTTTACTAGGGTATCGCAGGCTATTCTGCTTGCTCTATCTCACTCGGTGCTGAATTACTGAAAAAATATAGTGATGTTCCTGCTGACTATGCAGACCTAACCTTGGTTGTCATCTCCAAGAGGTTAAACATTTCTAAAATTGTCACTCTAGACAAAGATTTTGATATCTACAAAAGATTGACCGAACCTCCACATCCTTTTGAGAGGATTTTCTATCCGAGTCGGGGATATCGAAAACGTGATTAAAATTTGGATAGCAATAGCGATGAGTGATGAAGAATTTTAGGAAGAGGCTTTTCTTTGTCCTGCTTTAAGTTTGTGGAATAGCTGTCAGCGCAATCTTTTGAATCAACTCCTTGCATTGGACTGTCAGCACGTAGAGCTTTGCTCGTGTCGCAGACATCATGCCTTAAAATAACTAGATAGAGTCCAAAGTAATTAGTATGAGTACTGAACTACACAAAAAACGCAAAAGTTTTGCCCAACGTTTTGCCCAAAGAGATTTTGTCTTTTTGGATAGCAATAGCGATGAGTGATGAAGAATTTTAGAAAGAGGCTGTTCTTTGTCCTGCTTTAAGTTTGTGGAATAGCTGTCAGCGCAATCTTTTGAATCATCTCTCTGCATTGGACTGTCAGCGCGATCGCGTTACTATTCTAGTAATAAAAAGTATTGCGAAGAAGTACTACCTGAAACGATAAGGTTCAGATTATTGTCACTACCATCAATCACTTAAACCAGTATCTTTAGAAACCAACCTTAGAAAAAAATATGGAACTCAAAGTTGGCGAGCAAGCCCCTTCCTTTGCAGGAAAAGACCAAAACGGCAATACTGTCAAGTTAGAAGATTACAAAGGGAAAAAAGTGATTTTATACTTTTACCCCAAAGACAATACTAAAGGATGTACGGCTCAGGCTTGTAACCTCCGCGATCACTATGACCTTCTCCAAAAAGAAGGCTATGAAGTAATCGGGGTAAGTAAAGACGATGAAAAATCTCACAGCAAGTTTATCAATAAATTTGAGTTACCGTTTACCCTTATTGCGGATACAGATACCACAATTAATCAACTGTACGGTGTGTGGCAAGAAAAGAAAATGTTTGGTAAAACCTATATGGGGACAGTGCGCACCACCTTTGTGATTGATGAACAAGGCATGATTACAGACATTATTACAAAAATAAAAACAGCTGATCATACGAATCAGATTTTAGCTAGCTAAACTAAATTAAGGCAGCAGTAGTCCGTCAGTTTTGAAAACAGGGATCGAAGTTGGACAATAAACCAAACCGCGTTATTGAATCTACTCTGTAGGAATCCAACAGACGATAGATCGTGCAACGATGAATTTTTGTAATGCAAACAGTTAAGTTGTTTAATGGATCACGAAATTAGAGACTCTTACCCATTGCCGTACTTCTCCGTGTCATCTTGCTCTAATCCTCTGTTGCAGGGGTAAAAATTCACCGCGCATGACAAGAATTCTTGTCTGAATTATCAATAGTTGAAGGAAACACTATGGGAAAAAGGGAAATTTTTTGTAAGGTGTTTGTTACAGAGTTTAAAGTTTCTTATTGTTTGTATCCGGTGCAGTGAAAGCCTTGCGGTAAACTGAATTTGAACAGTGTCCTTATTTGATAAAAATCCGTTAAGGAGTAAGTCTTAACTATGTCTCATAGCGTAAAAATTTACGATACCTGCATTGGCTGCACACAGTGTGTTCGGGCTTGTCCGCTCGATGTTTTAGAGATGGTTCCTTGGGATGGTTGTAAAGCGGGTCAAATTGCATCTTCTCCTCGGACTGAAGATTGCATCGGCTGCAAACGTTGCGAAACCGCTTGTCCAACTGACTTCCTCAGTGTCCGCGTCTATCTAGGTGCAGAAACAACCCGCAGTATGGGCTTAGCTTACTAGTAACGATTCTTTCTCGGTGAAAACAAGAGTAGCCGAGGTGCAGTGCCACCTCTTTTGAGGAAAAACTGCAATTCCTTGAAATCTAACCAATGGGTAGGAGTTGATGTCAGATGAGCCAGACAAATGGGTTGCTTGACATGAACTCCTATCATTTTTTAAGCGTCTTCTCGTCGCCACACCGCTAAACCGCCGCCTCGTCCTCTTGCAGCAATATAGTTTTCTTCTAAGAGAAAATAACGGAAAAAGGCTTGTTTTTTAAGCGGTTCTTGGTCAAACTTATCTTGGCTGTTTTGACCGCCACGAATATTACCGGAGTAGATTGCTTTTCCCAATACTTGTAAGGTTAAATGAGTAAAATCAAAGGCTAAGATCTTCTGTTTCGGCAAAAACTTTGTGGGTCCAGATAGTGTCAATGTCAAACCGGCTACACTAACCGAATTTTCGACACGACCCGGCTCAGCCTCAGTGAGGTTCAGATCATCAGAGTTTTCAGCATAGGATAAATGAATCTTGAGCCAAGAAGGGAGATAGCGTCCGGCTCCCAAAATGACCCCAGCACGTTGACGAGTCTTTTTGGTACCAGTAATAAAGCATAAGCGCCACTTGCCCATTAACTGCTTATAGGAAGCAAGGGAGGTTGCTTTTTTTCCCACCCTTTCTAAGTTGACTAAGGTGCTAACAACCGTTTCCGGTTTTGGTCGAGCAGATTTTGTTTCCTGAATTGCCGCCTCAATAATAAATTGATCGGAAGAAATATCGGAATTGCTTTTACTCACTTGTAGATTGTTATTCATGATGGTTTGAAGGGTTTAGGATTACCCCATTGGCAATGTTGTAACAAAAAATACTACTTTAGATGATGGAATAAGGACAACGCAGTGTGATGAACTAGCTTTTAGTCCTAAATTTAACGAAAACGGAGAATTTCATGTCCATTTCCTTCCCAACTGCGAATCGGGAGTCTCTGAATCTTTTACAACGGTTGAAGATTGATGATTTAAGCGATCCGACAGTTACTGCTTCTGCTAATGATGGCTCGGATCTAATTGTAGGCTTGACCCAAGAACAAAAAACAATTCCCTGTCATTATCTCTATGATGATCGCGGTTCGGAATTATTTGAGCAGATTTGCGAGTTACCGGAATATTATCCGACGCGCACCGAAGCGCAAATTTTAAGAGAGAATGGGCGTGCGATCGCGCAAACAACTGGCAATTGCGAACTAATTGAACTCGGCAGTGGCAGTTCCACCAAAACTCGTCTTTTATTTGATGCCTATGCCACACTAGGAGAGCCTTTATATTATATTCCCATTGATGTCAGTGCCGGAATGTTAGAAACCAGTGCCCAACAACTCTTAGCCGATTATCCCCGTCTCAAAATTCATGGTTTAATTGGCACTTATCAACAAGCGCTACAGCATCTTCCTCCTTCTCCTTTATCAAAGCGTATGGTCTTCTTTCTCGGTAGTTCTCTGGGCAATTTTGCCCCAGAACAGTGCCGAGAAATTTTCCAAGACGTGAAGAATGCGCTTCACCCAGGGGATTATTTTTTACTAGGACTGGACTTACAAAAATCGAAATCTATCCTCGAACCGGCTTACGACGATAGCCAAGGCGTTACGGCAGAGTTTAACTACAATTTATTGGATCACTTAAACCGTCGCTTCCAGGGCAACTTCAACCGCCAATATTTCCGACATTGGACATTCTATAATCCTGAACTGGGACAAATTGAAACCTATCTCCGTTCCACTCGTCCGCAAACCGTGCAATTAAAAGCCCTTGATTTAACTGTAGATTTCACCGCAGGCGAAACCATCCATACAGAAATTTCTCGTAAGTTTAATTTGCAAGAAATGGACCAAGAACTTAGCCAAGCTGGGTTGAAAGTGCTCAACACTTACACTGATCCTCAAGATTGGTTTGCGCTCTTATTGTGTCAAGTCACAGCCTAAACTGGCTCGAACCGAATTAGTCCGCTTGCAAAAAACAGCTGGGAAGGGCTTTCCCCTTCCCCACCAGCAATCGATCTCTAACCTCAATTGAATTGGTTTGACAGCGCGATCGCGCAAGCGAGATCAGCATATAAAATGCTATAAGTCATAAAAATAACTTACGGTTGCTCTGATTTGAAGCACCTTATACGGATTTGACTAATCAGTGCTACAAATAGGGTCGGAATTGGGAAAAAGGGTAAAGGTTAAGGGATCAAGGGAAATGAGAGAGCCTTGATCCTTTTTCCTTTCCCCCTGAGCCAAGGGTCGTCATCTGTAGCAAGCATTTACCCATTTCATATTACCCTATTTATTGATAAAAGTTTTAATTTAATAATCTAACTTAAACTACCTTAATCGTCACTTCAGGGGAGATAAATACTGAGGATTAAATAAAAGGCTGATTTGCCAGATGTCTTGATGGAATGAACTTCAGCATTGTCCCAACAAATTTAAGAGAGGACTTGCTTTTTGATCTAAAAGTTGCTTACTATACTCACCTAGGTATTGCAAAATATTAGCAACTTAAACTGGAGAGATCACCTTAACCACCATCATGGATATTAATAACTTTTTCACTGCAGGAGGCGTTGTTAGCTATCCCTTACTTGGCTTTTCCATTCTTTCTCTTGCCCTCATTATCGAGCGAATCGTCTTTTGGCTACGCATTAACCGCCGTCAACCCCGACTGGTACGAGATATTCTGCGCGTTTATCAAGATGAGCCCAATTTAGCATTACAACGTTTGCGCAATCATGGCGACTTACCCATTGCTCGGATTTTCCTGGAAGCTTTGGAATTAGAAAAACCCACCCCTGAGGAATTTCGCTTAGCCTTAGAAAGTGCCGCCCAAGCCGAAATCCCCACTTTAAAGCGGGCTTCTACAGTTTTTGACACGATTATTAGTATTGCCCCCCTACTAGGACTATTAGGAACGATTTTAGGTTTAATCACGGCTTTTTCTAATTTGCAGATTGGCGAAATCGGCGGCGAAAGTACCACAGCAGTGACAGGGGGGATTAGCGAAGCCCTGGTTTCAACTGTAATGGGGTTAGTTGTAGCAATTTTTACTCTTTTATTTGCTAACTTATTTCGAGGATTCTATCAGCGACAGTTAGCTTTAATTCAGGAATATGGCGGTCAATTAGAGTTACTGTATCGTCGTCATTACGAAAGAGGAGGAAAGCCCAGATATGCAAATTCCTGATGAACCGGAAAAGAATTTAGAAATCAATATCGTACCGATGATTGATGTCATTTTTTCAATCTTAGCGTTCTTTATTATTTCTACATTATTTTTAACGCGGTCAGAGGGCTTACCCGTTGATTTACCGCAAGCAACTACAGCCCAACAACAGTCAGAAACAGAAGTAACTGTCACCATTCAAGACAATGGAAAAATTGCTCTCAATAGGGAAGAAGTTTCCATCCAAAATTTAGTCCCAGAAGTTAAAAAAATTAGTCAAAATAGTCAAGAAACCATTGTCATTGTCAACGCAGACAAAACGGTTTCTCATGGCGATGTGGTCAACGTTATGGATCAATTACGACAGGTGGAAGGGGTAAAACTCGCGATCGCGACAACTTCTCCTTCTAACTAATTGGCAAGGACGGATTTTAGAGATCTTTAGACTCTGCTCGCTAAATAGCGCTAAAGGAAAGAATCTGCTGCGCTGTTACCTGGGGTTGTTCAATGTGAGGAGCGTGCCCTGAATTAGCGATCCAAACCAATTGAGAATTGACGATTGACTTGGCGAACTTGCTAGCATCCTCTATCCCTAAAACTTGATCGTGTTCACCCCAGAGAATCAAAGTTTGTTGATTGATATCTGCCATGCGAACCGGTAGAAAGTTATATCCGCCACTTTTGTTAAATTCAAGCAGACTTTCTTGCCATCCCGGCATTTCTTGATGTAAGGTGGCACAATGCAATAAGTCAAGCCAACTGGCATCAGCCCCCGATAGCTGACTGAGTTGGATGGCTAATAATTTTCGCCATCGCAAGTAGGCAACTCCGAGGTGATCTAAGGGCGGAACGAGAAATTGGATAAACGCTGGAGCATTCGTATAGCCAGTGCTGTCAATGAGCACCAGTTTTTCCACAATGTCGGGATAAGTTAAGGTAAAGTCAATAGCAACTGCACCGCCCATTGATGCCCCAATCAGCACCATAGGTCGAAAAATTGCACTTTTCCAAAAAGCATACAATGCTGTTTTAATGGTCAAGGGATTAACAGAAACTTTCGTAGGACGGAGGCTAAATCCCAATCCAAGCAAATCAATTGTCCAAGTTTGCCGATCAGCAGCCAGATTAGGACAAAGAAAGCGAAATTCTAATTGGGAACTATCAAACCCGTGAAGAAGAACCAGTGGTGGATCACCTTCTCCTTGACTGGTGTAAGCAATTGAAAAAGGGTCAGTTTGTAACGAAGTAAAGACAGCTTTGTACTGTATTTTTTGTACTAACTCAATTGAAGAGGGGACTGAAAGAAGTTGCACGGCAGAAGGTAAACCGTTATTAAACATTAAAGGGCAAAAGGTAAGGATATCCTTTTGCTATCCTAAAGCAGACAAAGCGATTTCGATATCAAGTCTTCAATATGATGGATTCGCGCTGCTAACCCCTTTGCCCTGACTAGAAAAATACTACATTAAAGTAAAGTCTCCTCTTGGAGAAGGTTTGAACGCTGTTTAAAAGTAAGTTCCCTCTGAGTCGGGCTTTCTGAATTAAGTTTAATTGAGTGGTTAATGTCCACCTCTTGGGGATGGTTTAACTGAATTGCAATGAGCCTTACCACCACTGACGGTTCCCTTCCTCGTCAAAGCGCATCTGACGGATGAGATCGGAGATTTTTTCAGCATCTCTGACATGATGCAAGGCTTCTTGGTGTCCATCCTCTTGATCTTCAAAAATAAAATAGGTAGGAATAACCACGTGTTCACCAGTTAGATCAGCAGTATTTACGGCTACTTGGCGAGCCTTTTCTCCTACAGTTTTCGATTCATCAGCATAATCGCCAGGGTTGATGCCGACATCCTGGTCGTTGTCGACAATTCTTTTGTTCTCTTCCCATTGCTCTAAGGGAACTTCTTCTGGATAAAGCGGTTGCTGAAGATTGGAGTCGTTTTGTCGTATCATAAGCCTGGTAACGACCTCCCGATATGATAATTGCTTTCAATAGTAAATCTATCGTTAGCTAACCGTTAATCACTTCCCTCGGAAGCATGAATATGCCATTAGCGCGATACCGTCTCAAGTGAGAGTTATCAATCAATTCATACCAACAAGACCAATCAAAGTCTTTCCTATGATCGATATAGTTCTGAGCAATTGTAGTTAATATTTAAGTCAGCGGCACACAGCCCCTTGCCTGTGCTGACTGCAGCTCAGGTGAGCGTTCGACTGAGCTCACATCGAAGTTTCGCCAAACCCCCAAATGACCGATCACCACTCATGAATTCAACGCTGATTCGCCTCGAAGATATTTCTAAAGTCTATGGCACTGCCAACACAGCCGTTCATGCTCTTAATCACATCAATCTTGCGATTGAAGAGGGAGAGTATTGTGCCATTATGGGCGCATCAGGTTCCGGTAAATCAACAGCGATGAATGTGATTGGCTGTTTAGATCGTCCCACGAGTGGACGCTATTACCTCGATAACCAAGATGTGTCCCAGTTACCCAATGCTACCCTAGCCGAGATTCGGAACCGGAAAATTGGGTTTGTGTTTCAACAGTTTCACTTGCTCCCTCACCTCACCGCAGCAGATAATGTGATTTTACCGATGATTTATGCAGGGGTTTCCCCCCAAGATCGTAAAGACCGAGCGGTTGCAGCTTTAGAAAAAGTGGGACTGGGGAGTCGTTTACAGAATAAACCCAATCAACTTTCAGGGGGACAACAACAACGGGTTGCTATTGCTCGCGCGATCGTTAATAATCCCCGTTTATTGCTTGCAGATGAACCCACGGGTGCTTTAGACTCCCGCACCGTGAAAGAAGTATTGGACATTTTCCAAGAACTCCACGATGGCGGAATTACTGTAGTAATGGTTACCCACGAAGTTGATGTCGCTCGTAAAAGCAAGCGGATTATCTGGTTTCGCGATGGCGAAGTGATTTATTCTCACCTCACCCCAGAAGAAATGTTAGAAGTTGCGGTATCCTGAAAAAGAAAAATGAACGTGGCTACTCATAATCCTTTCCTCAACTTAGCCTACGAAACGGCGCTGGAAACTCTCGGTGAAGACTATTATGATCTCGTTGCTGCAGCAGAATTTCCACAACATTTTCTCCGCTTTCGCAATGATGATTTGCTTCCGCTTCTCAATTTAGATCCGGCGCAAGTCAACGATGAACATTTCATTGAAGCCTTTGGACAATTCCAAAGGGTACGCCCGTTTCTCGCCCTGCGCTATCACGGCTATCAATTTGGCAGTTATAACCCCTTTCTGGGTGATGGACGGGGTTTTATTTATGGACAAATTCGCGGAGAAGATGGGCGACTATATGATTTGGGCACAAAAGGATCGGGGCAAACCCCTTATTCTCGCAATGCTGATGGACGGCTGACTTTAAAGGGAGGCTTGCGAGAAGTGTTAGCGGCTGAAGCTTTGCATCAATTGGGAGTACGAACCTCTCGTTGTTTGAGTCTCATTGAAACAGGCGAGTTACTGTGGCGCAATGATGAACCCTCTCCGACTCGTGCTTCGGTGATGATCCGCATGAGTCATTCCCATATTCGCTTCGGCACCTTTGAGCGCTTAAACTACTTACAGCGTCCGGATTTAATTCAGCGATTGCTGAATCACGTCATTGAACAATATTATTCCCCCTTAAAAACCTCTGCTGATTCCTATGTGGAATTTTATGCGGAGTTAGTGCAGCGAGTTGCAGAGTTGGTGGCGCAATGGATGGTGGCGGGCTTCTGTCATGGCGTCCTCAATACTGATAATATGTCGATTACTGGAGAAAGCTTTGATTATGGTCCTTACGCTTTTATTCCTACCTATAATCCCGCTTTTACCGCTGCTTATTTCGATTATTCGGGTCTTTATTGTTATGGGAATCAAGCGCGAATCTGTCGCTGGAATTTAGAACGGTTACAGCGTCCCCTAAGTCTAGTCATGGCACAAAAGGATTTAGATCTCGGTTTAGCTAATTTTGAAAGCCATTATGAGGCCACTTATCGTCAATTAATGGCAGAAAAGTTAGGCTTTGTTGCTCTCTCCCCAACCGATGCCCAAACTTTGGTAGAAACAACTGTCAATTTATTGCGGGATTCCCAAGTGCCTTATCATCGCTTTTTTGCTGAACTCGGGAATTGGTTTAGTCCTCAGTGGCGAGAATACCCAGACCTGATTCTAGAAAATGCAGCGTTCATTCAACAATTACAGGAACAGTCAACTCTCTGGGAAAACTGGCAAACGATTTATCAGCGATTATTAAAGCAATGCGATGATGATGAACTGCAACAAGTAGGGTTACGTCTGCAAGCTAAGAATCCACAAACGGCTTTGTTACGCCCTGTGATTGAATCGGTTTGGGAACCGATTAGTTTAGATAATGAATGGGATCCCTTTTATGCCTTATTAGAACAGATTCGTCAGAAAAAATAACTAGATTCTTAAAAACCCTAGTGATTTCTGATGGTTTATATTAATGCTAGCGCCTTCATTAATATTGTGATGGGTCGCAATTAGGCAATTCACCTCTTCCTCTCCCTTCATCTATGCAACGACTAAACTAAATCGCTGCTTTGAGGCTACGACAAAAGGTTTCTAACTCTGCTAATCCTGCTTCTGGAGATGCTGCTTCCGCTAAACGACGTACAAAGGCACTACCAGCAATTATACCATCCGCCCCCCATTCCCGAATTTGTTTGGCATGTTCGGGTTGGGAAACCCCAAAGCCAACGCAAACCGGTTTATTAGTGACACTGCGTAATAAGGGTAATAATTCTTTAACTCTCGCTCCCACTTCCGTGCGGGTTCCCGTGACACCAGTGACACTGACTAAATAAATAAATCCCTGAGATTGTTGCGCGATCGCGCTGATTCGCTCTTTTGAAGAAGTCGGTGCCACTAACAAGGTTACTTCAATACCATAGGCTTGAGCGGGCTTCAGAACAGTTTCTGCTTCTTCTAAAGGAATATCGGGAATTACTAATCCTTTCACCCCTGCTTGCGCGATCCGACTTAAAAACCGATCAATTCCTTGATGGTAAATCGGGTTGTAGTAAGAAAACAAAACAATTGGCGCTTGTACCCGATCTCGCACGGTTTCCACCACATCCAAAACATTTCCTAATTTCACCCCTCGTCTGAGGGCGCGAGTGGCAGCTGCTTGAATCACCGGTCCATCCGCAAGCGGATCAGAATAAGGAACCCCTAACTCAATTAAATCTGCCCCTGAGCGATCCAGGATTTCTAAGGCTTTGATGGTTGTGTCTAAATCGGGATCACCGGCAGTAAGAAACGGAATTAAGGCACATTTTCCGGCTTGACGGAGATTCTCGAAACATTGGGAAACCGTGTTCATGGTTCGTTCTGATCTTCTGGTTGTTGAGTTGTGGAAGATTCAGCGGCTTTCTCTTCTTCCACTTCTTTTTGCAGTTGTGCCAACTCTTCTGGGGTCATTTCCTCTAAGCGTTTTTGCAGCACTGCCTCTTCATAGTCTTGGAGTTGTTTATTATAGGTCATATCTTGGGTAAACACCCGAAAGAGATAGGTACTGACCCAACCGATTAAGCCGGCTACGAGCAAGGCTTGACTCCAGACCCCAGCATTTTGCGAACTTAAGCCAAAAACTCGCAGTAGTAAATAGGCAACTCCACCGGCGATGAACACCCCAAAGGTAATCGCGATCGCGTCTATTCGTCGCATAAGATGTAACTCCTAGCCCCCATAGCTGGGGGAATTGCTTAACTTTTAATTTCTCGACGTTTAGGACGAAAATTGAGGAATGGACTTAATAACAGTAATCCCGGAAAGAAGAAAAACACCAGGAAGTACATGAATGTCCGCTCCCAAGAACCTGCCACATACCACCGTTGCTGCAGATAGAAGTAAGTCATACCGGGAATCACCAGTAAATAGAGTCCACCTAAGGCTAAATATAACGCTGCAATGAACATAATCGTTACAGGATAAGGGTTTACACCCCCCTATCTTACCGTGTGACTTGCCCGGTTTTGGTCAGGTTCAAAAAGATGAGCCCGGTTTTTGTAAAAAAGCAATTTCTTCTGGGGTGCTTTCTCGCCCTAAAATTTCATTGCGATGGGGAAAGCGTCCAAACTTTTCAATCGCTTTGAGATGACGCTCGGCATAATCAATCGCAGTCGCACTATCGGGATCATTTCTTAAGCGAGAAAAGAGACTCAGTGCTCGGTATTGCATTTCTAAATCTTCGCTGTGTTCAAACGGAAGATAAATGAACCAGCGTTGGACATTGAGCAGTTGTCGATCATAGTCATGTTTGAGGGCATATTTGGCTAAGGCTAGGGCTTGTTCATCGGTTTGAAACATTCTTGGCCCCCCCCGAAATAAATTGCGGGGAAATTGATCGAGCAGAATAATTAACGCTAAACAAGTTTCTGGTGAATTTTTCCAGGCATTGAGTTCTCCTTTAGCTGCCTGTTGATACAGTGATAGAAAGCGCGATCGGACGGCTGCGTCAAAGTCAGGGTCTTGAGTAAACCATTCCTGGCGCGGTTTGCCATAATTTTCGTCTTCGGGAGAACCAAACCAAAAATCTAAAACTGCTTGTGCAGACGAGTATTGTTCTTGACTCATTTGAATTGAGCGTATAACTCTATATCTTTGTAATATTATGTCTATATATTGAATTTTGAGCCACTTTGCTCATTTAAAGATTTTAGAGCAATGAAAGCTGGAGAATTGCTACAACACTATCTACACCAATGGTGAACGCAATCACTGATCAGTTAATTAATCTGCCCTCATTGCTATATCGCTAGGGGAAGTTCTTCCTAAAAAAAATTGGTATCCGGTCCCATGTTTAGTAATGAGATGCGTAGCTTTTTTCTGCACGAATCAATCACTGACCACGAATTGACTCAATATTAAGATTAAAGAATTTAATTCTACCCTGCGTAGTAACTTAATTGGCAGTTCTTTGGGGCTACGGGTCATGATGGACTGGGTGGGTAATCATACCGCCTGGGATGCCATTTGGGCGCAGAAACATCCGAATTGGTACGAACATGACGAGAATGGCAATTTTGTCCTGCCTCGGCAAGATTGGACAGATGTAATTGCCCTTGACCACTCTAATCCAGAAATGCGGGCGGCGATGCTCGATGCCATGACTTACTGGGTAAAAGAAGTGGGCGTAGACGGTTATCGCTGCGATGTGGCGGGCGGGGTTCCCACTGATTTCTGGGAAACAGCCCGTAAACAACTCGAAAGCATTAAGCCAGTGTTCATGTTGGCTGAAAATGAAGACACGCCACGACTTCTTGAGAAGGCATTTGACATGAACTATAGCTGGAAACTTTACAAACTAATGAACCGCCTTGCCCAAGGAGAAGCCAATGTTCAAGACTTGCGTGATTACTTCGCTTGGGAGAAAAGCATTTATCCGCAAGCTGCTTATCGGATGCGTTTTTTAACCAACCATGACGAAAATTCTTGGAACGGAACGATTAAGGAACGTTTGGGAGATACCTTTAAAACGTTTGCTGTCTTAATTTATACCCTTCCTGGAATGCCACTCCTTTACAATGGTCAGGAAGTGGGAAACGATCAACGCCTTGCTTTCTTTGAAAAAGATCCCATTGTTTGGAAAGATAACGAGCTTCATCAGTTCTACCAGCAACTGAATGACCTCAAAGCCAACAATCCAGCCCTTTGGAACGGTAAGTTTGGGGGCGATTTTACAATGTTACCGGTCGCTAATCCTCAGACTGTTTTTGCTTTTACTCGGGAAACCGGAGACAACAAACTGGTGGTCGCTTTCAATTTTTCTGATGAGCAAGCAAGCTTGCAGCTATCTGATGTTAATGAGCGCTACACGGAATACTTTAGCCAAGAGAAGCGGTTCTTTACTCCTAATACAGCAATCACGCTTGCGCCTTGGGAATATCGAGTTTGGATGCGACATTAATTATGACCCGGCTAACTTTGACAATAGTTCTGGTAGGAGTGCATTGAGGATCAATGACGTTGCCATTATTGGGCTTCCAAGTCTGCTACTTTATCTTCTAAGGTTTGGACCCTTTCTTTCAGTTCAATGACTAAAGTCGCCAGACCATCAAACATTTCTGGAGAAGGAGGAATCTTGGTTTGACGCGGAGAAGGAATTTGTGGTGTTGGTGTAGAGGAAGGAGTGCGAGACGGTGAATTACTGCGAGACACTTGTGATTCAAGATTAGAAAGGCGCGATCGCAGCTGGAAAATTTCGGCTTCTAAGCGAGAAATCCGAGACTCTAAACCAATACTTTGGGCATTACTGAAGTGAGGAACAAAAGCGAATAATAATAGTAAGAGTAGGAACAGTAACCAGAAGCGTTGAGTCATGCGTAAAATCATCATTGGCGTCATGGGACCGGGAAATGGCGCAACAACAGAAGACAAGACCTGCGCTTATGAACTGGGATACGCGATCGCGCAGCAAGGTTGGGTCTTACTCACCGGAGGACGTAACCAAGGTGTCATGGCAGCTGCCAGCCAGGGGGCAAAAGCAGGTAATGGCTTAACCCTCGGGATTCTCCCCACTGCTGATGAGGCTAACATATCTCAAGCAGTAGACTTGGCTGTTTTTACCGATATGGGCAACGGACGCAATAACATTAATGTTCTCTCTAGCCAGATTGTGGTCGCTTGTGGCATGGAAACGGGAACCGCTTCGGAAGTTGCCCTTGCCCTCAAAAATGGGAAACCAGTGATTTTATTAAATTCTTCCGAGGTGGGAATAGAATTTTTTCAATCGTTAAGTCCAAAACAAGTTTACGCGAGTGACAATGTCGAGGGCGCGATCGCGCTCATTCAATCTTTACTTTCACTAACTTCAATTTGAATAATGCTTGCTAGTTTGTCCCGAAAGCGGTACGCTCTAAACCATCCTTCACAATTCGCTTTGATATTCAAGAGTCAACAATGGTCGCAGTCGCAGTTTTAGCCGCCGGACGGGGTACCCGAATGAAATCCCATCTTCCAAAAGTGTTGCATCCTTTGGGAGGCAAGTCGATGCTAGAGAGAGTTTTAGACAGTTGTGCGTTAATTCAGCCCTCACGCTATTTTGTGATTGTCGGCTATGCAGCAGAGGAAGTGAAAGCCAGTCTAGGTCATTGGGAGAATGTGGCATTTGTGATCCAAGAACAACAATTAGGAACCGGTCATGCCGTTCAACAGTTATTGCCAGCCTTAGAAGGCAGTGATGAAGATGTACTTGTCCTCAATGGCGATGTTCCCCTCTTACGTCAAGAAACACTACAAGAATTGCTGGCAACCCATCAAAGTAATCGTAATGCAGCAACATTGCTCACTGCGCAGTTAGACAATCCGCACGGGTATGGACGAGTTTTTTGTAATGAAGGCAACCAAGTCCAAGCGATTATTGAAGATCGCGACTGCACCCCAGAACAAAAACTGAATCAACGGATTAATGCGGGGGTGTATTGCTTTAACTGGCAAAAGCTAGCGGCAATTTTACCCCATCTGTCGGCAGAGAATGACCAGAAAGAATATTATCTCACTGATGTATTTACCTCTCTCTCGCCAGTCATGGCAATGGATGTTGCCGATGTTGAAGAAATTAGCGGCATTAACCATCGCAAACATCTCGCTGATGCTTACACCACCTTACAACAACGCATCAAAGAAAAGTGGTTACTTGCAGGGGTGACTTTAATTGATCCCGATAGCATTACCATTGACGAAACCGTTGAGTTATCGCCTGATGTCACCATTGAACCCCAAACGCATCTCCGAGGAAAGACCGTCATCGGATCAGGTTGTCGCATTGGTCCCGGGAGTATGATTGAAAATAGTCAACTCGGGGAAAATGTTACAGTTCTCTATTCCGTGTTGAGCGATAGTACAGTAGACGCCGGAACCCGCATTGGACCTTATGCCCATCTGCGAAGACAAGCAAAAGTTGGTTCGGGTTGCCGAGTGGGAAATTTTGTGGAAATGAAGAATACTCAACTGGGTGAGGGGTGCAATGTCGCCCACCTATCCTACTTAGGGGATGCCACTTTAGGCACCAAGGTTAATATTGGTGCGGGAACGATTACCGCCAATTACGATGGGGTGAATAAGCATCAAACCCACATTGGCAATTTCTGTAAAACTGGTTCCAATAGTGTGTTGGTCGCCCCGCTGACCTTAGGTAATGAAGTCACAGTTGCTGCTGGATCCGTTGTCACAGAAGATGTTCCAGAAAATGCCTTGGTGATTGCGCGATCGCGCCAGGTGGTCAAACCCGGTTGGCGGTTAAACAGTGACCAGTGACCCCTTTTGTGAGAAACAGGTATTATCGTCATTCCAATTAAGTTCCGTACACTCGAATCAGGTCGTCGAGAGTTGTCCCTGGTGGAGCTTGAACCTCATCCCGTTAAATCAAAGATTATAACAGGGGCGCGATCAATTTTTGGGAGCGCAATCGCACTAATCAAGAAGATTAAAGAAGTTGCGATCAAATTTTTGCGAAGGGGGAGAGGGAAGCGCGATCGCTGTTTACAGAAATTAGCTTCGCGAGACGCCAATTCGATCAATCAAAAATTTCGGATAAATCCACAACCAATCTAGACAGAATATCTTCACCTGAGAGAGTCAAAGGATTATTTAATACTTCTTTCTTCTTCCCCGGGCGGTAAATTTCTACTTGTCTACCATCGGGATTAATTAACCAACCTAAGTTGACTCCAAAGTTTATATACTCTTTCATTTTATTTTGCAATTTATCGAGATCGTCAGTGGGACTCATCAGTTCGAGAACAAAATCAGGATCGAGAGGGACAAATTTTCTTTTTTGTTGTTTGGTTAAACTGTTCCATTTAGAATTCGCGACCCAGCTAACATCAGGAGAACGAACTGCACCATTGGATAACTTGAAACCAGTAGAAGCATCAAAAACTTGACCCAGTTTACTTTGTTTATTCCAAAGTTTAATTTGAAAAAACAGTTCACCATTGCGATTGCCAGTTTCACCACCCGTTGGAGACATAAAAATTAAATGACCTTGACTATCTCTTTCCAATCGAGCATCAGGATTATCGCGGGAAAGAGCTTCTAACTGGCGATCGCTAATGCTATCGACTAAAGAAGAAAGATTCAATGTGAGTGCACTCATGGAATCGTTTTTGGGATTGGAACACGGCTATTTTAACGTAGACGCCTTGTAGAGCGCGAATCACGGTTTTTGGAGGGGATGAGGGGGCGCGATTAGGCTACGCCTAGGCTTCGCAAACGTGGTTTTGTAGAAGGGAGGCGCAATCACTAAGAGGATAGGTGATCTGCCTTCTCGCGATCGCTATTAAACCATCACTGTTTCTTTCAATAATCCTTGAAATAAATCAAAGCCATCCGTTGCACCCAACACGGGATCGGATGCTCGTTCCGGGTGAGGCATCATTCCTAAAACATTCCCCTTTTGATTGGTAATGCCGGCAATATTATGGAGTGAACCGTTTGGGTTACTTGCCTCGTTGACTTCCCCTTGAGAACTACAGTAACGGAAGAGGACTTGTCCATTATCTTCTAAAGACGTTAAGGTGTCAGCATCAGCAAAATATCGCCCTTCACCATGGGCAATCGGCAGGGTAATCACTCCTTTTTCAGGATAGTTTCCCGTCCAAATTGATTGCGTATTTTCTATTTTTAAGGGCACGCGATCGCAGATAAAATGTAAATCTCGATTGCGAATCAGGGCACCAGGGAGTAAGCCCACTTCGGTTAAGATCTGAAAGCCATTGCAGATGCCAAGGACGAGTTTTCCTTGAGTGGCATGGTCTTGTACCGCTTTCATAATAGGAGAAAATTGCGCGATCGCGCCACAACGTAAATAATCCCCATAACTAAATCCCCCCGGAATAATCATGACATCAAGATCAGAAATCTCTGTTTCCTGATGCCAAACCAATCTCGTCGGTTGCCTTAGCAAATCTTGGGTTACATAAGCAACATCGCGATCGCAGTTCGATCCGGGAAAGACGACGACTCCAAATTTCATCCTTAACCTCCCACGGTTGTTGCTAACTGATGTAACTCAAACGAATAATTTTCAATAACAGGATTGGCTAATAACTGATCGCACATCTCATCCACTTGTTGGCGCGCTAAGGCTTCACTCTCGGTTGTAACGGTTAACTCAATATACTTGCCAATTCTGACGGTTTCCACGCCAGTATAACCCTGTTGTTGTAAACCAGAGGCAACCGCTGTCCCTGCCGGATCAAGAACTGACGGACGCAAGGTAACATAGATTTGGGCTTTATAGGTTTGTTGACTCACAGTTTTTTCTCTAACCACCGCATTCCTAGAGTACAACATCCTGATCGATGTATGCTTAGTTTAGGCATCAGCGCTGACGCCCTTTGTTTCTAAAAGCACCTCTTTGTGATTGTTGGTAAAACCGCAACTTAATTTATCCTAATGACTGCCCAGCGTAATCGTTCCCAAAAACGCATTCTCAATCTCCTCCAGCAGTTGAATTCTGCCCTTTCTGCTCAACAAATCTATGTCGAACTGCGTCAACGTGAACAACCACTTGGGCTGGCTACAGTGTATCGCGCCCTCGAAGCCCTAAAATTAGAAGGGGCGGTACAAGCCCGCACCCTTCCCACCGGAGAATCGCTCTACGAATCAATTGAACATGACCAACACTATCTAACTTGTCTCAATTGCGGTCAGTCGGTTCCCATTACGGAATGTCCGGTCCATGAGTTAGAACAGAAATTAGAAACCTCCCATCAGTTCCAAGTTTTTTACCACAGCCTAGAGTTTTTTGGCTTGTGTCAGTCTTGTCAAACCATCAATCGTGACCCAGAAACTTCCAGTTAACGGTTTTGTGCAATGTAATCTTCAACAAACTGTTTGAGGGGCGGCTTACTATCGAGCATCGTAAACCCGGCTTGTCTGGCTTCGTTTAATACTTCTTCTGCTGTTTTTCCTTCCCGGAGACCGCGATAGGCTAAGACCATAACACCAGCGCGCAGAGCACTCCCACAGTGAACGAGAGCAGGTTTGGGGAGTTCGTCAAGTTGATTCACCACCTGATCAGCCACTTGACTCATTTCATTGGGAGAGACGGGAATATGGACATAATGTAAGCCCATTTGTTGGGCAGCCTCTTGATTATCTAAAAACCCTTGTTCTCCAGGCATCCGTAAATTAACGACCGCTTGATATCCCGCTTCTTTAGCACGTTGTAGCTGTTCTGGGGTGACTTGTCCCGCGATCGCGAATTCTGGAGAGAGAGTAATCGTGTTATTCATTGTTACTTTGCTTAATAACTAACTAAGAAAATTTTAACAATTTTATCAAGAGCCTCAGGATCATTTCAGGTTACTTCTTTTGAGAGAGTTGTCTTAAAACACTTTTTTTTGTATTTT
>CAZAYV010000051.1:0-23610 GCA_964489465.1 uncultured Dactylococcopsis sp. | reverse complement strand
TAATCACGCTGGGGCTTTAACGGTGCGCGTGACCAAACCTTTTGCTGACTCCTCGATCTCTAAAATTCTCGATTTGGTGGAGAATGCCAATAGTAAAAAAGCAGAAACCGAGAAATTTATCACTACTTTTTCTCGTTACTATACCCCGGTGGTTGTTTTCTTATCCCTTGCGGTTGCAATTCTTCCTCCTTTGTTTGTCAGTGGCGCAACCCAAGCGGAATGGACGTATCGCGCCTTAGTGTTACTGGTTATTGCTTGTCCGTGCGGTTTAGTGATTAGTGTGCCCTTAGGTTACTTTGGTGGTGTGGGAAATGCTGCGAAAAACGGCATTTTAGTGAAAGGGGCAACCTTTTTAGATGCCCTCACCCAAGTGCAAACCATTGTTTTTGATAAAACGGGAACCCTGACCAAAGGAAATTTCCGAGTGACCGATATTGTGACCCACAATGGTCTCACTCAACCCGAATTACTGGAATTGGCAGCGACAGTGGAATCGCAGTCTAATCATCCCGTCGCGCAGTCGATTCGAGAAGCCTATGGAAAAGGAATTGATGATTCCACGCTGCAAAACTATCAAGAAGTTTCGGGACATGGCATTATTGCAGAAGTAAACCAGCAAGTGGTTTTAGTGGGAAATGATCGCCTCCTGCATCGAGAAAATATTCCGCATCAAGCAGAGGTTTGCAATTTGGAAGGAACGATCGCGCATACGGCAGTGAATGGGGAATATAGTGGACACATTATCATTGCTGATGAGTTGAAAGAGGATGCAGTAGAAGCTATTGCTAGCTTAAGAAGGAAGGGCATTTCGGTGGTGATGCTCACAGGCGATAATGCAATGGTGGCTCGAAACATTGCCCAACAATTAGGGGTAGATCGCTATCAAGCAAACTTATTGCCAGAAGACAAAGTCAGTGCCGTTGAAGCAATTCTAGAACAAGTTCATCACCAAAAAACGAAAGTTGCCTTTGTGGGGGATGGCATTAATGATGCCCCTGTAATTGCTCGTGCAGATATCGGAATTGCCATGGGGGGTTTAGGATCGGATGCTGCCATTGAAACTGCAGATGTGGTCATTATGACCGATGCCCCTTCTAAAATCTCACAAGTCATCGCGATCGCGCGAAAAACTCGTCAAATTGTCTGGCAGAATATCGGCTTTGCTTTAGGCATCAAAGGATTGTTTATTTTGTTTGGCGCGATGGGATTAGCAACCTTATGGGAAGCCATTTTCGCTGATGTCGGTGTGGCATTAATTGCCATTTTTAATGCTGGTCGGATTTTAAGATTTAAGGCTTAATCAAGTTCAAGTATTGATTGCTCTAATCTTTCCAAAAAGCAGATTGGGTTAATCCATCGATTGAGCTGCATCGATCATTTGGATGGTTTTTTCTTCCACTTCCCTTGCTGTTTCCAATAACGTTTCATCTTGAGAGAGCGCTGAAAGCATTTGTGCTGGCTTGATTAAACCAATCTTCGTCTTGGCGTTTTCCGTAAATACAGAAATTCGACAAGGTAGAGCCATATTCAGTCGCATATCTGTTGATAAAACTTTGGCTGCTTGTTGTGGATTACAAACTTCAAACACCTTACATTCTTCATCAAATGTAACTCCTTTACCCCGAAGAGTCCCTCCTAAATCATGAATATGTAAGACTCCAAAACCATGGTTTTTAACTGCTGTTTCTAAATCGGTCACTGCTTGTTCAAAGGATTTTGCTGTTTCAACAATGTAATACATCTCTCACCTCATTACTTTTAATCGTTACAAGTGCTCATTCCCTTTAGTGATCCCCCGCTGAATAATTAAACCAGTGGCTCAAGCTGTTGGCGATAAAAGCCAGAGTCACTTCTGTTTGCCAGAAGAAAATTTCCGTTTAAAGTAATACAGTATGTAATGCCATACTATCAAGTTAATCGTCAGTGTCAGTTACCTTGGCTTGCTCAAATTCATCTTCTGAAAACTGAGAAGATCCCCTTGTGCTAGAAAAACTTCCCTGTACTCTTTCCCAGTTTTCTTTCGAGACCGGTATTTGCGATGTCTTTTCTGATGTCATCCCTTCCCCAGAATTCAATTCCGGGGCGGGGCTTTCAGGGTGCCCAGCTGAATTTGGCACACAGCCCCTTGCTTGTGGATGATCGCCTTCTGCACTCAGCACATCGAGAGAAATTTGTAATCGAGGTCCTGAACTCGCCAATCGGATCACCATTCCATTTTTAACTAATGCACGACTAATCCGTTTTCCCTCATAGAAGGTTCCGTTAGAACCCAGATTAATCACTTCCCAGTCTTTTCCTTTCCGTCGGATTTCAACGTGATGACGAGAGATAACGGCACTGTAGAGAGTGACCTCATTATTTCTAGATCGTCCAATTCTAATAACAGATTTAGGTTCAAAACGCCAAGTTTGAACCGCAACAGAGTGTTGAGGATGCAGCAGGGTCAAAGTAATCATCGGGGTTTGGTTTTCCGATGAATTGTGAGAGGGTGGAGTTTTCTGCACGTTTTCGCCTTTATCGCCAGAATAAGTAGGTTGAAATGATGCCATTTTATACTGAGACTGTATTCTCGATGTTGGTAGTTGCAGTAAGCAAGGAGATTTCTCGGTTACAACTGTTTTGACAGAGGAAACACTTTTTTGATTGGATTAAATCAATGTTTTTCCACTTTAATCATACTCCGTTTCATCTCCAAACAAGCCTCTTCACTAATTTTTTCTGATGTTCAAAGCTAAGTTAACCAAGGTTAGCCTTTACTCTGAACTTTCAACTCTAAAAGCCTGGAAACCCACAACTCAATACGAACTTTAGATATTATATATCAAAGTTCAATTCTCTTCTGCACTGCTTTCTAAGGCTTCATTAATAATCTTTAAAATACTCAAATTCCGCTCTCAGAAAAGATAATTTCTAACTGGAACATCTGGGGGATCATGACATTTATTTGAAGATGATTAACACGTTGAAATAAATATTACTAGTCTAATTAGTTTTTTTCAAAAAAAAAATGAGGAAATTACTTAATATTAGACGTATTTTTTCTAAAGATAGCAAAGGAAGACGTAACTAATTTTCCCTTAGAGATGAACAATTCGACTGGCAATGGGCATTCGCCAACCTGTACCAAAGGCGCGATCAGTCACCTTTAAGCCGGGAGGGGCTTGACGGCGTTTAAATTCTGCTTTCTGCACTAATTTAGTAACTTTTTGCACTGTTTCTAAGTTAAACCCGGCACTAACAATTTGCTGGGGTGATTGATGTTCATGAATAAAACGGTGCAAAATTTCGTCCAGGATGTCGTAAGGTGGCAGCGAATCTTGATCTTGTTGATCGGGCTTGAGTTCAGCACTAGGCGCTTTCGTGATCACATTTTCAGGGATAATTTCTTGGTTTCGATTGAGCCATCGACATAGAGAATAGACGCGGGTTTTGGGAACATCGGAAATCACTGCAAGACCTCCATTCATGTCACCATATAAGGTGCAATAGCCCACCGCCATTTCTGATTTATTGCCCGTTGAAAGTAAGAGATAATTAAATTTATTCGCGATCGCCATTAAAAGATTACCCCGAATTCTCGATTGTAAGTTTTCTTCGGCAACGCCAAATTCGGTTCCAGCAAATAAGGGCTCTAGAATTTCATCGTAGGCTGCCATGGCTGATTTGATTGGTAAAGTAATGCTACGAATCCCTAAATTGTGAACCAGGGCTTCGGCATCACGAATCGAACCGGAAGAACTATAAACAGAGGGCATCAAAACGCCTAAAACATTCTCTTCTCCAAATGCCGATCGCGCGATCGCGGCGACCAGAGAAGAGTCAATGCCGCCGCTCAAACCAATCACAACTTTTTTAAAGCCACATTTGCGGGCATAATCTTTGACCCCTAACACCAGCGCTTGCCAAATTTCTTCGTCTTCGTTTTCTAAGGCGGGCGCAATTTGGGTCGGGATTAAATCTTGCTGACGGGAGGAAAACTCTGTAAGGATTAAATCGTCTTGAAAAGGATGAGCGCGTGCCACTAATTTTCCCTCTCGATTGAGGGCAACACTAGTGCCATCAAAAATGAGGTCGTCATTGGCACCGACTTGATTGGCATAAACAAGGGGAATGGCATAATGACAAGCACTATGACGCAGCATTGCTTCTCTTAATTTTTGCTTGCCGGCACTATAGGGAGAAGCCGATAAATTAACAATAAGATCAGCCCCATGAGCGGCTAAATCTTCTAAGGGGTTGTGAGCATAATTGCGTTGTCCCCAGAATTTTTCATCATTCCAAAGGTCTTCGCAAATAGTGACGCCAATTGTAATCGGGACGATAATGCCATTGACTTGTTCTTCTTTAATCACAAAGCAATTACTTTGTTTTCCCGGTTCAAAATAGCGCACTTCATCAAAGACATCATAGGTGGGAAGTAAACGTTTATGAAAATAGGTGACTACCCTGCCTTCTTCGACTAAAGCAATCGTATTATGTAAGGGTTTTTCGCCTTTTTCGGCGGCGTGAGGATTAATTGTTGCCAATCCCACTAAAACCGTTAATTGGGGAGGGAGGGCTTGTGCTAAACGCTCCAATTGTTGAGACATCTTAGTAATAAAACTGGGATTGAGAAGATGATCGCGAGGGGGGTAGCCACATAGAGAAAGTTCTGGGGTGAGTAATAATTGTGCTCCTGCTTGCACTGCTTTTTCGGCAGCATCCAGAATATTTTGAGCATTTTGGTTTAAATCACCAATGGTGGGGTTGAGTTGCGCGATCGCGATTTTCATCATTCTTCACTTTAAATAAAAACTAACGGTTTATCTTTTAATAAGGCAAAAGCATCTTCATCAAAGCTATATAAAGTCGCCGGTCGTCCCGCACCTCGCGAGACTTTTAATCCGGTGTCGGTTAAAAAACCTAACTTGAGAAGGCGGGCACGGAAGTTAGAATAATCAGAAAAATTTTCTCCTAAAACTGTTGTGTAAAACTGATATAAATCATTTAAAGTAAACGTTTCTGGCAGCACTTTAAACGCGATCGGGCTGTATTCTAACTTATTCCTTAAGCGTTGATAGCCATAATCTAAAATGCGATTATGATCAAAGGCCAGTTGTGGGGTTTCTTTCAATAAAGACCAAACTGCTTTTTGCCCCTCTTTCGTAATTAATTGGGTATCTTCATATCGGACTAAGGCAAAATAACTGACCGAGAGATACCGCTGATTATAAGAATTTTTAGCTTCTCGCGGGTCCCGTCCGGGTTCCCCAAAGGTATAAAGTTGTTCTAAATAGAGATTTTCAACGGCTATTTTTTCTGATAAAGTCCGATAGGCAGCTGCTTCTAACGACTCACCCACTCGCACTAATGTCCCTGGTAAACTAAAGGAATGGGCAAACGGTTCATGCTGTCGTTCTACCAATAAAATTAAGAGCCGATTGGAGTGAGTATCCACCGAAAAAATCACATTATCAACACCAACTTTAAACTCAGCAAGAGAGGTTTTGATAGCAGTTAATTTTGAGTTTTCCATCTTAATTTCGCGGTGGGGATTGACAGCATCCGAATGAAACAATCAGCAGCTCAAGAATATAATTGTTGCTCTTGAATATACTGTTTCACGGAAGAATCGACGACTTCTGGCTTACCGTTTTGGCGATAAGCCGTTGATGAAACCGGTGGAGCATTGAGATCAGCCACTTCATAAGTGCCACCGATTTGGGAAAGCCAATTTAAGTGTTGCTCATCAGGCGGATAGCCGGGACGAGGAATAATTAATAACTTAACCCGCCGCAGTAATTCTTCACTGGCATACCAACGAGGAATTTGGGCAATTAAATCGGAACCAATGACAAAGGTCAACTCAACATCTTTCCCCCAATGGGCTTCCGCTTTTTTGACCGTTTCTAAACTCCTTGGGCTACTCAATGTACTGTCGAGGAGGACATTGTCTTTAGGCGTTTCTAGGGAGGCAATCATCAACTCTAACATGTTCATGCGATGTTGCAGTGGGGTTTGATGAGATTTTAAGGGATTATCGGCTGCCCAAACAGCGACTTGATCATAATGGTGAGAGAGCCATTCTAAAATGATCTTGTGGCCTTGCGTTGGCGGATCGGCACTCGTCCCAAATAAAGCAACTTGTTTCGGTTTTGGCATAATTTTCGCAATTATTTCTCGCTGGTTTTCAGTTGTTGAAGTTGGGAAGAAATTTGCACCGTAAGAGGAGCGGGATTGTTTAATTGACGAGCAGCGTCGGGAAGAGTAAGCACAGATTCACGAGCGCGATCGCGCAAGGTTGCTAAAGATTCCCCAGGCACCATCACTTCCCCTTGTTTCATCACTAATGTCAACAAAGGGTTTTCTCCCTCGGCTGCTGATTCTGTCATTAACCCTAAGCGATCGCGCTGCACCTTGCCTTGTTTCCAACGTCGGAACACCTGCTTCCGCCCCGGATAGGTTTCCTTACTGGTCGATTCTTTCTGGGTTCCCATCCCATCAATTTCTACCAGTTTATATACGCCGTTGACGGGCGTTCCGGTGACGAGCTTCGTACCCACTCCATAGCCATCAATGATGGCTCCATTTGCCAATAACCCTTCAATTTCCCACTCATCCAAATCGCCACTAGCAAAAATTGCCGTTTCCGGCAGCAGCGATCGGACTTTTTGTGATAATTGCACCACATCACCTGAGTCAAGGCGGACGCCAGGGACTTGACGCTCTCCCGCTTGCACTTGCTGGGCAAGACGTTCAGCAGCAGCAACAGTATCATACGTATCGATTAATAGGGGCGCTTCGGGAAAATAGCGACTAAAGGCAGTAAATGCTTCATCTTCTCCGCCGCGCAGTGCCGCGATCGCCATAACCAGCGAGTGTGCCATCGTTCCACTGGGCACTTCTCCTAACTTTGATGCTGCTGCCACATTCGAGGTGGCATCAAAGCCTGCTGCTAAAGCCGCTCGTGCTGCCCAAAGAGAAGCTTGGGGGCTAAAAGCACGACGAGTTCCAAATTCCAATAGCTTTGCGGTTTCTCCAGCAACATCTCGGATCCGTGCTGCTCTCGTTGCAATCAAGGTTTGATAGTTCAGGGTATTGAGGAGATAAGTTTCTGCTAGTTGCGCTTGCCAGAGCGGAGCGTCCACTCGCAATAGGGGTTCGTTGGCAAAAACTGCTGTTCCTTCTGGAACTGCCCAAACATCTCCCGTGAAGACTTTTCCTTCCAGGATTGACCAGAACTCTTGAGGGGCATGATTAAAAAGCCCCATCTGTTGCAACTGCTGAATTTGCTGCCGAGAAAAGTGCAGTTGTTGTAAATATTGGAGCGCTTGCGCTAATCCCATTGCAATGAGATAGCCATAGGAAGGAGGTAAACGGCGAGCAAATAACTCGAAACTGGCTGGTTTTTCAGCAATCCCTTCCCCCACATAACACGCTCCCATGGTTAACTCGTAGAGATCGGTTAAAAAGCTGTAGTCTTCGGGAGACACAGTTAAAGCGGGTTCCGACATGACATTCTGCTTGGAGTATAGATAAATCTTAATTTTAATTATAGTGATTTTTACCAAAATTGGAAAGGTCTTTCCTCTCACTCGGGAGGAAGAAATGCCAAGCTGATCTTCACTTGCTCTCTTGTTTACTGTTACAGAAGTTCTCTCTACTGAGCCAGCTCTATCACCAACCCGAATGAAGCCCCACTCTTGACATTAAGCAATAATACAAATAGTTTGTGGCTCTAAACTTAAAAAAATTGCAGCGATCGCTTCACAGATACTGCAATTTTTGATTTCATCTACAAAGTTTCAACAGACTAATGAGGATTGCCCATAAAGACAATCCCTAATTCTTTCAATATAAACTTTAATTTCCTAAAATCAAACTTGATAATGTTTAAGCTGCTGCTGGAATTTCAGTTTGCTTTTTTTCTTCTACAACTGTCGTTTCATCCTCCGACTCTTTCACAACTAGACGAGAACAAGGGATCTGGTCTGATAAAATAGCACTTGCCATCATTCCAGTATGAATTTCAAGAACGCCTTCTGGTAGTGCTTCAAAGACTAAACGTTGTCCGGGAAATACGACCCGCTCAAAATACCAGTTTTCAAGATTTGTAATTCTTACCACCTGGATAGAGCTGGTGGCATTAAAATAGCAACAAAGGATTGGATCGGAGGGGCTGTTAGGAACGGGATCAAGGATTTGAGCCATGACAGAATAGATAAGGATTTTTACTAAACGTTACATTTCTAAATTAACACTAGCTGATCCCCAGTCGCTGTTAATCCTAATACAAATTGCCAAATTAAATTACTTCTTCTTGATCGTTAGAAGAAGTGTTATCCCAAAATATTTGATAACTGCAGGCATTTTATCCATCAGCCATTAGTTTGATCCCGATTATTTTTTTGATCCCCTCCTTAGTTTTAGTCGTCATTTCCGCAATTCTACGAACAATACATTAAGATATATAACAGCAATGACCCCCTTGTCCGCGCCACTCAGTTAACTTTCCTGAAGCAAAGATAAAAAAGCTGTAAAAATCAATATACCATAACATTTTCCAAAATCCTACTTACTTATTTATTACAAACTTCAGAAATGCCCCGAACATATTAGTCGTTATTTTTGGGCTCGACCAGTTCAACATGCTGACCTCTAGGTGTTAACTATTGAAGCGCACAGATTAATCAATGCGTAACAGCTTAGACTACTTTGTCCTTCATTACTCTAATCAAGCACATCAGGATCATTAAAGTGGGATTGAAGACGAGTGGCTAGGAAAATTGCAGCGACTGATAAAATTAAACCTAAAATGCAGACCAGCTGTGGCGACCCATCAGTGAGTAACCCGAGGCTAATGGCAAGGATTGCTCCTATTCCACCTATTCTCTTCATTTGATTTAACCGCTGCTCCATACGTTGACACGATTGACAATGTTGCGTATGACGCTCAAAACGAGTTGATAAGTGACTAGAGCGAGAACAAGTGTTGATCTCTTCCGGGCGTTTAGCACTCTCTAAACCCACATACCAAGGCAAGTTCTGACCATATTGATCGAGCCAGCGACGGTGCTCTATCACCAGAGTGTCGCAAGTTTTGAGAGGAAAGTAACCTGTTTTGATCGTTTGCAGTATCTACCTTAAACACGCCTGCTTGTTCAACTTCTGGTATTTCTAGAGGCCATTCCGGATCAGGCAGTATTTTGTCATCTGCCCAAACCCAAACTATTCCTTGTTGTTCAGATACAGGGAAAGCCTGAACCTTTGCTCGTTCTGGAATATTTGCGCCAGCTAATAAATGCGGAATGTGCAGACAATTGCCATTTTTACCAAATTGCCAACCGTGATAAAGACACTCTAAGCGTCCATCTATGACTTGACCATCCGATAACTTGGCCAAGCGATGGGGGCAGCGATCGCGCAAGCAAATTAACTCCCCTTCTTGATCGCGAAATAGCACCATCGGTTCCCCATAAATCGAAAAACTATAGGGTCGATCAGAGGGCAGATCAACGCTAAAAAGAATCGGGTACCAACACGTGTGCCAATCAAAAAGCTGAGCTTCTGTTGCAGCGGATAATTGAAGTCCCTGAGAAGGAGTGGAAGCAGGAAACTTGACCATAACGAAGCGGTTACTATTGCAATGTCGATGGATATGCTGCGATTCTAGCAACAAGGAAAGTTTTACCGATGGGCTGATTGTTCTCCTTCTCTTTCTTCAAGCTCAAGCCGAAATTACATAACATTCAACTAAAATCTGTAAATTATGTAACAAAATCTATCATTCCCAGTTGTTATGTAATTATTTAGGTTATTGTATAAGAGTACACAGATTTAAGGAGAAAGTTGTGAGCCACAGAGTCACCATCGCCGTTCCTGATGAATTATTTGAACGGCTGCAAGCTGTCAAACACAACTTCAATATTTCTTCGATTTGCCAGGAGGCTTTAGAAATGGCTATTACTTGTGAAGAACTCAAACAACAAGCGCAAGGACAAGAGAATTTAGTCGAACGGCTACGGGTTGAAAAAAATGTCCTTCTCAACAAAGTCCATCAAGAAGGATTTGAACTCGGAATTCGCTCCAGTTCAAAACTCTCCTACAAAGATTACCAGCACTTTGAACGGGTGAGCTCTCTCGCGGAAGCACTCGATGAAGATGTCCTCGACTATTTATGGAGTTTTCTCGACCTGAAGGAATATCCAGAGCAAGCACGGCTTCATGACCCCGATTTCGCTCATTTATTAGAAGTTGATCCTCAAAGTCGGATTACGTTTGCCCAAGGTTGGTTAGAAGGAGTCTTGTCAATTTGGCAAGCGATCAAAACTCACGTCGATGTTAAGCAGAATTAATTGGGGTCAGAATTACCATCGCTGCTTATTCACAAAGGCAGGCAATCGCAGCGATGGCATCCCTCTTTTTGCGCTTGATTGCCGAATCATCGTTTAAAAACACAATATTTTTCAATTCATCTCATCGCAGCACTATGAACATAACGATCATCTTCTCCTCAAGCCAGGAGCGAAGATGAGGAAAGACTCTGTCACTGCTATCCTTTTAAATACAATTCAGCAAGAATGTGCCTAAATTGAGATGAAACGAAAACAACCGCGTCGGGTTGCCCGCGAGCTGGCTCTCTTAAGTCAAGGTCAAATGGGGAAAGACCCCGAAAAATTTTCTCAGCAAGAGTTACATAGCATTGTACTCGCTGCCATTCGTACGCTGACTCATGAAGTGGAAGAAACCATTGAAAATGCAGCACAAGAGTTAAAGCGAGGGCGAGACCGGCTACTCAGTAGTGAAACTCGCGCCACAACAATAAATAGTGCGAAGACAATGGTTTCAGATGCGGTTGATTTAACTCAAACGGCGATCAATCGTCTGGGATATGCTGTGGAATTACCAGAATTTCTCTACATTGCAAATTTACAGGACGTGCGGGACTATACTCTGCAATTATTAACCACAATTGTTGAGCATCGTCAGGAAATTGATGATGCCATTCGGTCTTCTTTGGTGGATTGGAATTTTGATCGCCTCCCGAAAATTGACCGCTCCCTGTTACGGATTGCTGTTGCCGAAATGGTCTTTTTAGAAACGCCAGTACAAATTGCAATCAATGAAGCAGTGGAGTTAGGAAAACGGTATTCTGATGAAGAAGGGTATCGTTTTATTAATGGTGTTTTACGGCGCGTGAGCAAAAATTTAGAGTTACCCTCGTCATCGGCTCACGCTTAATGAATGAGCAATCTTGGAGGTGTCATGGTTTTTAACTGGTTTCGTCGTCAATTTAATGAACAAGAGGAACAAACATCTCAATCTGATGTTGCGTCAGAAACAGCGTCAGAGCAAGAAGAAGTTTCCTCGGAGGAACCGGAGTTAAATACGGAGGAAACACAAGCAGTCGCAACAGAAGAAACCCCGACGGAAGTTGAGGAATCTCCGGTTGCCAGTGCCCCTCCAAGTGAGGAAACCAGTAGCACCTCCGCTGCCACGCCGGCTTGGTTGCAACAATCAGGCGGATTGGAGAAGCTAAAAGAAAGCGCGATCGACGATACGCCAGAACCGGAACCGGAACCGGTTGTGGCAGCCCCTGCCAGTGAAGAAGATGAAGAAACCACTTGGTCAGCACAAGTGCTAGCCAATCAAGGGCGGAAACCGGAAGACATTTCAGAAGAAGAAATTAGCTGGTTAAAACAGTTGCGGAGAGGGTTGGGGAAAACGCGCCGGAACTTCCTCAATCAATTAAAAGCAGCGGTTGGAAAAGGACCCCTCAATGACGATGCGGTAATGGAAATTGAAGCCCTGCTGCTGCAAGCGGATGTGGGCATTGAAGCGACAGATTACATCATTGAAACCTTACAGGCGAAAATGCGCGAAGAAGCGTTACCGTTAGAGAGCGCGATCGCGTATTTAAAAGAAATTGTCCAAGACATTCTAGAACGTCCGTTCCAAAATAAAGATACCCCCGTCACCTTTGCCCCAGAAAAAGACCAGCTCAATATCTGGTTAATTACGGGTGTGAATGGGGCAGGAAAAACCACCACCATTGGTAAACTGGCTCATCTCGGTCAAAAATCGGATTATCGCTGTCTGATTGCCGCAGCCGATACCTTCCGGGCGGCAGCAGTGGAACAAGTCAAGGCTTGGGGCGATCGCGCCAATACTGAAGTAGTGGCAAATCCGGGAAAAAATACTGATCCGGCAGCGGTGGTGTACGACGCCATTACCAAAGCGCAAAATAAAGGGACAGAATTGCTCTTAGTGGACACCGCTGGGCGCTTACAAAACAAGAAAAACCTGATGGAAGAGTTGAGCAAAATCCGCAAAGTCATTGACAAAAAAGCCCCTGATGCCAAAATTGAGTCACTTCTGGTCATTGATGCCAGCTTAGGACAAAATGGGTTGAAGCAAGCCGAAGCCTTTACGGAAGTAGCTCGTCTCAGCGGTGTGGTTTTGACTAAACTCGATGGTAGTTCCAAAGGGGGAGTCGCGCTAGCGATTTCCAAACAACTCAATCTTCCCATTCGCTTTGTGGGTGCCGGTGAAGGCATTGAAGATTTACGTCCTTTTTCGAGTTATGAGTTTGCCGAAGCCCTATTGAGCTAAGGTCTCTCTTGGGGAATACGTTATCCTGATAGATGTGTTATCACGCTTAGCAAATCGGCTGAACTAATCTAAGAATGTATAAACGTTCCTCTTTTAACTCTGATGAGATTGTCCAACGGGCTGAACAGTTAATGAATGCTGCGTCCAATCGCTATCGGATTACGGTGCAAGTGGCAAAACGCGCCAAGCGTCGTCGTAGTGAAGATAAAGCGCAAGACAATCTCGAAGATCCCTTAATGACGCCTCCCATCCGTGCCATTATTGAAATGTCGGATGAACTGACTCAACCGGAAATTATTGGGGAGTAATAATCATTTGGGGAAAGAGCCGATCGCGCTAACGCTCGTGATCGGTTCTGAGTAAAGAGATGAATTTAAACCATGGATCGCATTCTGAAAAAAGCACCGGGTTGGCGGCTGGGTTGGAATCCTTATGCCACCACCTATAAAGGCTTAGTCGGTAGTGATGAATGGGCGATTGAATTAACGACAACAGAATTTCAGGATTTTTGTCGCTTATTATTGCAACTGGCAACCACCATGCAAGACATGGCGCAAGAATTGGTTGAGGAAGAAAGAATTGCGTGCGAAGCGGAATCAGACCAAGTTTGGCTAGAAGTGGAAGGCTATCCCCATTCCTTTTCCCTGCGCTTGATTCTCCAAACGGGGCGTGGTGCAGAAGGGAATTGGTCAGCCACTGCCGTTCCAGAATTGATTACAGCGGTGCAGAATTTTTCTATGGGTTAAGCCTTGGGGTGATATTTACACGCGATCGCGAAAATAGGCTTGATACAACTGGCAACTAGGCAGAACACAATTCCCTTGAAATTTAACCAAGCCCAAACTTTGTAATTTAAAGGCAACTGCTTGCTCTAATTCCACCGGCGCTGTACTATGCACCACATCTTGATAAGCCTCTAAAAGAGCAGGATGAGCTTGCAACAGTTCCCGGTGCCGATGCAAATGATGACCATAAATCCCTGCATCTGTGGTCGCTGTTTCGAGAAACTGAGACAAATCCAGTCCTTGGGATAAATGAAAGAAGGCTTGTTGTAATAAGTAGGGATGTCCTGCAATCAGTGCCATCAATGACTGACACTCGGCTTCGGTGAAATTGAGTTGATAGCGTTGCGCTAAGGCAATGGCTTGGCTGCCGTTGAAGGGTTCGAGTTCAATGGGCAAGCCAACGTTAAAGGGCGACTTGTTAATATCTAAGGGAATGTAAACATCTGTGGAATGGACAATAATTAAACACAAATTCTGCCACAGGGGATTGCCGCTTTCGCCATAAGAGGCTTCTTCATACCAAGAGCGTAACAGACTAAAAAAATCATCGGCAATTTCGGGATGAGCAAAGACTTCATCAACTTTATCCAAAGCCAAAACAAACTTGCTATTGAGATGAGGGAGAATGCAGTCTTCAAAATAAGCCGTGCAGTTACTTTTACTGCCAAACGTTTCACTCCAGTAATCACTGACTTGATAGGGCAATTGCAATTTGCGCGTAATCGCTGCACAAAACCAACGCAGAAATTGATCTAAATCTTGAAAAACCGCGCGATCGGCTTGTTGTAAATTTAAAGCAACCGTCGCCACTTCTGATGAGGCTTCTTTAGCCGCTGCAAGAATTCTGACCATCAAAGACGTTTTACCCATCTGAGCCGGAGCTTTAATGCGAATGAGGACGCCTGATTTGGTAATTTCGCTATAGCAACGCGTTTCTACGGCAGGACGCTCGATATAAAAGGCAGAACGGAGAGGAATCGGTCCATCTAGAGACTGGCTTGGGGTTACAGCGTCCGTGAGAGGAGAGGACTGTTGTGAGAGAGGGGGATTCGCTTGGGCTTTGCTGGCTAAGAGGGCAATTAAGCTGGTTTTACTCACTTTTTCCCCAAAACTAGCTGAGAGAATTTTCCATAACTTGGGACCCACATCATGCTTAATATATTCCGGTGCGTACCCACTTTCTAAGGCAATGTCATCATAGGTTTTACCAGACCAAGCCCCCCGCAACACTTCAATTTCAATATTCTTTAAATGGCGAGACGCTTGAGAAAAGACTGTGGCATCAACAATAGTTAAGGCAGTTTCAAAGGTAATGGGTTGATTCTCGATTAGGGTTTTCATCTCTGAGTTTTGATTTCCACTCCAATGATTCAGCAATTGGTAAGCTCACCTTTCCCTGGCTTTTGCACTCTCTCAATTTCACCTCATCACCAGCAAGGAAACTTACTTTCTACCTCTAGGATGATTGATGTTTTCTGTATTGGTAAAGATCAGTTCCTTGAGCCCGAACCTGATCTTGACTTTATATCAATTATATGGTTATCCTGAATCGGGTTTGCTGAAAGAGTCACTTGGCGGGTGGAAGTGAGGGAATAACTCATTACCATTCGTTAGTTGCCTGGCGACCTCTCCTTGGTTTGGAAACTAGAGAAAGCCTTAAGAAGGGAGGGGAACACCCCTACCAGCACCCTCATTCAAATGACCCCCAGCCGGAACGGCACCCGAAAAGACTAACCCCCGTTGAGCATCCAGACTTAAGATTGCCCCTTCTCGGATTGTTTGGGTTGCTCCTTCAAAACCAACAATGACAGGAATTCCCAAGCGTAAACCAATCACTGCCGCATGGCTCGTCAGACTGCTTTCTTCAGTGATAATTCCTGTTGCTTTACGGATTGCCTCGACATAATCAGCATTCGTATTGGGAACCACTAGAATTTCCCCAGGACGAAAGTTTCCCACATCGTTCGCACTTTTTGCCACACGGGCGCGACCGCTAACGGTACCGTGACCAATGCCCACCCCCCGACCCAAAACTGCAGTGACGACTTCTACTTTGATTAAATCAGTTGATCCAGAAACACCTTGCAAAGTGCCAGCAGTCATTACGACTAAATCCCCTTCTGCAAGTAACCCTTTTTCTTGCGCGACATTGAGGGCGGCTTTAAAGGTTTGTCCAGTGGACGGTAAATCTAGGATAAGCAAAGGTTTGACGCCCCAAACCAGTTGCAATTGACGGGCTACGTCAACATGAGGCGTGACCGCTAAAATACGGGTCTGCGGACGGAACTTCGAGACATTTCTTGCTGTTGCCCCGGTTTTGGTTAAGGTCATAATGGCAGCAGCATCCAGCTGACGGGAAATTTGACTAACGGCACTGGAAATGGCATTGGGAATGGTGCGGGTTGTATCAAGTTGTTGGGAGGGGTTGGGTTTTTCCTGTTCCATGCGGTCGGCAATTCGCGCCATTGTTGCTACTGCTTCTACAGGATGTTGTCCAACCGCGGTTTCATTGGACAGCATGACCGCATCCGTCCCATCTAAGATGGCGTTGGCAACGTCGGAAACTTCAGCACGGGTGGGACGAGCGTTCGCCACCATACTATCTAACATTTGGGTGGCAGTAATTACAGGAATTCCCAAGCGATTCGCCGTTTGAATGAGTCGCTTTTGCAAAATGGGAACATCTTCTGCTGGTAATTCAACGCCAAGATCACCGCGTGCTACCATTACTCCATCACAAAGCGATAAAACCGCTTCCATCTGTTCAATGGCTTCATGCTTTTCAATTTTGGCAATGACAGGCACGGATTTGCCCGCACTAGAAATAATTTCCTTAATTTCTAAAACATCTTGGGGGTTGCGGACAAAACTCAGCGCGATCCAATCAACCCCTTGATCTAAACCAAACATTAAGTCCCGACGATCTTTATCCGTTAAAGCGCGAACGGACAAATAAACCCCAGGAAAATTGACCCCTTTATTATTGGAGAGAACTCCCCCAACTACAACACGCCCATGGACCTCCTTTTTCTCTGGATAGACTTCCTCGACTTTCATTTCAACGCGACCATCATCAAGCAAAATGGTTGCACCGGGAGGAACTTCCTCAGCCAGTAAGTCATAACTGACATAACTTTTTTCTTGAGTACCCATCATCGGATCGCTAGTGAGAATAAAGGGATCTCCTTTGGCCAGAGTAATCGAACCCTTTTCAAATTCACCGAGGCGAATTTTCGGTCCTTGTAAGTCTTGTAAGATGGCAACGGGTTGATTCAATTCAAAGGCGGTTTGACGAATCAGGCGGATGCTTCTTTGGTGATCCTCTTGGGTGCCATGAGAAAAATTGAGTCGGAGAGTGGTCGCCCCTGCTTTAATTAAATCGCGCAAGACATCGGGTTTGAGTGTGGCAGGACCAACAGTCGCAACAATTTTCGTTCGGCGGGATGAATTTTGCAGTTCCATAGATGTCCTTAACAAGCGGCGGTGGCTCAAAAGTGGGTCTTTGCTATCTTCTCACAAATCCCGTGACTAGCAAGCGGGAACATTAGAGATAAAAGCGGATGTAGCCAACAATATACAATAAATCAATGCTAAAAATAATCCCTTTGCTTACTCCAGATTTGAGTAAACTGATGGCAAAGGGGGTAACTGCAAGGACAAATAAGACTTCTGCTAAAGCGACAAAATGCCCATAGTGAGAGTGATCCCAGTAAGAGAGCGGACTAATAAAGCGATAGTCACTGAAGGGAAAAAAGTGACGATGCGCATCATCATGATGAACTGGAAAATCAAGGAGAGAATGGCAGATCAAACTGGTGCAGAATATTACTCCACTTTGCCAATGCCAGTAGAGACAGGCCATTAAACCGATGCCAGCAAGGGGAAAAGAGTGGAAAAGGGCAACTAAGTTTCGCCAGAGGGGATCATGATAAGCGTTTCCCCAAATTTCCTTTTCTGGCAGTTGGTAAACCAATTTGGTGACGCCGTAAAAAATAAAAATAGGGATATCGGGTAAAATGGCGCCTAAAGTAATGGCAAGGTTAGCATTGGGGGCAATGGTGTTGCCCAGAAAGACAAGATTGAAAATATAGTGACTGGGGGTATTCACGGTTTATTGTCCTGTATATTGGACGCGATAAATGCGGTTGTTAGCTTCTTCTGTCAAGAGTAAACTGCCATCGGGAAGAACCTGTAACCCCACCGGACGCCCCCAGGTGCGGGGAACGCTGGGATCGGTCAGGAATCCGGTCAGGAAATCTTGATAATCGCCTTCGGGACGATTTTGCTCATTAAACGGAACAAACACTATTTTATAGCCGGTACCGCGATCGCGATTCCAAGACCCGCGAAAGGCAACAAAGGCCCCATTACGATAAAATTCTGGGAAGGTCTTGCCGTCATAAAAGGCTAAACCCAAGGCAGCAGAATGGGATTGAAACAAAACATCAGGGGTGCGAGTTTTTGCCGCCAGTTCCGGTTCCTTGCTTGTCCCATTATTACTTTGTCGCGGATCCAGTAAACTCGGTTTGAGATAGGTATAGGGCCAACCGTAAAATTCACCGGGTTCTAAACGGGTTAAATAGTCGGGCACTAAATCATCGCCTAAGCCATCTCGTTCATTGACAGTGGTATAGAGGGCTTTCGTTTCTGGATGAAAGTCTAACCCAACTGGGTTGCGTAAACCAAAGGCAAAGGTTTCTTGATTTGAGCCATCTAAGTTCATGACTTGTACCGAAGCGCGAGGGAGGGGTTCTTCACTGACATTACTGCGCGAACCAATGGAAACATAGAGTTGGCTTTGATCGGGAGAAAGGACAACATTTCTCGTCCAATGTTGCCGATAACCGCCACCGGGAAGATCCGCAATTTTTTCTCCCTTGTCCATGAGTTGTTCTTGCCCTTTTTGGTAAGGGTAGCGACGCACTGCGTTGTGATTGCCTAAAAAGAAATAATCTTCACTAAATGCCATGCCGAAGGGAATATCTAAGGCATTGTCGGCAGTGGCAAACACTTGCGAGACATCAGCAACCCCATTATTATCCGTATCTTTTAATAACCGGATCCGGTTATCCCGAGTTTCAGTCACTAACACATCTCCCGATGGAGTTAAAGCTAGCCAACGGGGATTATTTAAATCTTCAGCAAAAACGTTAACGGTAAATCCTTCCGGAACCTTGAGTGTCGGTTGCTCTGGAATGGGACTCACTTGTGGCGGTTTCGAGGCACTTTCCGTGGCAAAAGGTGGCGGTAAATCCTCTATTTTAATCTGAATGGGTTGTGGCGTAAGAGGTTGAGTGGCAATTTGCTTTGCCTGCTCAGAAGATGATGGTTTGTCCTCTGATTCTGCCAATTGGGAAGTGGAGGGAGCGGTCGTACACCCAACAATTCCAGATAAAAGGAGCGATGCAATTACAACCAGGTTACGTTTCATATTCGGTTGGGCGTCAGTATTACCCAACCTATTTTAAACGTCTCGGGAGAGATTAAAGTGATTGGTTTTGCGCTTTTAGGGCGCTGTTTTCCGGTAGGGTGGGTTCGGAAGAATTGGCAGAAGGTCCGGGAGCGGTTTTGTAATTGTTTAAGATAGCACTGGCACTCGCCACAACGTCAAGATCTCGATCTTGTAAGGCGCGAGTTAGGAAAGGAATGACGGCTTCGGAACGAATTTTGCCGAGAGATTGAACCGCATATTGGCGAACTAAGGGCGCGCGATCGCAGCTGAGGGTTCCTAACTGCTCAAGCGCTTGTTTGACCTCGTGATCGACTGTTTTTTCGGCAATTAATTGACCAAAGGTCAGCGCAACACCAGCGCGAACCCGCTCATCTTCATCCCAAGCATAAGCTTCGACTTGAGGAATAATTGTCGTCTTCTCTTCATTTCCCCAAGCCATTAATTGCTCAACTATACGTTTTTTTTTGCGTCATCTTCATCAAAGAGATCAAAGAGGCTATCTAATTCTTCATCAGCTGTACTTTTTTGTTGAGTCTGAGATTGATCCTTTGCTGTTTCATCTTCAGAAAACAAAGCGTCTAACTCTTCTAATTCATCTGCCTCACTTTGACTGGCGGTGCCGTTAACAGGGGTTGCTGTTTCCTCAACATCAGCAAAGAAAGCATCAAATTCATCATCATCAAAAGATTGAGTCTCATTGCTGGTTGCTGTATTGAATTCTTCTTCATCATCAAAAAAGAATTCATCTAATTCTGGCTGATTGGTTGTGGTTGATGCTGCGATTGAAGGACTGGGTTCTTCATCAAACAGTTCATCAAACTCATTAGTTGTCGCTACGCCTTCTGCTTGACTGGTAGGGCTAGCTGACTCTGTCGTTACGCTAGTGTCTGCCTCTTGAAAATTGGTTAGTTGTTCCCTCACCTCTGTAACTTGGGGCGTAAAAGTGGTTTCAGGTTGTTCAAAGGCAAACTGAGTTTTGGGTTCTACTGATTCAGTGGTGCTTGCAGTTGTCGATTCAACTTGAGCAAGCTTCTCTTGGGCTGAAGCAAGTTCTTGGTTCAGTTGTTCAATCTGCCCTTCATATTCGCTTCTTGTTTGCGCGATCGCGCTTTCTTTTTCTTGTTCCAACGCTTCTATTTGTTGTTGATAATGAGCGTTGGTGCGTTGCAGTTCATTTTGCAACTCTTCTACCTGAGCTTGATCATTTTGTTGGGCTGTTAGCTGTTGACGGGTCTCTTCTAGTTGCTGACGGAGTTGTTCTAACTCGGCTTGGGAATTTTCTCGTGCGGCAGCAATTTCTTGTTCAATCTGCTCATCAATTTGTTCTTGCGTTCGCGCTTGGTAATCTTGCTGTAAGCGTTGGGTTGTTTCCTCAATTCGCTTTTGATGTTCTTGTTCTAATTGTTTCTTTTGCTGTTCTAGCTTTTTTTGATGGTTCTCTTTGAGTTGTGTGATTTGATCTCGCATAAACAAGAGAACTCCGACACTACCAATAATTAGACCTACGAGAGCACCTACGATAGCACCAATCATTTTTATTTCTCTCCTTTAATTTTTGAGCATGATTTTTATCACTGAGCTTAACACTAATCGCCACGAAAACAAGTGCAAGCAGATTTGATTCTGACTCGTCTCAAAATTTTACCGATGAACACTCAACTAATATCCTATAAAAAGAAATCAAACTGAATCTTATTTCAAGCTTTAGAGTACATGAAAAATTGGTTCACTCCTTTCATTTCAGGACTACTAGTGACAAGTTATGCCACTTTTCCAGCATTGGGGGAAACAAAACAAGAGTTAACTGTGGTTTATCCTCCTCAAACGCACCAGACGACAGCTGATCAAATCTTCCTCATTGGTACAGCTCCCGGTAGAGTATATGTTAATGGTACCCCTATCGAACAGAGCAGTGCCGGACACTTTGCTCCGAGTTTCCCCTTAAACATAGGAGACAACCAATTTACCTTACGTTATCAGGATCAAGAAGTTAGCATCCAAGTGACTCGGGTTTCACCTGTCCCCCCCCCTCCTGCCACTGGTGGTTTTGTCTCTGAGTCTCTCGTGCCTTCCCAACCCATGACCCGTCAGGTGGGAGAATTGATTTGCCTAGAAGCAATGGGTTCACCCCAAGCTGAGGTGAAAGCAACTTTAGACGAACAAGTCGTCCCGCTGTTGCCTCAGGCAAGACGTGCCCTTCCTCCAAATTATGCAGTTTTAATCGGAGAAAATGCACCCCTTTCTCAGGTTACCCAACTTTATCAGGGATGTTTCACGCCAAAAGTCCCTGGAAATTTAGGTAATCCCACTTACACGATGCAACTCAGGGATGAGACCATTACTGCCTCTGATACAGCAGATATCACAATTCTAACGCCAGAAGAGTATTCAGTGGTAGAAGTGACGGTAGATACAGGCGCAGCCCGAACCGGTCCTGGCACGAACTATTCTCGTCTGACGCCCCTGCCAAAAGGAACAAGAGCAACAGTCACGGGACGGGATGGGGAATGGTTACGTTTGGCTTATGGAGCGTGGATTTATGCCGAGGAAACACAGATCATTCCTGATGCTGTTCCGCCAAAGACCTTGATTCGCAGTATCAAAGCCAAACCAGAAGCAACCACCACTGAGATTAGTTTTCCCTTGCAAGTTCCTGTACCAGTGCGTGTAGAACAGGGGGAAGAAACCTTTACTCTGACTTTGCATCATACGATCGCGCAAACCGATACTATCCATTTCGATGACGATCCCTTAATTAAACGCTTAGATTGGAAACAGGTTGACCCTGAGACAGTGCAATACACTTTTCACTTAAAATCACAACAACAGTGGGGGTATCGGCTCAGGTATGAAGGAAGCAATTTGATTTTATCTCTGAAACATCCGCCAAAGCCTGAGGCGGAATTGAATCAACCTCTAGCTGGCATGAAAATTGTACTTGATCCAGGTCATGGCGGAGATGAGCTCGGGGCAAAAGGACCCACAGGATATCCAGAAAAGGCAGTGAATTTGACGGTTTCTCAGTTGCTGCAACAAGAACTCGAACAACGGGGGGCAATCGTTTATATGACCCGCGAGAGCGATCAGTTTGTCTCTTTAGCAGACCGGATTGCTTTCATTAATGAGGTCAATCCCGCGATCGCGCTTTCCATTCACTACAATGCGCTTCCCGATAACGGGGATGCCGTGAATACCTCTGGTATTGGTACCTTTTGGTACAATCCGCCCGCCCACGACTTGGCGGTTTTCCTTCACAATTATTTAGTCAGTGAACTGGATCGCCCTTCCTATGGTGTGTTTTGGAATACCCTTGCCCTGACTCGCCCCCACACGACCCTCGCTGTCCTTTTAGAACTCGGTTTCATGATTAACCCCACTGAATTTGAATGGATTAGCGACCCCCAAGTGCAAGAAAGACTGGCAGTAACCATTGCGGATGGGGTTGAAGTTTGGTGGAAAAATCAGCAAGAAAAAGTCAGCGCTGAGTCTTCCCAACGCTGAGCAATGATAAAATCATCGGCAGATTCAGTTATTGATTGGTCCAACCTTTTTCGGCTTGGGAGAGGACATAAGCAGCAACATCTCGAATTTGTTCGTCACTGAGTCGTCTTCCGTAGGCAGGCATCGCGTTTTTACCATTTCTCACTTGGTGCGCGATCGCTGCTATAGAATCCATATTGTATTTCTCCAGGGCATCTTTTCCCAAATGTTTGTCTGCGATTACAGTGTTGATGCCGCCACGATGACATTGGGTGCAATTGGCTTTTGCCATGAAGACTTGTTTGCCGTTGTCGAGATCCGCAGCCTCTCGACTTAACTCGACTGCACTGGCTTCTGATTTTGCCTCAGCAACTTCTTTTGTTTGCTCTGGCTGTTGACTCATTTCTGGAGTAGTTTCCGTTTTAGAGGCGGGAGGACTTTGAGCGTCAGAACTGCCACAACCTGTGATTAAGAAAGCTACCACAACGAAGAGTGCAAGTATTTTCTTCCCAACCATGTTTTCACCTCCTTAATTAACGGATTTGGATTCTGCCACTTCCCGAACTGAAATCGGTTCCTCTTCTTCTGAGCGATCTGATGTTAAGCGGTCACTGATCCAATTCCCAATAAAGGTATCCAGGGAAAAGATGCCACCGCCATTGACTGCAAAGAACAAGAAAGCTGCCCCATAGATACTGGCTAATTCTAAGTAGGGAATACTCAAGCCCGCGACTAAAATGTGATGGTAAATTGCTACTGCCATTGTCGCTACATTCAGTAGCGCTGCGGGTCGAGTGAACAGTCCCAATGCCACTAAGGGGGCGCCAATTAATTCCACATAGCCGGCAACGTAACTAAAGAAAATCGGAAACGGTAAACCAATCACTTCTACATAAGCCTGGGCAAAGGACTCAACATCAGAAAGTTTATCAATACCGTTATGAATCATAAACAGACCGATGACGACCCGTAAAATTGCCCAACTGCCTTGAGACCAGTAGTTGGGTGCAAGGTTCGACCGAAAGAGTGCAGACACTAGGCGTTGCATTTGACTTCATCCCTCCTTTTGTTTGTGCTGCAAATGCAAGTCATTGCCATTAGATTCATTAATTATTTTATAATCAATTAGTTATTAATAACCATCAAACCAAGGTGGGAGAATGAGAGAGCAGGAACACCTTGTTCCCTATTGGTTGATTCCTTTCGCACCATTCAAGATTCCACAGCTTCAGGATGTTTGTATAGCTTTGAGCGGGTAAGGGTCGAAAGTCGCCTCTCTTCCCTCCCCTAAGAACCGTACGT
>CAZAYV010000050.1:0-23789 GCA_964489465.1 uncultured Dactylococcopsis sp. | reverse complement strand
CTCAACTCGGCTTAAGGCTTCTTCCACAGCAAGGCGACATTGTTTTTGATGCGACCAAGGAAATTGGAGGCTCAAACGATGCCAACCCAACGCCACGAACTCTTCTACTTGAACAGGAATCCGTCGATCAAAGCCAAAATTTTGGGGAAGATACGCCACTTGTTGACGCACTCGCCAATCTAACTTACCTTTGCGCGTCAGAGGATGTCCTAAAATGAACACTTCCCCACGATGGCGCGGTAAAATCCCCAAAATAGACTGAATGAAGGTACTTTTCCCTGCACCATTCGGACCAATAATTGCGGTGTCAGTGGCTACGCTTAAACTCAGAGAAACTTGTTCCACAGCAAGATGACTTCCCCGATAGACACTCAAGTCTTCAATTTCTAAGATCGGTGCGGTCATGTCCTACTCCTAAAACCTTAAGGCGACTGCTGGTGAGGAAGCGTCTTGAGGGACAAGTAAATGAGACTGAGTGCTTCCTTCCAACCCAGTGACTAAATTATTGACATTTTGGCGCATGACTTCGAGATAATATTCAGGTTGAACAGCTTCTACATCTCCGGTTGCCACTGGATCAAAGACACTAACCTTAACGTTGAGGTCTTTGGCTAACGCAGAAAAAGAATTCTCTCCCGCTTGGGGTTCGGTCAACAGTGTTTTAATCTCCTCTGCTTGGACCGTATCAATCACTCTCTTCACATCTTCAGGGGAAGGGTTTTCTTCTGGGATATCCACGAGGAATTGTGATTCTAAGTTGTAGCTTTCAGCGAAGTAGTTGGCGAAGTCATGGAAGGTAATAAAGGTTTCTCCCGCATAAGGACTTAGCTTCTCAGAAATGTCTTCATCTAGGGCTTTGAGTTCTTCGAGATAAGCATTGGCATTCTCAGTGTAGATGGCTTCTCCTTCTGGATCAACTGCAATCAGGCGATCGCGGATGTTTTCCACTTGTTCCATTGCGCGTTTGGGATCAAGCCATACGTGGGGGTCAAACTCCCCATGATCGTGGCTGTGACCGTGTTCTCCGTGATCATGGCTTTCGGCTTTTTCTCCGTGATCATGGTCTGCATGGTCATGATCGTGGTCATGATCATGGTCTGAATGATCGTGATGATCATGACCGTCGTCTTCATAAGCAATGGTTGCAATCCCTTCACTGCTATCAATGACCACAAGATCGGGATTATTCGCATTGGCGATCATGTCCTCTAAATAGACTTCGAGTTCTAGCCCATTTTTCACCAAAACATCGGCATTGGCAATGGTTTGGACATCAGTGGGTTTGGCTTGATAATCATGAGGTCCTGTATTGGTGGGCAGTAGTTGGGTCACTTCCGCGCGATCGCGCACTACGGCTTTGGTAAAGTGAGTCATCGGCAAAAAGGTGGTTACAATCTGCAACTCTTCTTGGGATGTTGCTTCTGCTGTCTCATTGTTCGTTTCTGGAGATTCATTAGGAGAAGTAGCGCTGGGACCGCAGCTTCCTAAGCCCAACGCGAGGAGACTTGCGAAAAGAAATGATGATCGATGCTGGAAAAACATAGCTGATATTGTATTCTGTATGAGAATGATTATCATCTTATTATAAAAGCTCTATTTTGTCATGATGAAGACCTCGATTGACATCGCCATTATTGGCGCGGGACCCCAAGCCTTAACCCTTGTCACACATCTGTTACAGAAGAAAAAGTCGATGCGGAATCGTTTGATGGTTTTCGATCCCTCTGGGAGGTGGATGCAGCAGTGGTATAGCAGTACGCAATGAGGTTAGGACATTTGGCTTCGGTGGTCGTGTAATAGTATCAGTTTTTTAGACCATAACTTATGTCCTAACGTGAATCCGTAGCGCTATATCATCAATTTGGTGCGTTTCAGATTTCCCATCTGAGATCGCCCTCTCCCCATCATCCTCATCCCAACCCGCAAGCCCTCCGCAACTTTGGCGAACATCGTCGCCATGAATTTTTTCCTCATCGTCGCGCGTTCCCTTGCGCCGTGCAACGGCGCGGGGTCGCTCCTCCTTACGATTTACCTGGAACTCAGTTGTTTCAAGACTTTTGCGAAGATTTAATTCAAAACTTGCCCTTACAAGATACAGTATATCCCGCACGGGTACTGAGTATTGCTCCTCTTCAGCACAATTGCAGAAGTGTTATAGTGACCAATTCAGAAAGTCAAGGCGAGTTTGGAATCAACCTATTTATAAACATCGCCACGAGAACCAATTGCGGTAATCACATAAACCTGTTTTTCTGTGTTCTCTCTAAGAGGGCGTTTGAAAAGTTACTTCGAGTGTAAAAAAGCTCACTCGGTATAATCTGTGAAGAACAAAATACACAGCACCGAGAGAGCAGTAATGAGTAAAGTGTACCCCAGCAATTTAACCCGTGACCAATCTGAATTCTTGAGTGATCTTCTCCCTGAAGCGAAACCAGGAGGGCGTCCCCGTGAGGTCCAGCTTTGGACAATTCTCACTTGAATTCAATTCAAGCTGGGTCGGGGGTTTTGTTGTTCTTCCCAAGCGATGGGTTGTGGAGCGTACTTTTGGTTAATGGGATGCAGACGATTAGCCAGAGATTATGAGCTCCTACCAGAAACCTCAGAGACATTTATTTATCTCGCCATGATCCCTATTATGGTGAGGCGGTTGGCATAATTTTTTACGGTTCAAAACTTTTCAAACATCCTCTAAGTTGCTCACTGTGATTGATGATGAGTTTTTGGAAGCATTATTCATAAACATAGGGCGATAAAAATAAAGACTTCTTGATTTAGTTTACCTCCCTGATTCATCAGCAAGACCATTTTCCTTTCTTTAACTCCAGTCACTTTTATAAAGTGATTGGCTTAGAGACAGAGACCAATCTTCTCCATTCCAGTGGAAGGAAACGGATGATGTGACAGTTGGGGTGCGGAATGTGGGTTCCAGAGTTTAAGCTCAGTGCTAGTCAGATTTTACGCTGTGCCGAAAATTAAAACGCAAAAATGTTACGGACTAATCCCACAGTAATCGTGTCATTCTCACCGTTATTTTCAGGATTAAAAATCACTAAAACCCCAGGCTCAATGCTCAAAACTAAAATAATAATCATTATCATACAACAGCAAGAGTTATCTCCCCTGACAAGACGAAAGAATCAGCAAAGATAGCAATAACGAATTATTAGGTTAATTGTTTTGCACAATAATGTGACGTTGATTGACAAAAAACGCACCTAATCAAAAATTAGGTGCGCGACTTGATTTAATTCCTATTGCCGATAGGAATCATTAAACACTGGTAAGTGTCTTTTCTTCTTCTGAAACTTCCGCATTGGCAACAGGCGTTTCGGCTTCGGAAGGGGGAACAATTTGCCAGAACTTAGGCAGATAGGTTTCCCAATGATCGAGAATCATCTGGGCTTTTTTGCTACCGGTGCGTTGAACGTGAGTTTTAATTAACGCTTTGAGTTGTGCTTCGCCTGCTTTGCTCACAATGCGCTGATAGCTGACAATTTCAGTATTGATCTTAGCGGGTAAGTTGTCTTCTTCATCGAGGAAGTAGGCAATACCGCCGGTCATCCCCGCACCCACGTTACGGCCAGTTTTGCCTAAGACCACAACGACACCACCAGTCATATATTCACAACAGTGGTCGCCGGCGCCCATGATAACGGCGTGTCCAAAGGAGTTACGAACCGCAAAGCGTTCTCCCGCTTGACCATTGGCATAAAGATGTCCACCGGTTGCCCCATACAAGCAAGTATTACCAATGATGGCGTTATTTGCCGGTTCATAGTTCGCTTCTGCTGGGGGAATAATCACAATTTCGCCACCGTTCATCCCTTTACCAACATAGTCATTGGCTTCTCCTGTCAGTTTTAGGTTCATTCCTGCAAGGTTAAACGCACCAAAACTTTGTCCGGCTGCCCCTTGGAAGTTCAGGTTGATTTGCCCTTTAAAGCCCGTATCACCATACTGCTTCGCCAATTTACCGGCAATTCTTGCACCGACTGCGCGATCAGTGTTAACAATTTTAAGGGACTTCGTGACCTGAGTTTGGTTATTGATCGCTTGGGTAATCTCGGTATCATTCAATAACTCATCATCTAAAACCGGACCATTACTGTGAACCTTCTCATGTTCTAACCAACTGCGATTGTCCCGGACATCGGGTAGATTGATCAGACAATCTAAGTTTAGAGACTGGGTTTTAGTCACCTTCATGTTGTCGCGATGCTTAAGCAGGTCAGATCGGCCAATCACTTCATCAAGACGGCGATACCCTAAACGGGCTAATAACATCCGCACTTCTTGCGCAACAAAGTAGAAGAAGTTAACCACATGACCGGGTGTCCCCGTGAAGCGTTTGCGAAGTTTTTCTTGTTGTGTCGCAACCCCAACCGGACAGTTATTGGTATGGCAGATCCGCGCCATAATACACCCTTCGGCAATCATAGAAACGGAACCAAACCCGTATTCTTCTGCGCCCATCAAAGCACCCATGACAACATCCCAGCCGGTTTTGAAGCCACCGTCGGCACGAAGTAGAACGCGATCGCGCAGTTGATTTTCCAGTAACATGCGATGGACTTCACTCACACCCAATTCCCAAGGGGTACCGGCATGTTTAATAGAAGAGAGAGGAGAGGCACCGGTTCCGCCGTCGTGACCGGATACTTGAATGACATCCGCATTTGCTTTAGCGACCCCAGCGGCAACTGTACCAATGCCAATTTCCGCCACGAGTTTCACCGACACTTTCGCTTGGGGATGAATCTGGTGCAAGTCAAAGATTAACTGGGATAAATCTTCAATGGAATAAATATCATGGTGGGGCGGTGGGGAAATGAGCGGAACACCCGGCTTCGAGCGCCGTAACATGGCAATATAGGGACTGACTTTTTTCCCGGGGAGTTGTCCCCCTTCACCGGGTTTGGCCCCTTGCGCCACTTTAATTTCAATCTGTTGACCGCTCATTAAGTATTCTGGCGTCACCCCAAACCGTCCGGAAGCGACCTGCTTCGTTGCCGAACTGGCGGTATCGCCATTTTGTAGCCCTTTGAGGTGGGGGAAGGTCGGTGAATTACCTTCTGCATCCACATCATCCATGACAATAAAGCGGGTGGGATCTTCTCCCCCTTCACCGGAGTTGGATTTACCGCCGATGCGATTCATGGCAACCGCAAGGGTTTCATGGGCTTCTCGCGAGAGTGACCCCAGAGACATTGCCCCGGTGCAGAAGCGTTTGACAATCTCTTCCACCGGTTCCACTTCTTCTAACGGAATCGAAGCGCGATCGCTGCTGAAATCTAATAAATCTCGCAAGGCAGTTGCTGGGCGTTCTTCGAGGTGCTTGGTATAAACCTCGTAGTGGTCATAATCTTTCCCCGCCACCGCTTGATGCAATGCTTTCGCCATCTCGGGGCTATTCATGTGATATTCCCCACGCGGACGATAATTAAAGAAGCCAAAGTTCTCTAATTTTTTCCCTTGTAATTCAGGGAAGGCGCGATGATGGAAGTTCATCACTTCTTGCGCCACTTCCGAAAGATTCAAACCGCCGACACGAGAAGTTGTCCCGGCAAATGCCGTGTTAATGACATCCGCACCGAGACCAATCGCTTCAAAAATCTGTGCGCCGTTATAACTCGACAGCAAGGAAATGCCCATCTTGGAGAGAATTTTCAGTAAGCCCATTTCTACGGCATGGCGATAGTGTTCTTGTGCTTCCACACAAGAAATTTTCTCCATCCGTCCTTTTTCCATTAGCTTTTGGGTCTTACTATCCGCCCACCATTGCCGGATACTTTCTAATGCCAAATATGGGCAAACCGCAGAAGCGCCATAACCAATGAGACAAGCAAAATGATGGGTACTCCAGCACTGGGCAGTATCTACCACTAAAGAAGCTTTCATTCGCAGCCCTTCCCGGATCAAGTGATGGTGAACGGTTCCCACAGCTAATAGCGGCGGAATGTAGCTGTATTCTTCATTAATACCATTGCCAGCGCGATCAGACAGCACTAAAATTTTATTACCGGCTTTTACTGCTTCGGCTGCTTCTGTTTGTAGGCGTTTGAGAGCATTTTCTAAAGATTGGGGACCATCAGCAACAGAAAATAGCGTGGAGAGTTCGGTGCTGGCAAACCCAGAATTCTTCACCGCATCCAGTTCACTATGATTCAAAACTGGCGTTTTAATTTGCAGCATATGGGCATGTTCTGGCGTTGCCACTAACAAGTTTTCCCGTTCCCCTAACGACATCTGCAAGGACATGACCAAACTTTCCCGTAAGGGGTCAATGGGAGGGTTTGTGACCTGAGCAAAGCGTTGTTTGAAGTAGTCAAAGAGTAACCTCGGTTTATCCGATAACACCGCCAAGGGAATATCATCCCCCATACAGAAAGTCGGTTCTTTCCCCTGCGTTGCCATCGGCTGGATAATCATTTCCACATCTTCTGCGGTGTAGCCAAACGCCGACTGCTTCTGCAGCACATCTGTGTTCTTCATTTGGGGGGTATCGGGAAACGGTTGTAACTCAACAGTTTTCCGTCCTTCTCGCAACCATTTTCCATAGGGGGCTTCTCGAGCCACTTGTTGCTTAATATCCCAATTTTTGAGGATTTCGTGATGCTCTAAATCAACAGCAAGCATTTCCCCAGGACCAAGACGCCCTTTTTCCACGATCTCTGTTTCGGGAATCGGTAGCACACCCGCTTCGGAACCCACAATGACGTAATCATCTTTGGTAATACAGTAGCGAGCGGGGCGTAAACCATTACGGTCTAGGTTCGCACCTACCGTTTTGCCATCACTAAAGACAATCAGCGCTGGTCCATCCCAAGGCTCTTGAATCCCACTATGATATTCGTAGAAATCAATAATTTCAGGACGATCAGCTAATTCTGGCTGATTCTGATAGGCTTCTGGGATCAGCATCATCAACGCCGCCATCGGACTCCGCCCGGCTTGCACTAGAAGCTCCATCACATTATCTAAGTTGGCTGAGTCACTTTTGTCCTGACTGACCAGAGGCAAACTCGCCATTTCCTCTTTCGTTAAGTGTGGGGCAGCTAAGTCGCTCAAGCGAGCGGACATCCAGTTAATATTACCCAGTAGAGTATTAATTTCGCCATTATGACCCAGCATTCGCATCGGCTGTGCTAATCGCCATTTCGGCATGGTGTTGGTACTAAAGCGCCGATGATAAATGGCAAAGGGACTGGTAAACTCTGGATTTTTAAAGTCGAGATAGAATTCTCCTAACACGACCGAGCGCACCATGCCTTTATAGACAATTGTCCGATTGGAGAAGGAGCAAATATAGAAGTCATCGGGATGATCTAGCCCGGCTGATGCGGTCACTTCTTGTTTGATTTCAGCGCTGGTAATGTAAAGGGTTTTTTCCAGGTCATCCCCTTGTTGCGTTGGAGATGCAAAGATTACTTGTTCTACACGGGGTTGGTTCGCTTTTGCCAGTTCCCCCAATACTTCTGGCTGAACAGGTACTGGGCGCCAGCCCACCACATACAAGCAGTGCTCTTTCAGCACTTTTTCCACACAAGTGCGCACCCTTGCTGCTTGTTCCTCGTCTAAAGGTAAGAATAACATTCCTACTGCTGCGTGTTCACGGGAAGGAACGAAGAGATTATTTTCTTTCAACCACTTTTGGAACAATTGCCAAGGAATGGCACTCATAATTCCTGCCCCATCTCCAGAGTCACGGTCAGCACTACACGCGCCACGGTGTTCTAAACACCCGAGCGCTGTGACCGCTTGTTGGATTAAGTTGTGAGTAGCATGACCATCTTTGGCGGCAATAAAACCAACGCCACAAGCGTCTCTTTCCTCCACTAGCCAAGGTTGTCCTTGGTCAGGGGCTAAATTATTCAGGGATTGATTATGATTGGTCACGTTAAATTTCCCTTGCTTCATACTTTCGTTATTCATGTTTATTTTCGATGGGTTGACTGTCTGGGTAAATAAATTGGCCAGTTCAGCGCTTTTCCGTCTACTGCTTCCCAAGCTTGGTCCTTTAATAATGAGTAACCTCGATGTTAACGGTTTTTTATGTATCCTCTTAATCGCTTTGGGATCTCAAGCTGGATCTGGAGTTAGGCTAGTTAACCAAGTTAAAATAAATCTTGGCGTTGATTCAGTATAGTGGGTTTCTCTATCTTAAACAGTCTGCCCAATCAGGTTCAAATTTTTTACTGATTTTTGTCGACAAAGTCAGGCTAGCCCTTGACAAATCCTGAGCAAGGTGAGATAGTATTCCTTCGGACTGTTTCAATGGACACCCTAGCGGAACTGGCGGAATTGGTAGACGCGCTAGATTCAGGTTCTAGTGTTCGCAAGAACTTCCGGGTTCAAGTCCCGGGTTCCGCATAGTTGGCAATCGCTTATTACTGTGTAGCCAGTTACCAGCCTCGGAAGTATGTTTGACTTGGGAATTGATTTTGGCACCTCGGGAGCCAGATGTGTTGTTATTGATGAACATAAAGCAATTCAAGAGCAGCAGGAGTATGCTTTTACCAATTCCGATGAGTGGGTGAGACGGTGGCGCAATGCACTGTTTTGTCTTTTCAATCAAATTCCCCTTACGATTCGGCGCTCGCTTCGGTCTATCAGTATTAATGGTACCTCTAGTACAGTTTTGCTCTGCGATCGCGCGGGTACTCCGATCACGACTCCTTTTTTATACAATGATCGCACTCCCGATTCTATTCTCCAAATTTTGCGAACGCTTGCGCCAGCCGATCATGTGGTACAAAGTGCTTCCTCTAGTTTAGCGAAATTTTTGTACTGGCAGGAGCAAGGGAAGGTTGCCCCAGGACACTTTTTTCTCCACCAAGCAGACTGGTTAGGGTTTCTCCTTCATGGCAAACTCGGCATTAGCGATTACCACAATGCCTTAAAGCTTGGCTATGATGTGGAAAACCTTTGTTACCCGCAATGGCTGACCCATTTACCAAAATTTGAAATCTTACCGCAAGTGCTGGCGCCGGGAACTCCGATTGCAACGGTTACGGCTGCCATTTCTCAACAGTTCGAGTTTCCCACTGATTGCCAAGTTTGTGCTGGCACAACCGATAGTATTGCTGCCTTTATTGCCAGTGGTGCTAGTGAACCAGGAGAAGCCGTGACCTCCCTGGGTTCTACTGTCGTTCTGAAGTTACTGAGTGAGACACCGGTTCAAGCCACTGAGTATGGGGTTTATAGTCATCGCTTTGGCGATTTGTGGTTAACCGGGGGAGCTTCAAATACTGGGGGGGCAGTGTTAAAGCAGTTTTTCAGCGATCAGCAGTTAAGACAGCTTTCGGATCAAATCGATCCGACACAACCGACTCCCTTAGACTATTATCCGCTTGTCAAACCGGGAGAGCGCTTTCCCATTAATGACCCGGATTTATCTCCGCAACTGATGCCTCGTCCGGAGAGTGATGCCAAGTTTTTGCAAGGATTATTAGAAAGTATTGCTCGCATTGAAGCCCAAGGCTATGAAAAATTACAAGCATTGGGGGCAACTCCCTTACGTCGGGTTTATACAGCTGGCGGGGGGGCCAAAAATCAGGTGTGGCAGAGAATTCGGGAACAATACTTGCAGGTGCCGGTGCAGCCTTCACCGCAGATGGATGCTGCTTATGGAACAGCATTGCTAGCCCAAGGACATTCCTCATCATAAAGAGATGAACACTGGTAAGCTCATATTGCTGATTGAACACGAGCTAATAAAATCATTCGTTGTACAGTCCCGTTTGCCAGAAGCAAGAGTATATTGCGCTTGCTTGAGGGATCTTTCCCACTCTTGCTGTTTCATTTCCGGTTAACTCACTAATGAGCATAGCGTCTTCGCAAGATTATTCCAGAGGATCAATTGCAGTTTCTTTACATTTTGTTACATTTAAGACGCATTGTCTTAATGTCTATTGACAAATGACTCTCGATATTTCTCAAAAAGGAGATCGGTTAGGCGATTGGACGCCGTCCATGCTTCGCAAACTTGCTCTTGCACTATTCATTTATCCAAGTGTTTGGGTAGCTGCCGCACTAGCTTCCTTAACCGCATTTGCGCAAGCGATGATGGGCTTAGAAACCGATTGGCGACCGATCCTGTTTGTATTTCTTGTTGCACTCATTCCTTACAATCTAGATCGTCTTTTTGATGCCTATGTGCAACAGAGTCAAAATGCCGAAGCACAAGCCTATTTTCGCTCCAATTCTGGATTGTTAGCGTTACTTTTCCTTGCCATTGCTGGTGTGCTCACTTTATTTTGGTTTGCGCCGACAGCCGTGCGTTATGTCAGTCTGGCTGTGGTGTTTCCTTTGGTTTACGGTGCCCCCATTTTTCCCCTTCGGAGAAAAAAGCAGTGGCGTTGGTACAGGCTGAAAGATATCCCCGGTTCTAAAGCTTGGATTGTTTGTACCATTATTACTTATGCCGCGATCGCGCTTCCTCTAGCTTATGCCGGAACTGAATTTGATCTCAGAGCCGGATTAACCACTTGTTTTATCTTCGCTTTTGAAGGGTCAAATGCCAACTTATTTGATGTGCGCGATTTAGAATCTGATGCGAAAAAAGGGGTATTAACTTTACCCTTACTGGTTGGTATTCAAGGCAGTCGAATGATTCTCACTTTAATGAATGTTCTCATGTTAGCCATTGTGATTGGCTATGGGGGAAGCTTGATGCTGCCCTTTTATCCGGCAATCTTGAGTGTAACGAGTGCAACGCTTATTTTAATCTGGACCGTTGATGAAAATACACCGCTGTTATTTTACGATTTAATTATTGATGGCTTGCTATTTCTTCCCATCCTCATTTATGGGTTGATTAGGTGAACTACCCCAACCTGCTATCGCGAGGTTGGGGCTTCCTACCCATCAAACTGCGAAACAGTAGCTGTCTTCCAACCTCTACTATCTCGACTGACATCTGGGCGATAGGCGATCTCCCCCGTTCCAGAGGATAAGATCCGCAGTCCTTCATCTCTTATATTTTTGGCAGCGTTGATATCTCTATCGTGCTTAGTTCCACACTTTTCACACTGCCAATTCCTTACATCAAGGGTCAGACTTCTTACTTGATGTAGGCAGACATTACAAGTTTTAGAGCTCGGGAAGAAACGATTAACTTCTTGATATACTTTTCCTTCCCACTCACACTTGTACTTGAGCAGAGTACAGAATTGACCCCATCCAACTTGACTAATGGCTTGAGCCAAGTTGTGATTTTTGACCATGTTCTTGACAGCTAAATTCTCCACACAAACAACTTGGTTTTCGTTTACTATCCTGCGCGATAGCTTATGGTGAAAATCTAACCGACAATCGGAAATCTTTTTATGAACTCTAGCGACTTGTTGACGAGTTTGATGGCGATTGTTAGAAGTTTTCTGCCTTTTAGATAAGCGTTTCTGCTTAGCTTTAAGATTCTTCTCAAGTTTGTCAATCCATTTAGGATTATCGAACTTAGAGCCATCGCTGGTGATCGCAAAATGGTTGATCCCTAAATCAATTCCAATTGCTTTTCCCTGTGCTGAGTTCTCAGGAGTTTCCTTTCCATCTTCAGTCAAAATTGAAGCATAATAGTGACCCGGACAGTTTTGAGAAATAGTGACTGTCTTAATTGTCCCTTCTATTTCCCGGTGCATCTTGGCGTGAATGATTCCCATTTTAGGGAACTTCAGACCACCATCCACAATAGAAACATTTTGAGGGTAGCTGATGGATTGCTTTCTATGTTTTGATTTGAAGGTAGGAAAAGAAGCTCGACCTTCAAAGAAGTTAATGAATGCCCGAGAAAGATTGAGAGCCACCACCTGTAAGCACTGAGAGTAAGGCTCTTTCATCCACTCATATTCTTTCTTGAGATTAGTAATCTCTTTCTGAATAGCGAATCGAGAAAGACCTTTCCCGGTTGCCTTATAAGTCTCATTGGTCAAATTGAGAGCATAATTCCAAGCGAATCTACAGCACCCAAAACTTTGAGCGAGGTGCTTTTGTTGTTCTGCTGTCGGATAGATTCTGACTTTTGTTGCTCTTAACATTACCGTTAAAACTTTCAATGATAAATATTTTCTAACACAAATTGATCGGACTTCGTTCTAAGTTCGCTTTTATCCCCCATCTCAACGAAGTAGATGGGGGAATTCTCGCTCACGTCAGTTAAAGAAGTCTTTCAACAGCGATGACAAAAATTAATTAATCGACCCAACTTGTTTGCAAATTGAGCCGAAAAATGTTAAGATTAGCGGCTTATAGTTTCAGTATCTTTTAGATGGGTCACTAACCCCGACTATTTGCTGTCACAGCTTCCTCTTCCTCAGGTTGAACAATTCTCAGACTGGGGAAGAGGAAATGGTTTTCTTCCACATATTGTGCTCCAAAGAGCCCTTTTTCTGCCCAAAAATACCGATCTGTGGTATGCTCATTTCGTCTGACGACGACGAGAGCAGGAGGGGCAATTCCTTTGGCAGAAATGTATTTTCTCGCTGCAGTGACTGGCTTATATTCCCCACTTTCGATATTATATTGAGGCACTAAGGAGAGGATTTTTCGTCCTTCCTGGCGACGACGACTTTTGCGTTTACGTTTTCTTGCCAAGTCCGTTACCTCCTAGCTTTATTAATAAATGTAATAGCAGTTACAAAATTCGTGCCAATTATAGGTTGAACTGGCAAATTTTTCAAGTTCTATGGTTTCAAGACTTGTAAGAGGTTGATGCCTTGCTAGGTCAGGCTCATATAGCGATCAAGTTGGTAACAATGACAACATTTCAGTTATTTATTTTAATTTTTCTTAATAATCCTTTTACTTAGGGGGAAGCGTTCTCTTCGATCAAAAATTTCCAAATTCGCTTTTCGTAAGCCGTGCCAGCAATAGCAGCAACATCATGATGATGCGCTGTTTCGACTAGCCAGAGTGCTTTACGACTCCTAGCCGCTTGATAGAGCATTTCGCTCATGTAAGCTGGCACCACTTGATCATCGGTACCATGGATAAAGAAAATTGGGATTTGTAAATCAGAAACTTTCTGGAGAGAATTAAAGCGTTGGGTGAGAAGCCAGTTAACCGGTAACCAACCATAGCCTTTTTCTTGGGTTGCCATATCGTGGATAGATGTAAAAGAGCCTTCGATCACCAAGCCGGGAATTTGCGGTTGGCGAGTCGCTAGTTCTAGCGCGATCGCGCCTCCTAACGAATGGCCAAATACATATAACTTTTCGGGAGGAACACCCCGTTGTTCGATGAGATAGTGCCAAGCCGTTTCTGCATCTTCATACACCCGTTTCTCACTGGGAAACCGCCCTTGGCTTAAGCCATACCCCCGATAGTCAATTAAAAACACTGAAAACCCGATGGCATGGTAACGTTGCACGCGGGGAAGGTTGGAGCTGACATTGCCGCCATTACCATGTAAATAGAGTAACACCGGTGCCTCTGCCGATTGAACCGGTATCCACCAGCCATGAATTTCTTCTTCTAAAGTTACGGGAATTGTCACTGACTCGTAGGGTAAACCGTAGTCAGCAGGAGTCGCGACAAGCGGCTGACAGGGAACAAAAACAATTCGTCTTTGCGCGAGGACTAAACCTAAACAAGCGAGGATATACGCGATCGCGCCGATTTCGAGCAGATACATCAGAGACTTGAGCCAAGGAACGACGAAAACTTAGGACAAAGGAGGATGCTGCTTGTGCCAATCTGTCGATTGTTCATAGGCATAAGCCGTTTGTAATAATTGATCCTCCCGTAATACATTAGCAATCAATTGCATGCCAATGGGTAAGCCCTGAGAATCAAATCCGCAAGGAACATTCAAAGCGGGTAAACCCGCTAAATTAACAGGAACTGTCGTTAAATCTGACAGATACATACTCAACGGATCATCCGTTTTCTCTCCTGCCTTAAAGGCAGTTGTAGGAACAGTCGGACAAACCAATAAATCAACCCTTTCAAATGCTTTTTCAAAGTCCTGTTTAATTAGTGTCCGCACCTTTTGCGCTTTCAGGTAATAGGCATCATAATAACCTGCTGACAGGGTATAAGTGCCAACCATAATCCGTCGTTTCACTTCTGCACCAAACCCTTGAGCGCGAGTTTTCGTATACATCGACAGTAAATTATCCGCTTCCTCACTCCGTTGACCGTAGCGTACAGCATCGTAACGGGCTAAATTAGAAGACGCTTCCGAAGGCGCAATAATGTAATAGGCAGGTAGCCCATAACGGAAACGCGGACAAGAAACCTCCACCACTTCTGCCCCAATTGCTGCCAATTGCTCGATAGCAGCTTGCACGGAAGTTTTCACCTCTGCCGAGAGTCCTTCGCCAAAGGTTTCAGTAATGACTCCAATTTTCAGTTTCGGGCTTTTCGGCAATTCTGGTGTCAGATATTGCGTATAATCAGGAACTTCAATATCGAGACTCGTGCTATCGGCGGGATCGTGACCCGCGATCGCGCCTAATAAAATTGCGGCATCTTCGACTGTGCGCCCGAAAGGACCAATTTGATCCAAAGAAGAGGCAAACGCCACTAAACCAAAGCGAGATACCAAGCCATAAGTAGGCTTCAATCCCACCACCCCGCAAAACGAAGCCGGTTGCCGAATCGAACCACCGGTATCTGATCCCAGTGCCACCACACATTCTTCCGCTGCCACCGCAGCAGCCGATCCCCCCGAAGATCCGCCTGGCACTCTCGATAAATCCCAGGGATTATTGGTGAGCATATAAGCGGAATTTTCCGTCGAACTGCCCATGGCAAATTCATCGAGATTCGTTTTCCCAACTAAAACTGAACCGGCTGCCTTTAGTTTCCCCGTGACGGTTGACTCATAAGGGGGGACAAAATTTTCTAAAATATGAGAGCCACAAGTCGTCGGCACTCCCGACATACACATATTATCTTTTACGGCAATAGGAATGCCTTCTAACAAACCAATGGATTCCCCTGCCGCAATTTTCTCATCCACTTTTTGAGCTGCTGTTTCTGCATCTTGCGCCATAATGTGAAGAAAACTATGCACCTTCTCTTCCACTGCTTCGATCCGAGCCAGCGTTTCCTTTGTCACCTCTAGGGCAGAGCGTTCCTTATTCACCAACTGTTGATGCAACTCTCGGATTGATGCCATACTGTTCCTTAAAATATAGACAGAAAAAACCTTCCCCAGATTATATCAACTAACCTGACAGGAAGTGGAAGACAAGGAGAGAGGGAGTTGGACAACTCATCAATCATGACCAATAACCGGTCTAACAGACACTTAGCAAACTAGCCATTGGTTATTATCAGCAATAATTGAGAGGTGTTATAACCAGTAAAACAGGACGCTATAGGAGAACAATTCAATTATGGAAGCAGAAGCCATAGAAGTTGCAGAGCTGCCAAATATCTTAGTTGTTGGTTTATTTTTGATGTTTGGCGGTCGAGCCTATGCCCTTGCTCGCTATCTTCGTCTGCCCCGTGTCACTTTACTAGTGGTTTCAGGAATTATCATTGGTCCTTCCGTCCTCAACTTAGTTCCCGATGAAATTGTGGGATTGTTTCCCATTATGTCCTATATTGCCCTCTCAATGATTGCTTTCCGTCTCGGGGAAACCTTTATTAATTTTGATCTGCTTAAAAGCGGTCCCACAATTTTTAGTATTTCTTTAGGGAAAACCATCGTTGCTTCAACCTTGGTGTTTACAGTGGCATATCTGATCCAAGACGATTTGGTTTTAGCACTCTTACTCGCTGGGTTAGCGCCGGCTTCAGCCCCAGCGGCTACCTTAGATGTGATTAGTGAAACCAAGTCTAAGGGAGCGTTAACAGATACAATTATTCGCGTCCTTGCGGTTGATAATATTTTAGGAATTACGCTATTTAGTATTTTATTAGTCGTTGCCGAAATTGTTGCTGGTGCAGGTGATCCCACAGCAGAATTTTTATCAGGAGTTTGGGAAATTGGTGGTGCTTTCCTTCTCGGTTTAGCCATTGGTTGGCCTATGGCACGTTTAGCGGGACGATTGAAAAAAGGGAAACCGAGCTTATTAGAAATTACGGGTTTTCTTTTACTCTGTGCCGGTCTAGCCTATCAATTGCAAGTATCGTATCTTCTCGCCTGTATTGTTTTAGGAGCAACCGTTGCGAAAAACCGCACTCAACCCAAGCAAAATATCTTTGCCACCATTGAAGAAGTCAGCGAACCTTTTTTAGTGATTTTCTTCCTGCTTGCTGGTTGTGAACTCGATGTAACTGCCCTTGCTAGTTTAGGATTGATTGGTATTTTATATGTCTTGGCTCGTTGTCTGGGCTTTGTCATTGGTGGCGGAATTGCTGCGCGTTTGGTTAACGCTGAACCGGTGGTTAAAGAAAACATTGGCTGGAGTTTATTTCCGCAAGCCGGTGTGGCGTTAGGATTAGCCGTCTTGACTTTGCCTCATTTTCCCGGTTTAGGCCAATTTTTAGTCTCGATTATTGTCAGTACCACGGTGGTGTTTGAATTATTTGGTCCCACAGTTACCCAATGGCGTTTATTCAAAGCCAAAGAAGCAGCAGAAGCCGTGGAAGCAACTGCCACTGATGACCTACCGTTTGTTCAAAAAAGTAAATAAATTGTTGATAGATTGTCATGGGTTTCCTTGTTCAAGGATTCATGGCATTTCTAACATTTAAAAGCAGATTATGCCAAAAACTATCTCAAGAGGGTAGCTAGGATTCAAGTTAATTACTAGACTAAAAACGTAAGAAGAGAAGAGATGGAATTAGAAAAATGGGAATTCAATTAACAACAGGACAACGCTTTTCTCTGAAAAAACAAGCTCCTGGTTTAAACGCATTACTTTGTGGTTTAGGGTGGGAATTAACACCAAAGAAAGGTTGGAAAAAGTTGTTTAAGCCAGATTTTGATCTCGATATTTCTGTTTTATGTTTAAGCGAAGAAGATAAATTACAAAAAAGTAGCGATGTTGTTTATTATGGCAATCTTACTCATCCTTCGGGAGCGATTAGTCATTTAGGCGATAATTTAACTGGGGAACATATAACGCCGAACGCGACAGAAAAACACGAGGAAGAAGATGAGGATGAAATTATGGATAAAGAACAAATTTTAATCACTCTTCCTCAAGTTCCGAAGCGGGTGCAAAAGTTACTGATTGTGGCAAATATTTATGAGTCTTCCGCTCGTCGCCAACATTTAGGACAAGTGGACAATGCTTATGTGCGTTTAGTAGATTTAGAACATGAAATTGAAATTGCCCGTTATAACTTGTCCAGTGATGATTGCTGCAGTATTGAAACAGGGATTATTTTAGCGGAAATCTACCGTCAACCCGATAACTATGAGCAATGGCAAGTGGAAGTCATTGCTAAAGGAATGAAGGTTAATAGTTTACAAGAATTAGTAGAACAGTATTCTTAACGGGATTGAGCCAAAACGCGATTGGCCTATAAGGTCAGCGATGCTTCGCATCGATCGCAGAGAAATAGTGTTCCTGCCATAATACACAAAGGAATTGTTAATAAGTTTAAGAGGGGAACACTAATTAGAACTAGGCATAATAAACTAAAACTACCACTGGCTGGTAAGTTACGGTATACTGTCTTTAATTTTTCCCGGAAGGATAAACGGCGTCGTTCGAGGGTGCTATCAAAACAATCTAGACAGACTAAGGTGGCCGTCAGTGTAATGCCACCAATGGTTGTAATAATGCCACCGACGCCGGGAATAAATCCGACGCCAAATAATAGGATTCCTACCATCAGTGCCAGTAATAACTTTTTAAGTTCAAAGAGTAAGGCTCGTCCAATATCTTTGAAAATCCCCACATCAATCAGGGTGACGTTACCGAGGCGTTGTTTTTCCACTTGTTCGGATAATTTGCCATACCATGGGGAACCAATCACACTACCAAACTGCAAGAGGACAAACCCAATTAGCACCAGTAAGGTAAGGGTCAGCAGGGTTCGGAGTAACCAACTCAAAAAGAGGATGATATATTCAAGAAAACTTAACCAATTGGGTAAGTCGGCGATGAGTTGGTCTAAACTTTGCGAAAGTTGGACCGTGAGGGCATCTACCCCTTGCCATCCCCAGTATAAGGAACTGCCGTAAAGGAGAATGCCCAGGATCAAGTTAACGAAAAGGGGGATGATTAAATACTGCCATAACCGAGGCTTTCGCAAGAGCAGCGCGATCGCGCGTAGGGGATAAGTCGCGCCTGTAACCAGTCCAAATCCGCTCAATACCCTCAACATTAGTTCCCCTCTCTTTAAGCTCACTGTCAATTACCATAACAGTCTTGCTTAAATCCTGAAAACTTGTTAAGATAATTTCCCGGAATGAAACAATGCCAGCGTAGCTCAGTTGGTAGAGCAACTGACTTGTAATCAGTAGGTCAGGAGTTCGAGTCTCCTCGCTGGCTTAATTTTGAAAAGGCTAAAAAATAACTGGCTTAAATATGGCTAATTCCTGAAACGTCTATACCTTGTCATCAATTTTAGATTGAGGTGAACTAAGATTGAGCTAGAGGATAGTAAATGATGCAGTGGAGGCAGATCTGTCGTCATTTCTCCGAACCCTCCATAACTTGACGAGACCAGTGAGGGAAGCACTGAAATTTAATCGGTTGCGAACGGGTAATTTCCGGGAAGGAGGCTCCATGGGAAAACTAAGGCTAGTGGCTTCTCAACCATTGTCACCTCGCAAAAGCGGCTCTCGTTTCTTGCAACGCGGTCGGCATGTCATCTCTGTGTCCCTTGCTTCTTACCTCCTTGCTCCTTCTGCTAGGATTAATTCCTGTTAACAACGATTTTGAACCCGATCAAGAGGGAATTGAGGTTCGATTCAGTTCCGGTGCCATTCATGCCGACATAATCCTGCCCCTTGCCACTGAGACCATAGACTGGCGTGAACATATTCCGGCGGAGAGCTTTGCCGGTGATATCAGCCGAGCCGCGTTTATTGCCATTAGTTGGGGTGACAAAGAATTCTTAATCGAAACCGCAACTGGTTCACACTGGCGCCTCTTGACCACGCTGAAGGCATTGTTCTGGCCGTCAGAAGCCTGCCTCCAGGTTTCCTTGACAACCGCCGAATCCCTCCCGGACAGCGCGAAAACAGTGAGGCTTTCAGTAGCGCAGTACGAACAATTAGTTGAATTTATTAACCAAAGTTTTCGTCATGACAAAGCGGGAAGGAAATTGCCAATTCGCTCGGTTGCGCCAGGCCACAATCAAGCGTTCTTCGAGGCTCACGGCACCTATCACGGTTTCAATACCTGTAACTGCTGGGTGGGAAGAGCTATGCAAGCAAGTGGCATTCGAACAGGCTGGTTTACGCCATTACCCAAAACCATGTTTCTCTATTTACCCGATGAGGAATGAAGTCCCAGTCGAATTTTCCCAATCCAGATTGTTTAGAGTTCTGCCGTTACCTCAGCCAGCGTCTGCGAAAAACCGAGCGTTATTCATTTGCCGAGAATTTACTGTCTTCCTAATACCGAGTTGAGGAGAAAGTTGCCGATCAGGGAGAGCCCAAAAATTCAGGTCAGTGAGCCCTACCTAGATTCGGCAGTTACTAAATAAGACGTTCAATTTGATGGCATACTTCAAATATTCCTTATTTCTTTTAACTACTCCAAAGCAATGGCTTGGTCAGCGGACCTTCTTTTAAAATCCAGATCTATACAATTTGGTGACCGGCGATGAAATTCAGCGACCTGGTTAATTTTCTCTGCCTGGTGATTGCCCTGACGATTCTCTGGCAGTTTCGGGATTTTCTCCTGCTGGTGTTTGCGGCAGTTGTCTTCGCAATTGCCATGAACGGTTTGGTAAGGAAACTAATCAGAACCTTTGGGGTGGGCCGGGGTTGGTCGGTCTTGATTGCCTTGGGCTTAATGTTGGTCATCATCACGGTGCTACTACTCCTCATGGGGCCGCTAGTCGCTAGCCAATCCCAACAAATTATTGAACGGATTCAGCAAATGCCAGCGGAATTTGAAAACTGGTATCCCCGACTCAATGATTTAATTGCCGATCCACCACCCTGGATTCGAAAATGGGTTCCGCAATTGGACTTAAAACTGCCCAATCTTGGTGACCGGATTGATCTTGGCGATCTCATCGAGGAGGCGAAGCGGATCATTCAGGGGTTTTACAATTTCTTTTCTGATTCCCTGGAAATTCTACTCAAACTATTGTTGGTGATTGTCCTGATGCTAATGATGCTCGCCGATCCGCTGGCTTATCGGCGCTTGCTTCTGAGGTTGTTTCCCTGTGCTTACCGGCAGCGAGCCGATGAGATTTTCTCAAAGTGCGAAGTAACTTTGCTCGACTGGCTGGGTGCAGTTTTCTTAAAGTCACTGTTTGTTGCTACCTTAAGTTTTTTAGGTCTTTTCCTGATCGGAGTCGACTATGCCTTGACCCATGCTGTAGTAGCAGGTTTATTTAACTTTATTCCCAATATTGGGCCGCTGGCGAGTACCGTGTTCCCGCTTTCAGTGGCGTTGCTGAGTTCTTGGCTGCAATCCCTTGCCGTGATCGTCCTCTATGTTGTGATTCAGAACGTAGAAACGTATTTGTTTAGTCCGATTATTCTCCAGCGGCAAGTGTCGCTGTTACCAGCAGCCACGCTGATTGCTCAACTCTTTTTCACGTTCTTTCTGGGTCCGCTTGGGCTGCTGCTGGCAATTCCCTTAGCGCTGATCGCTAAAATCTGGATTGAAGAAGCTTGGATCAAAGATGTTCTGGAAGCGGAAGACAAAGCCTCAAAATCCGATGGAACCGGTCGGTAGCGTATCAATGTAAGGAAAGCGCGATATTCCTAAAAGGAAGCGACATCTTGACAAAGCACACGATGACATCGAAGCCATCGCGCTCAAACTGAACCGATAAAAACTTGTGTGCTGACTCATCAGTGCAAACTCTTTTCTATAACTTACTAATCATTATCTACTAACCCTATTGTGATCGCGCTCTACAATTAAGAAAAGGAAGCACGATCATGTGGGTTTAATCAAGATGTACCATATATTGAACGGAACTTAGGAAAGAAGCCTCTCTACAAAAATTGTTAGAACAAGTGACACCAGAAAATTTGCATGGTGAAGTCAGCATGGGTGAAACAGTCGGTAGAGACAATTGGGTAAAAGTTAGTGTCTTATACTTTTAAATAAGGCGGTTTAATATTGATTACACCTTAAAACTAACAGACTGCTATGGCAACCGTTGATTTTCAGGAGTATCTGCACGCGCTGCTCAACTCGCCCAAAAGATAAACAGTGGCAGGAACGCTACACGGAAACTGATGCTGCCTCGCGCGATCGCGCAAATTCTTGGTAACCTAAAAAAGGCATAAAGTACTTTCCAAACAACCCATGAACTCGGCAACTGACTGATTAACTCGCATTACTCAAACTCCTGGTCAGTGTGGCGGTCGTCCCTGTATTCGGGGCATGCGAATTCGGGTTACCGATATTTTAGAAATGTTGGCTGAAAATGTCAGTGTCACTGAAATTTTAGAGGATTTCCCTGATTTAGAGCTAGCAGATATCCAAGCCTGTTTGCTCTTTGCAGCCCGACGGACTGACTTTCCTCGGCTAACTGCATGAAGATTTGGAATGAACAGTGTTTTAGAATAAGATTTAACTAGAGAAAACTCGGGAATGATTATGACAACTAAACGTGAGTTTTACATGATTGTAGAACAGGATGAAGATGGCTTTTTTATTGGCGAAATTCCTCAGTTAAAAGCCTGCTATAGCCAAGGTCAAACTCTTGATGAACTGACAGAAAATATTAAAGAAGTCATTGAGATGTGCTTAGAGGAAGAAGAATTTGAAACAACCTCTGAATTTATTGGTGTTCAAAAGGTAATTATCTAGTGCCTGAACTGCCAACTGTAAAAGCAGAAACAGTGATTTCAGCATTGAAGAGAGCTGGCTTTGAGATTATGCGCCAGCGTGGAAGCCATGTCAGACTTAGACATTCTGATGGTCGCGTTGTTACTGTCCCTGTACATTCAGGACAAGATATTGGAAAAGGATTATTGCGAAAAATACTCCGAGATGCTGAACTCAGTCGAGAAGAATTTATTAATCTTCTTAACTAAATGAGTTCCATTCACTGCTTAAAAAGCAATAGAATTTTGGCGCGATATAGCTATTGACTAGCCTTAAGAGATGAAAGATCACGCTCTAGAATTAAGAAAAGGGTAGCGCGATCGCGCTACCCTTAGCGTTGACGCAGGTACAGTGGAAATTGCTCTCAAACAAGCAGGAGAGAAAACCAAAGGCGCAACACTAGCAAGTGATGATTTCTTCCCCTTTGATGACTCCGTTCGGACTGTTGCGAAAGTGGGAATTACGACAACTCTTTAATTCGACGGTTTTCGTGATGACGAAGATTCGATTAATGCAGCCAGTGAGTTAGGAGTCGTGATGAGTTTAACGGGAATTCGTCACTTCTTGCATAAGTTCCAAACTGGAGTAGGGGCAAAGCGCTATTTGATCCCACTTTGAATTGATTTGTAGAAGCAAATTGGATTCTTTTCAAGATGTTTGATTCGTACTTGTTGGCTGTTCAATAGGTGCTGGTTGCAGCAAATTGGGAATCAACTTTAATCCAGCATACGTTGCTATTCCTCCTATTGCTACTGCAACCCAAAACGAAGTAGAACTCAGAACTATTAACAACTGTCCTTTCTGAACTTTGGCTAAGTTTTTTTCTCTTTCCTGGCGTTTGCGTGCCTTTTCCAGCAAGTCAGCTAGTTTTGCTTGATCATTATCACTTATTTCTGAATATTTAGGGTCGCGAAAAACTTCTTCTACTATCTCAGGTGGGTAAGATTTCTCAGTTTCACAATTTGCTGTGATAAAAGTTGGTGACTCTACGATCTCTAAATAAATATGCCAACCATAATTGGAATCTTGATGGACTTCTTTGCCTAGTGCAGGAGGCTTCTTAGTGTAAAGATAAGAATTCACTGTTGATCTAGTCAGCCCAAGCTTGCTTCCAATATCTTTAGCTCTGAGACCTGGATGAGATTTGATACATGTTCTAATTTGGTCTGCAATCTTTTTCTGATGAGACATCACAAAACCTTACCTAACGCTAATGTTTAACCAAAACAAACACTGACAAATACCTTGAATTGAAGCAGAATACTTTTGAGCATAAAGCTTCTAACGCTGCAAGTCTATTGTCCAAGTGCATTTGCTTGATTAGGCTTAACTGTATTATAAGTCTATTTTGGTAAATTATAACTTGTTTTAAGTGATTTAATACATTTTTTTATTTAATTTAAAACTTTTGAATGTATGATCTTATGACTGCTACTTCTTTATTGGCAACTAATTTCAACTTGCCATGTTCAAAGGAAAATCTCTTTTTCTTCTTAATCTAATTGACTTAATTTTTGACATAGAGAAACGCGATCGCCCTCCCATTGCCGTAGGCGCAGATGCAGTGAAAATTGCTCTCAAACAAGCCGGAGAGAAACTCTAAGGCGCAACACTAGCAAGTGATAGTTTCTTCCCCTTTGATGAGTCCGCTCAGACTGCTACCAAAGTGGGAATTACGACGATTATTCAATTCGGCGGTTCTCGTGGCGACGAAGATTCGATTAAAGCAGCCAATGAGTTAGGAAGCGTGATGATTTTAACGGGAGTTCGTTACTTCTTGCATTAAGGGTTTGAGTTTGTTAGGGGCGAATACTGGTTCGTTCCTAATTTGAAATTTAATTTGTTTTGGGGCGCGCTTCAATACCGGGATCGAAGGTAAATCGAAAAGTAACCCTATTCTACAAATTGCTGACTTAT
>CAZAYV010000049.1:0-24525 GCA_964489465.1 uncultured Dactylococcopsis sp. | reverse complement strand
ACGGTTGAGGTAACGTTTTATGAAAATTGGTTTACTAGGGACAGGGTTGATGGGACAAGCGATGGCGCAAACCCTTCTGGCGGCAGACTATTCGGTCATGGCGTACAATCGCACGCCGGAAAAGCTAGCACCCCTCAAAGAGAAAGGAATTGCCATTACCGAGTCACCTGCAAGTTTAGTCGCTAACTGCCATTGTATTATTTTAATGTTGACGGATGCTACTGCAATTAAAGAAGTCGTACTGACCAGCGAGACAACCCAGCACCTATCCGGGAAGACCTTAATCCAAATGGGGACAATTGCACCGAAAGAAAGTCAACAACTGCACTCTGAGATTAGTCGTTATGGCGGAGATTATCTCGAAGCCCCGGTTCTAGGGAGTGTTCCTCAAGCTGAGTCAGGAACGTTACAGGTGATGGTGGGCGGAACGCAAGAACAGTTTGACCAGTGGCATTCGGTTTTATCGGCTTTAGGGAAACCCTTTTTAGTGGGCAGTGTCGGCAAAGCAGCGACACTCAAACTCGCTCTCAATCAGCTCATTGTCTCGTTAACGGGCGCGTTTTCCCTCAGCTTATCCTTTGTGCAGCAAGAAGGGTTAGCGGTGGAAACGTTTATGTCGGTTTTACGAGAAAGTGCGTTGTATGCTCCCACCTTTGATAAGAAACTGAAACGGATGGTCAGCCATAACTATAGTAATCCTAACTTTCCTACGAAACATCTCCTCAAGGATACCTGCTTGTTCTTAGAAGCCGCGAAAACAGAAGGGTTAACGGTTTCTTCATTGCAAGGAATGGAAACAATTTTAGAAGCAGCATTAGAATTAGGGTTAGGAGATGAAGATTATTCTGCTTTGTATGAAGTCATTCAGTCGCAGAAGCACTAAAAGTGAGTAACGAATGAAAATAATGAGACTCAATGCGAGTTAACGTCAATGACTTTTATGATTTAGACAAGATTAATCTCTCTCAGCGCCAGGCGGTGGGAGAGAAAGTAATCGCTTTGAGTCAGCTATCTCAAGCTGGATATCAGGTTCCATCTGGAGTTGTCGTTGGCAAGGAGACATTAAGTTCTCTGTTTAGTGCAGAAGATACTTTTGCTTCTTTAGTCGAACTCACCCTCGATCTCAATGATTATGAAACCTTACAAAAAACGGCACAAACCCTTTGCCAAGTCATTAATGATGCTGAGTTAGATCCCGATTGGTGTGAAGAACTCTACCAAAAACTCGCTGCTTGGGAAGCGACCACACTGATTTTCCGTCCTTCTCTGGTGTTGCCATCGCTGCACCCTTCGGTTTCAGGTTTATTAACGTCTCACTGTGGTTTATGCGAGAGAAAGGAAATCGAGTTGGGATTAAAACGGGTGTGGAGATCATTATTCTGCGCCCGTAATTTATTTTATTGGCAACAACAAGGGATGGCTTGGGAAGAGTTAGGGTTAGCGGTTTTGATTCAACCGATTCAAAACGCGATCGCGTCAGGAATTTTAGAAGTAACCGATCAGCAATGGCACCTGCAAGCAGTCAGAGGTTTAGGACACAGTTTAATCCGCGGCGAAGTCTTACCTGAAACCTATGAAATTAATCCCACTACCGAACAAGTTACGCTCCATCAACTCGGTTATCAAACCCGTATTTATCAACTTAATCCTTTGCTGGAAGTTAGCATTGTGAAGAAAGAGGCTGAAAAAGCGATTTTAACTTCAGAACAGTTATCGCAGTTAATCAATCTTGCTCTCACCTTACAAAAACAACCAGACAACAACCAGCCAACTTTTCGTTGTGAATGGACTTTTTTGCCAGAATTTCACGCCAAAAACGGGCAAGACAATAGTTCTCAGTTATACTTAACTCAATTTTCGACTGAGGTTACTATGTCGGCACAACCAGATTCTCGTGTCCTGGTTAAAGGGATGGGAGCAGCAACGGGAAAAGTAACGGGAAAAGTTTATGTGGTCGGAAAAGACGATGATCAAGACTTTCCTTCTCAGGGCATTTTAGTGATCAAAAGTGTCACCACGGAAAACTTACCTCTGATTAAGCGCGCTGGCGGGTTGATTACAGAGCAAGGGGGAATGACGTCTCATGGTTCGATTCTGGCTAGAGAGTTGAAGATTCCTGCTGTTGTCGGGGCCAAGGGAGCAATTGATGCAGTAGCAGGAGAAGAAACCGTAACGGTGGATGGAGATAAAGGAGAAGTCTTACGCCCCTCTCAGCAGGAAGAAGAAGGGGTTGAAACCAATGCTGTTGCAGAACCAACAAAGACGGAAAGAACGGTTTTAGCAACCCAGTTAATGGTCAATGTTTCTCAGCGCGATCGCGCCACGGAATTAGCTCAGTTACCGGTCGAGGGAGTCGGCTTAGTTCGGTCTGAATTAATGTTATTAGAGTTGCTGGAAGAAAAGTCCCTCTCCACTTGGTTATCTTCCCCTTACCGGGAACAATTTATCGAGCAATTAGCGGGTTTGATTGGTCATTTGGCACAAGCGTTCTTCCCTCGTCCCATTTTCTATCGCTCGACCGATTGGCTGAGTTTGCAATCCGAACAAACCCCTCTTTTAGGAGAACGGGGAAGCTATAGCTATTACAAAAATCCAGAATTTTTCTCAGCTCAGATGTTTGCCCTCCAACGCTTACAGCGTCAAGGCTATAACAATATTAATTTAATTCTACCTTTTGTTCGCAGTGTTGAGGAAGTCCAATTTTGCAAAAATTTACTAACAGAAATAGGGATTGAAAACAGCTGTCAGCTATGGATGATGGCAGAAGTCCCTTCTGTGGTGTACTTGTTAAGCGACTATATCAAAGCCGGAATCGAAGGCATTGCCATTGGCACTAACGATTTAACCCAATTGTTATTAGGCGTTGATCGCGAACAGGGGGAATTTCGAGAGCAATATAATGAACGTCATCCCGCCTTACTGGCTGCTTTAAAGAGCTTAATTGAAACGGCAAGGGCAAATGACATTTCCTGTTCGGTGTGTGGTCAAGGGGTGGTTTTATATCCCGAACTCGTCTCTGATCTAATAGGTTGGGGAATTACTGGCATTTCTGTGGAAGAATCAGCAATTGAAACCGTTTATCGCGCGATCGCGCGCTCCGAAAAACAACTCTTACTCGCAGCAGCCCGACAGCAATTAAAAAATGACTAATAACTATTGTCAGGACTGGCTAAGGGAACTTCCTCCACCTCCGCTAAACGCTCTAAAGCAAGGCGAGAAGAGGAGTTGCCTCCTGATAACCGTTTGAGCAATTTGGGGCGAGGATCATGCAGGAGATAAAAAATTGCTTCTCCCGGTTGCCATTCTTGATCCGCTTTCACAACCTGTAAAGCATTGCCACGCTTAACCAATAGGGGTAATAATTCTCCTGCTCGGATTAAGGCTTGCAAATGGGCTTGTTGGAAAGAAAAGCCTTCTTCTCGCAACACCGTATGACCAAGTTTAATCTTACCTTCTTCCACATATTGATTCCAAATTTTGATCGGAATTTCCGACATAAAGGCTTGGTTGACTTTGGTTTTATTCGCAGGCGTCCGCGCTTGAGAATTTTTGGGAAATACTGCAAACACTCTCGGGGGTTGAAACTCCTCTAGAGCTCTTTGTGCTAAAACTAAATTAACTTCTCCATTATTCGTTGTTGCCAAGAAAGTTCCTAGAGACTCAATTCCTGCTTCTTCTAAGACCGTTTCATCTAAACCGCTACTTTGAATTACCGGCAAATTAGCCGCTTCTGCCAGTTCACAAGCTTCAGAATCGGTATCAATCATCACCACTGATTCTCCCTCTTGTTGAAAGAGTTCTCCCACCAGACGACCTAAGGGGCTACAACCAATGATCAGGGCTCCTTTGGCTCCCTCAGACGTGAGATTTAGCCAGCGGGCAACCCAACGCGCACTGAGCCCTTGAATCACCACTGTCATCATAATGGTTAAAAAGACAATCGCTTTCAGGGAATCGCCACCGGTAATTCCCCGTTGCGTCAGTAAAATCGCAAACAGAGAGGCGACTGAAGCAGAAACAATCCCTTTGGGACCCACCCAACTGACAAAGAGTTTTTGTTGCCAATTGAGGCTACTCCCTAGGGTACACACCCAAACACTGAGCGGGCGTACGATGAACATTAAACATAAAACCGTGAGCACGCTGCCCCAACCTAAGGCTAAAATACTGGCAAGGGAGAGGTCTGCTGCCAGAAGAATAAATAAAACGGAGACCCCCAGCATAGTTAACTGTCCTTTGAAGCGTCTGAGCATCCGTTCTTCGGGAACCGATAGCGCGCGGACGACCATCCCGGCTAAAACCACTGCCATTAACCCAGACTCACTGCGAATCATTTGAGAAATTCCAAATAAGCCCCAAACACCGGCCAAAACCACCAAATTTTTCAAGTCTTCCGAGAGGAAATCAAGGCGTTTCTTTAAAAGCAACCCCATGGCAGCACCGCCGACTAAACCAATGGCTATACCAATGCCACCGCGCAAGAGCAGCCCATTTAAAACCTCCATCACCCCAGCGTCACTATTGAGAATGCTATCAAGGACAACGACCGCCAGAATTGCTCCAACCGGATCAATTAAAACTCCTTCTCCTTCTAATAGGGTTGCAACTTGTCGATCCACTGTAACTTGTCTCAGTAGGGGGCCAATTACAGTGGGACCGGTTACGACAACTAAAGAAGCATAGAGGAATGCTAATTGCCAGGGAAATTCTCCTAGCCAGTGGGCTGCCATACTCCCGCCAAACAGGGTAATTCCAGTCCCAATGGTTACCAGGTTCCGCAAGCTACTAGATACCCGCCCCAAATCTCTTAATTCGAGGTTGAGTCCTCCCTCAAACAGAATAATCGCCACTAAGAGGGCAACAATCACTTCTAAACCAACCCCTAATTCACTGGGATAGAGAAGATTAAGTCCATCTGAACCTAAAGCAATGCCAAACAGTAAGAGAAAAACAATACCTGGAACTTTCAAGGTTTCTCCAAGGACTTGAGCAGTAATTCCTGCACAAACAGCGATTACAATTTGTAAGGTAATGGTAAATGATTCATCCATAAGATCTTTTGCGGAGAAGAAGGTTTAAATACTGATGACGCATCCTTATGATGAGGTTCCAAAATAGCAGAATATGTCCCCGTTATTGTATCATCTACTGCCTAAACCACTGAGTGTAAAGACCTACTGTGATTGAACTAAAAATTGATGCTTGGAATCGATGCAGATGATTTCTCTTCTTTTTTTATCACATAAATTTTCTTTTCCAATAACTTAAATTAGTTGATTAAAGTCATAAAGATGGGCATAATAAGTAGCGACTGATGAAGTAATTAAGCTCTATTAAATGCTTTCCATAACATTTACATCATGAAACATTCATTGCAATTGTGTTATCTCTAGAAATAATCGTGCTCTTATCAGTTTATGGATCGTCAGACTTTTGCAGGGGATGGCTCGGCTAATCGCATTCGTCATCAAAATGCTTGGACAGAACGCTTGCTTGTGATTGCGCTTTTGGTGGCAGGATTATTAGTGTTTACTCTCAATTTGGGGAGTTTACCCCTTCGCGATTGGGATGAAGGAACGGTTGCCCAAGTAGCGCGCGAGATTTTACAAGCACCAGAGAACAGTAATCGCTGGTTATTTCCAACACTGTGGCAAGAACCTTATCTCAACAAACCCCCGTTAATTCATGATTTAATTGCTCTTTGTTATCGCTGGGGTGGCGTTAATGAAACGACGGCTCGTCTTCCTTCTGCATTATTGATGGCAGTTTCAGTCCCGTTCGCTTATGGCTTGGGAAAAGAACTGTTTTTGATGCGTCAACCAGCATTATTTTCAGCACTGATTTATTTAACTACCTTACCATTAGTCCGTCAGGGACGTCTAGCAATGCTCGATGGGGCAGTTGTTTGTTTTGCGATTTTGTTGATGTGGTCAGTGCTGCGATCGCGCCGGGATTTGCGCTGGTGTTTAGGCATTGGGATCAGTTTAAGCTTGATTGGTCTGACCAAGGGCATCATGGCTTTGTTACTAGGGGGGATTGCGTTTGGATTTCTCGCTTGGGATACGCCTCGTTTATTCCGAAGTCCCTATTTTTGGGGTGGGGTGAGCATCGGTTGTTTGCCTCTACTCAGTTGGTACGCGCTACAGTGGGTTCACTATCAAGGGGCATTTGTAGAAACGGCTATTTTTTCTCAGTCGTTCAGTCGTTTATGGCGTGCAGTCGATAATAACAGTGGTCCTCCTTGGTATTATCTTCCCCAATTACTACATTTTCTCCCCTGGTTGATTTTTGCCCTCTCTGGACTCCATTTAGCCTGGAAAAATCAAATCTGGAGTTGGTCAAAACTGATTTTAGTCTGGAGTGGCGTTTATTTTTGGGTCATCACCTTCATGAGTACCAAACTCCCTTGGTATATTTTGCCTTTGTATCCAGCATTGGCCTTAGCTGGAGGCAGAATGTTGACAGAAATTGCTCGCTATCCCCGTGAAGAGTCTTATCCGAAATCTTGGGGAGTCTTACTGCTCTTTTTAGGCGGGATTGCTTTAGGAAGCAGCTTTTATTTTGGCATAACTGATGAAAGTAGTAAAGAGTTAGTGATCATTACTTTAGCGGTGGCGTTAACCACAGGCGTAGGGGGGGGATTGGTTTTACGAAGAGATCCCCAATTTATTAATATTCTGAGTTGGGGAATGTATGTTTCTCTACTGTTATTGGTGAGTTCATCCTATTGGCTATGGGAGTTAAACGAAGCCTATCCGGTGAAGCCAGTGGCAATGCTAATTCGCGATCAAGTCCCTGAAGAAACACCAATTTATACGTCTTTTACTTACGAACGTCCTTCTCTTAATTTTTACGCCCAAAAGCGGGTTCTTCCTGCAACACAAGAAGAACTCAAACAGCATTGGGAACAACAGTCCTCCGTTTATTTATTAGTCAATCCGCAAATGCTAGATGAATTAACCTTTGAACAGGAGTCTGACCTACATTATCAAGCCCCTCCCAATTGGCATTTAATTAGCAACCAACAGGACGAAAATCCCGAAGGGAAACAAGTAAAGCAATAATGGCTAAAGCCCTTGAATCCGCTTCTCTAGATCCAGAGCAACTTGCCCGAAGCGTTTCCTCAGAAGACGGAGAACGAAAGCCACTCCTTCTTCTCAGTGTCCTTCGGCTTTAGCTTCATCTCGAATATCTTGAAGGTAAAGCCACGATGGGAAAGCGCGATCGCGTAAGGGATTTTGGCAATAGCTTGTTTGAATAACTTGTATTTTTAAGTGAAAACCGATACAATTTCAATCACTTATATATATTTTTTAAGTCATATACTGGGATGATACTGAACTCTAGCAAAATATCGATTGATACACAGTTCCATATTGTCACTTACAACAGCCAAGAAATTGCTTTATTGCCGGAAGAATATCAATTACTGGTCTTATTTCTTAAGTATCCGCGTCATGTCCTCAGTTATAAGTTGATTGTTGATCAGATTGGGGAAAAGGTTGACCAAGCCCCAACTCACAGCACAGTAACCCCCCATATTCAACAACTGAAACAAGCTTTTAAAAAGGCACAGATTAGTGAAGAGATTGTTGAAAGGGTTGATAATTTTGGCTATCGCTTAAAGCCCTTGTCGCAAGCTGAAAAATCACCATCAATAATGATTACCCCCTCCTTGGCTTTAATGCAAAAATTCCTGAGAGCCCAAGCGATTGAATACATTGTTATTGATCAAGAGCTGAACCTACAATCAATTTCTCCTGGAGGATACAATTACTGTGATTACCCGGAGATGCTTCAAGTGGGTCAACCCGCTAGAAAAGCTTTTCCAGAGTTAACTGGCTTGGAAAGAATCGTCACAAAACTGATTGAGGGCAAGATTGAAACTTTTGAACTGCCAGCAATGGCGAGGAATGTTAAGTCTCGTTGCGCGGAATCTATTAATTTTTTTTTGATTGCTGACCCTGACAATTCCCAAAACACCCAAGAAACTTCTCTGGTCTTCGTTTTTTTAGAGGATAATTCAGAACAGATAATTTATCGACAACGGTTGGTGCAAAGCGCAAACGAAACTTTTTTGCTGCTAGAAAAAAGGAATATTTCAATCTAGAAAATTTTGAATACAGCTGAATGAAACAACACTTTAAACTCCCGACATGGCATGATCATTAAGAAAGTAGTTTAATCAAGGAGATAGAGTCTGATGAAAGGTCAAAAAATCTTGATGATTGTTGGTGATTTTGGGGAAGATTATGAAATCATGGTTCCCTTCCAAACCCTGCAAACAGTAGGTCATACTGTACACGCAGTTTGTCCGGATAAAAGAGCAGGGGAAACGATTAAAACTGCAGTTCATGACTTTGAAGGCGATCAAACCTACTCCGAGAAACCCGGTCATAATTTTTCCTTAAATGCAAGCTTTGATGAGATTAACCCTGACGAGTACGATGCCCTTATGATTCCGGGTGGACGTGCCCCAGAATATATTCGCTTAAATGAAAAAGTTTTAGACCTGACCCGTCATTTTGCCCAAGCCAATAAACCCATTGCTTCTATTTGTCATGGACTTTTAGTCCTCTCTGCAGCCGATGTCCTCCGAGGCAAACGCTGTACTGCTTATCCCGCTTGTGGTCCTGATGTAGTGCAAGCGGGAGGAGAATATGTTTCTATTCCAACTCATGAGGCGATTGTTGATGGTAACTTAGTTACTGCCCCTGCTTGGCCTGCCCATCCGCAATGGTTAAAAGCCTTTTTAGAGGTTTTGGGCACAAAAATTGAACATCATTTTCCATCGCCTGAACTAACCCGTCATTAAACCTTGAGGGAACTTTGGCCATTATGAATGCAAAGGATACTGTTCGCGCTTTCTTTCGAGCAGTTAAAGTTGAAAACGCTCTTGCTCCCTACGACACAATTCATCTCAAAGTTTATTATCCAGGACAACTGTCTGGAGAGGGTGAAGAGCAAAATTTCGGAGTCGTTCCCCCAAGAGCGGAACAAGCGCCTTTTCCAATTGTCATTTTTTTTAATGGGTTTAATTGTCCCCCTGATGCCTATTATTGGCTGGCGATTGATTTAGCAGCAAAGGGATTAGTTGTCATCACCTTTGCCTGGGTAGCGGAAAATTTACCAGGAGTGGTTGCTCTGACGCCTGGAGTTGATGTTGACGCTTGGTCACCCCACAATTATGGCAAGAAGGCAACTGCGTCTGCACTACCAGCACTGCTTCAGGAGTTAGAAAACCTCCAAACAGAAGGTTTATTGTCCGGTTTACTCGACTTACAACGAGTTATTTTAGGCGGTCACTCCGCAGGGGGACGGGTCGCTATTGAAAGTGCCAGTAAAGCGTTCTTTCCTCACCTTGCTGGGGCTTTTGCTTATGCTGCCCATACTGCCGGTGGCGTGAATAATGGTTATGAACCAGGGACAATTTTAGCCTTACCTGATTCGCTTCCTTTGCTGCTGTTAGGAGGAACGCAAGATGGGGTGATTGCCAATAGTAGTCATCGTTACGGCATCGATTGGGAGACAGCAACAATTCCGATTTTACGGACTTTCCAAGAAGCAATCTCTGGTGGGCGAGGAGATAGTTACCTTGTCTGTCTGGAGGGGGCTAATCACTTTTCGATCACTCACCCCCTTGATACGACGACTGGGACAACATTTCTAGATTTCCCTGCCACGCAACCGGAACCGGAAATTCGTTCTTTAATGGCAAAGATAATCGGTCTGTTTATGCAAGGTCATATTATGGAAAAGCCAATGAGTTGGGATAAGAGACAAGAACTACAAAACTTGTTATGTTCCAATGAAGTGCTCATTCAAAGTGGTCAATGGAAATAAGTAGATTGGAATCAGAATGACTGATTGATCCTTAAGCTGTATTCTCAACCGACTTATTCACTAACTTCTTTCGGGAGTTTTCTGTAACTGTTGTTGTAAGGATTCAGCAGCATTAATCGTTAACCCAGAAAAGTGACTTCCAAGACACAGGTCTCCTTGCTCTCCAGTAAAGTATAACCAACGACTGCCTTGTGGCAAATCTTTACCTTCATTCGGGTTACAGGTTAACCAGATTAACGGCAATGAGGGTGGACTTTGTTGCTGGGATTCTTGAAACTGGACTGTGGCTAAAACTTCTAATACTTCTTGCTGGGATTGAATCAATCCGGCTTGTGCCGTCCAAAGTTTAACATTGAGCTGACTGCGGCAGGCGTAAAAATAGAGAGAAGCCGCTGCAATGACAGCATCTTCAAATATTGTTTCTTCCCACGCGATCGCGCTATTGAGACAAATCACTACCTCTTGTCCCCCCATTGAGAGTTCCAACTCTCTCACGCGTAACTCCCCATATCGCGCACTGCTACGCCAGTGGATGAAACGCGGCGAATCTCCTCGGCGATAAGGACGTAAACCTCGAGTTAAACCGACAGTTGCAGATTGGAAGCGTCTTTCTTGGGGAAATTGGTCGCTATCTTCTTCCCCTAAGGTATCGAGGAGGGAACATTTTTTCAGCGGTAAAACGAGCGGATAAACAATTGCTGTAGCATGGACTTCATAGCACCGACGACTCCAAAATAATCCGAGGGGAGTGGCGGTGCGTAAGTCCACCTCTGACCAATGATAAATTCCCCGTTGCTTCGCTTTTACTGTATAAATCCAGCTGTAAGTTTCTTGGGGAGGAATCAGCTCGATCGCGCTCTCAGCAGGTTTTCCTAGCATAATCGGTAATTGATCAATCACTTGCAAGAGAGTTTTTGCTTGGGGAGTGGGATTTTCGACGATTAATTCTAATGTCAATTGCTCCCCGGCACTCACTGGATCAATAGGAGAACGTCGCAGTTGAAGAGGTTTTAATGCTCTTGGCGGAAGCACAGCAGCCAGTCCTAACAGGGCAAAAATCAGACCACTTAGCGCGTATAACCAACCAACCATTGTATTCGTTGCAGCACCAAAGAAAGCAATTGCAATTAAAAGTAAGACTAATCCGCCATAGGAAGGACGAGAAGCACGATTTTCGAGCCATTGTGGAAGATGACGCAACATTATTCAACTGCAAGTGCTAAAGAAATTGATTGTATATTAACTCGAATCCACTTTTTAAGCGCAGCAAATTTAATAGACCTCTTGCATGAATCAAACCACTGGTAATTCAAGACCCCGATTAGACAAAGCAGCAATGAGATTAAAACGCAATCCCCCACTCAGTCTTCAGCTGTAGTGGGGGAGGATGTCAATAACATTAACATTGACATTGACGGCAGTAACCGTTGGCAGGTAAAAAAGGGGATCTAAAAGTTAACGCCCCATGCCAACATAATTAAAACCAACTGCCTGTAACGCTTCTCGATCTAAGAAATTACGGCCATCAATAATGACAGGAGTACTCATCAATCCTGACATTTTTTGATAATCAAGGGATAAGAATTGTTCCCAATCCGTAACTACAACTAAAGCATCACAATTATCAGCGAGACGTTCAGCATCAGTCTCAACAATTACGTTTGATAACCCGTCACGAATCCCAGATTGAGAAACAATGGGATCATAGGCCTTCACTTTTGCCCCTAAACGAGTTAATTCGGTAATAATGTTTAGAGCTGGAGCATCCCGCATATCATCGGTATTTGGCTTAAAGGTAAGTCCAAGTAAGCCAATCACTTTTCCTTTTAGGATTTTCAGTTCTTTTTGTAGTTTTTCAACCACTAAAAGACGTTGGCGTTTGTTAACACTGACTGCCGATTTTAAAAGTTCCGCTTCATAATTATAATCATCGGCGGTGTGAATCAAGGCAGAAACATCTTTAGGAAAACAGGAGCCGCCCCAGCCGATTCCTGCTTGTAAGAATTTATGTCCGATCCGAGAATCTAAACCAATCCCTTTTGCCACTTGGGTGACATCTGCGCCAACGCGATCGCAGATGTTAGCGACTTCATTAATAAAACTAATCTTAGTCGCGAGGAACGCATTGGCTGCATATTTAATCATTTCTGCAGAACTAAGATCGGTTACGACCACATCCACGGGGGGTAGGGAGGGGTCTTCAGCAAACTCACGTTTGACAATCGGCTTGTATAACTCTTGCATCATCGTCAGAGCTTTCTCATTATTGCCCCCCAAAACAATCCGATCCGGGTTGAAGGTGTCATAAACGGCAGACCCTTCCCGTAAAAACTCGGGATTACTAACGACATCGAACTCTGCTTTTCTCCCTGAATTCAGGTTACTGCCCCCTTCTGACTCTTGGACACGTTCATTGAGTCCATCAAGAACAATCATCCGTACCCAGTCACCCGAACCAATGGGAACGGTTGACTTATTAACAATTACTTTGTAATTTCCATCAAGATGATAGCCAATCCCCTTCGCAACTGCTTCGACGTAGCGAGTATCGCTCTCGCCATTAGGGAGAGCTGGGGTTCCCACAGCGATAAAAAGGATTTCGCCATGCTGAACCCCTTTCCCTAAGTCCGTCGTAAACTCAAGACGACCCGCTTGAGTTGAAGCCTGCATTAATTCTGAGAGTTGTGGCTCATAAATCGGCGGTTGTCCTCCTTGCATTAATTTGACTTTTTCTTCGTTATTATCAACACAAATAACGTCATGTCCAGCATGAGATAAACAAACTCCTGTCACTAAGCCAACGTAACCTGTTCCAATAACACAAACACGCATAAGTATAGATCCTTACTCTATTTGGTTCTAAATAATCTCTGATGACGTAGATTGGGTAGTAATGATTCCTTTATGACTCAGTAACGGATTGAGAATGAAAGGAATAACGCTCGCGAAAATCTTCAATCAGTAATTCTAACCCAGCTTGAATGGGAACACGAGGTTCCCAGCCGAGGATATTTTTTGCTTTTGTAATATCAGGTTGCCGTCTTCTAGGATCATCTTGCGGCAAAGGTTTATGGGCAATTTCAAGATGAGGATTAATCATGCTCTGAATCATCTGGGCAAGTTCCAGAATAGTATATTCTCCCGGATTACCTAGATTCACCGGTCCAATATAATCGCCATTCATCAAACGAATCAGTCCATCGACTAAGTCCGACACATAACAGAAGCTACGCGTTTGGGAACCGTCCCCGTAAACCGTAATGGGTTCATTGCGCAACGATTGAGCAACAAAGTTACTGACCACCCGACCATCATTTTCTAACATCCTTGGTCCATAGGTGTTATGACAACAGATTCCATAAGTTCCACCAATAAAGTTTTCATACTCAGGAACAGAAAAATCATAAACATAATCATTGATTTCAAATTCCTCAATCTGTTTCACAAGTCCCCAAGCCAGATTACCCGTTGTTTTGGCTTGTAAAGTTTGTTGTGAGTTGGCTAAATCGAGCAGATAATATTGATTTAACCCTTGTACTGTCAGACGATAGGACTTATATTTTTGGCTGTCTCCTTTTCTGACAGTTGTGTAAAATTCAGAAACACTCCCGAGAATGCTAAACTTAGCGAGGATCAGGACCAGCTTCTCAATGATCTTTTGACTAGAACTATTAAAGATTAACATTGAGTCAGTTGTTTTTGCATCATGGTTACCATCTCCTTCCCAAAACCCTTGTAAGAAGAAAACCAGCTGCTCTTTTGGTAATTGTAAAATCCAATCAGGAATGTCTTTTTCCATACTCAATTTATCGCCAAACCCAAAAGCATTTACAACTAAATCAACAATAATTTTTGAGCGGATATGAACGGAAGGTGATCTTTTTCCCGCTTTGTCATATCTAATTTCTAAGTCTAATCCAAACAACTCTTTTGCAATTTCAATTAATTTTTCCAGATACTTGACATTAGAAATAAAGAGTAGTTGTTTATCCGAATCAGAGTTAATTAAACAGCCTTTGGCTAGGTAAAACCCTAAAAACCACAAGAAGCTACTTGTATCTTTTAAGTAGTTATTAATTGCTTTCTTGGAGTAGGGAGGAACAATTTTATCTTTTTCTGACCAGGGTAAATCTAGATAGTTCCAGAGGTCTAAAGGAAACTTGTTCGCTGTTTCGTACCGCTTCACCTTGCAATAACAATGACGCGGTGTGACTCCTTTTTCTGAGAGATATTGTCGAATTTTTTCTGGAAACTGTTCTAAATAAGAAACAACCTTTTCACTTACGACACTGATTCCAGACTTTTCCGTCAGTTTATCGCTGAGATAAAAAGGTTCTAAGGGCTGCTCTAGGAAAGGAATCAAATGAGGTACCGCAACGCTATCTCCCACTTTTAAATCTTTTCCAAATACCGCTTTGGGATTGCCATTTCCGTCCCGTGTAAACAGACTATGGTCTTCAGTTATTTTAACCTGTCTACCCCAAGTTGTCGTAATTTTATAGCCTTTTTTGCTGACCTTATGTTTCCAAATCGCCGAAATGGGCTGAATAACTATATTTGAATCATGGTCGAAACAGGGAACAGAAACATCGGAAATATCCTGATGAATGCGATCGTAGCACTCAGCAAAGGTTTCGTAGTAGAGTTGATTTCCCTTGTAATAGATGACCTTTTGATCCCCGGTTAAACTATTAAAAATACGGGCTACTCGAATATCTACGCCATTATCTCGGTGGTAATCAAAGGACAGCGTTTCTGCAATGCGCTTCCCTTCGTCGTAACAACTGCGAATTCCGGTACAACTGACATTGCCACGATATTCTTCCGGTTGAGGATGCACTTCCGGATCACCGTAAACTTCGGAAGTCGAAGCCAGTAAAAATCTCGCTTTAACCCGTTTGGCTAGTCCCAACATATGTAAAGTTCCCATGACATTAGTTTTAACTGTCTTGACGGGATTAAATTGATAATGAACCGGAGAAGCAGGACAAGCCAAGTGATATATTTGATCGACTTCTAAACGGATCGGTTCTGTAATATCATGACGGATTGCTTCAAAATAAGGGTTGCTCAGCCAATGCTTGATATTATTTTTACGTCCAGTGTAAAAGTTATCGAGACAAATCACCTCATGCCCTTCTGACATTAAACGATCAATGAGGTGGGAGCCAATAAAACCAGCCCCGCCAGTTACTAAGATTCTCATTTTGCTAGCAGAATTACGATAAGTTTAATATAAAGGTACCCTTCTCTGCTGGGTATGTCTACAGTGAGAGTAAGCAAAAGGCCAATTTTCTCGTTAAGAGGTCGGATCAGCAATGTACGAAGGCGATGAAATTACCGATCCGGACCATTTTATTGTTTGTGGACTCGGTTCTCTCGGTCAACATTGTGTGGTCGCTTTAAAGAAGTTTGGCGTCAGCATTACCGCGATCGAGCAAATTGAACCCCAACAATGGGAAATTCGTCATTTACCCGGTTTGTTAACCGATTTAGTCATTGGTGATTGTCGAGATCCAGAAATCCTGGAAGCGGCAAAAATTGGAAATTGTCGGGCTTTACTCATTGTCACTAGTAATGAGCAGATTAATGCGGAAACGGCAGTTGCAGCTCGTTCTCAATGTTCTCACACCCGCTTGGTCATTCGTTCTGGACAAGATAATCTCAACCAACTTTTGGAAGAACATTTAGGGAATTTTATTGCCTTTGAACCCACTCAACTTTCTGCTGATGCATTCGCCTTAGCGGCGTTGGGGACAGAAACGCAAGGCTTCTTTTACCTTAAGACCGAAAGAGATAGTGAACAACAACTCTTTCGAGTGATTAAACGTCAGATTAAACCGACCGATCCATGGTGCAATCAACGGACTTTACAAGAATTAAATACTCAAAAGCGACAACTTTTAGCGTATCAACCTTTCTTATCGTCTCAACTGTCTGGTTTATTCTATGATTGGCCTCCTGAACAACTGCTAAAAGCTGGCGATATTATTATTTATATTCAGATCGAAGATTGGTTAACTTCCGATTCTTTTTTACTGGATTACCCCTCTCAGAAAAGAAAATCTTTTCCCCAAAAAATTACCCTTTTTGTACTCAAAAAACAGTTACAAAAACTTTATCAGGGAATCCTCAAGTTACCAGTGCGCCGTGTTGCTCTCATCTGCGGTGGAATTGTTATCAGTTTAATTGCCATGGGAACCTTGATCTTATGGTTTTATATTCCTAACACTACTTTTTTGTCATCTTTTTATGCCACAGTCGTTTTATTATTAGGCGGGTATGCTGATTTATTTGGCGATCTAGAAGCAAGCGATGAAATTCAGTGGTGGCTAAAACTATTTAGTCTCAGTTTAACTTTAGCGGGAACGGCTTTAGTCGGAGTTCTATATGCTTTAGTGACAGAAGCTCTCTTATCTTCAAAGTTTGAACTATCGCAACGTCGTCCTCCAATTCCTAAACAAGATCAAATTGTAATTATTGGGATTGGTCGTGTCGGAAAAAGGGTAGCAAGGCTGTTACTTGACTTGAAACAATATTTATTAGGAATTCCACTAAAATCAGACTTTGATTCCAATATTTTGCCAGAAATGCCAATGCTTTTTGGTAATTTAAAAGAATCCCTTAACCAGGCCAATCTAGAAAGGGCAAAAAGTGTCATTGTCGGAACCGGCGATGAAATGTTGAACCTAGAAATTAGTTTAACCATTCATCGCATTAATCCTGATTGTCAATTAGTGGTTCGGACCTTTGAACAACGGTTGAGTCAAAACTTATCACAATTACTTCCTCAAGCCATTATTCTCTGTGCTTATGCGGTTGCTGCTGAAGCTTTTGCCGGTGCAGCATTTGGAGAAAATATTATTAAGTTGTTGCGGTTGAATCAGGAAACGGTTTTAGTAACAGAATACGAAATTGAAGAAAAAGATACTCTCGATGGATTACTATTAGCTGATATTGCTTATGGTTATAATGTTGTCCCAATTTTATATCAAAAAGAAGGACAACTGGTGAAATTTATGCCGTCAGATGATATGCGGTTAACGGTGCGCGATCGCTTAGTTGTTCTTGCCACGATGGAAGGATTGAAACGAATCGAAGTTGGTCAACTCGATACAAGTGGAAAAAGTTGGCAAGTACAAATCCAAAAAGCAAGAACTGCTGATGCGTTATTTGAAGGGGGAAATATTTTAGTCCGAGTGATTGGTTGTTCTTTAAATGAAGCTCGAGAAATGATGAGCGATCTGCCAAAAGTCATACCGATAAAATTATATCAGCATCAAGCACAACGCCTGATCCGGGAACTTAGAAAAGTAAGAGTACAAGCAAATACGATTGATGGGAACCAGATTAAAAATTAAAGAGAAACGTACAACGTAATTCCAACCTTCCATAAGGGGGAAGTAATTGACACGACTATCTTGGCAACTGCCAAAGTTGATCGATCAACTCCCGGTCTCCAAAAAAATAAGCCACTTTCAGCTCCGGAAACTCTTGCTCGGTTGAGTCAATCCATCAGGTTGGAACTATCTTATTGAGGCTTTTTGAGAATTGATATGAGCTAGTCTTAAAACTGGAGTAATCTCAAGCAAAAGATCCTTGAAGAAATTGAGTAAATAACTGAACTTTACTTGCGAGATGTCGATTAACGGGATAGATCACACATAACTTTAATTCTGGTAATTGATAATTGGGTAAAATTACTTCTAAATCCCCCCGTTGTAACTCCTGTTGAACAATAAACTGAGGTAGAAAAACAATCCCTAACCCTTTCACAGCAACATCCCTTAAAACTTCTCCATTATTGGAACAAAACACACCATCAATCGCAACTTTTTCCTCTTTTTCTTGATTCTCAAATTCCCACTGAGAGCCTGTGGCTAAATAGCCATAGTGTAAACAAGAATGGTTTTTTAAGTCTTGAGGTGTTTGAGGAATGCCATATTTTTCTAAGTAACTGGGAGCTGCACAAATAACCCGAGGAATAATCGTAATCGGATGTGTAACTAAACTGGGAGATTCAGGCGGTTGACCAATTCGGATCACTAAGTCATATCCTTCATCAATCGGGTCAATTAAACGGTCTTCTAAGGTCAACTGCATTTTAATGGCTGGATAGCGAGTCATAAACTCAGCAATGTGTTTACCGAGAAAAGAAATTCCAAAAGACATCGGAGCATTCACTTTGAGATTGCCGATGGGTTGGCGACTTTGCTGAGAAACGGCTAACTCGGCTTCTTCGATACTACTGAGAATATTAAGACAGCGTTCGTAAAAAGCGCGACCCGTATCGGTTGCGGTGACTTGGCGAGTGGTGCGATACAGTAATTGCACTCCTAAGTGATCTTCCAAATTGAGAACCAGTTTGTTAACTGCTGAACGGGATAAGTCCATTTTCCTCGCTGCAGCAGCAAAGCCTCCCTCTTGGACGACTTGAGTAAAAGCCCGCATACTTTCAAATTTATCCATCAATCCTAATTGTCAAACAAAAAGAAACAATCTGTCTATTAAATATAGTATTGTCTTTTTATAAAAAACAAATCATAATAATAATTAACAACTGAATGACTCTGAGAACAAGGAGGTCAAAACCATGATTGCAGTTCGCCCCACCGAGGCAAGAGGAACAGCAAATTTGGGCTGGCTTGACAGTAAACATACGTTTTCCTTCGGTCGATATTACGACCCCGAACAGATGGGATTTAGTAATCTCCGAGTGATTAATGAAGACCGAGTGCAACCGGGTCAAGGGTTTGCCACTCACAGCCATAAAGATATGGAAATTATTTCCTACGTTTTAGAAGGAGCATTGGAACATCAAGACAGTATTGGCAATGGTTCTGTAATTCGCCCCGGAGATGTGCAGCGGATGTCTGCAGGAACAGGGATTGCCCATAGCGAGTTTAATGCCTCTGATACAGAACCGGTTCATTTGCTCCAAATTTGGATTATTCCCGATCAAGTGGGCATTGAACCCAGTTATGAACAAAAACACTTTCCTTTGTCTCAGAAACAAGGCAATTTAAAACTGGTCGCCTCTCCGGATGGTAGAGAGAATTCCGTCAAGATTTATCAGGATGCTTATCTTTACGTTGCCATTTTGAATGAGGGGAATCCCGTTACCCATTTCACGAACGATAATCGCTCAATCTGGATTCAAATTGCTAGAGGGTCGGTGGATGTTAACGGTCAAATCTTGCAAGCCGGAGATGGTGCAGGGATTACCCAAGAAACAGACCTTGAACTGATTGCCACAAGCGATAATACCGAAATCTTGCTATTCGATCTGGCGTAACCCCTCAGGCATTCCTACCAGTCTCCCACCCGTAAAGATGTATAGGAGTTTTTCATTATGAGTGACAATTTACCTCAACCCCAGCTTAGTTTAACCGAAGCGATTCAAACTCGCCGTGCTGCTCGGGCTTTTCGCCCGGATCCAATTCCCGATGAGATTCTCAAAGTAATTTTGGAATTGGGTTTACAGTCTCCTTCGGGTTACAATTTACAGCCTTGGCGGTTTATCCTTGTCAAAGACCAAGAAAATAAAGAGCAATTGCAAGCTTGTGCTTTCAATCAAGCTCAAGTTGCCCAAGCCCCTGTTGTTCTCATCTGTTGCGGCGATCGCGCGGTGAATCAAACCGAGTATATTGAAGAGGTGATCCAACTGGGTATCGAAGCAGGAGGGGTGAATGAAAAGTATGCCGATTTTATGCGAGGCGCAATTCCCCAGCTATTTGAATATCAACCCTGTTTTGACGCTTTAGAAGCCTGGACAAACCGTCACACCATGTTAGCTGTGGCTCATTTGATGATTGCTGCCAAAGGCTTTGGGGTCGATTCTTGTCCCATGGAGGGCTTTGATACCGCCCAAGTCAAAGCAGCGTTTAATATCCCCGCCGAGGTTGATGTGTGTTGCTTATTGCCTCTTGGTTATGCCGATGAACCGATTAAAAAGTATGGGGGGCGCTTTCATGTAGAACGAGTTTGTTATGGCGAACGCTTTGGAGAAAGCCTAACCTAAAATAGTTATAGTCAAGCGCGGTTGCACTCCCTTCACCACCAAAGTCAAGCGCGCTTGCATTGATGAAGACCCAATTAAGGCATGACTTAAATCAAGCTCGAGAAATGATGAGCGATCTGCCAAAATTCAGACCGATAAAATTATATCAGCATCAAGCACAGCGCCTGATCCGGGAACTTAGAAAGCTCAGAGTAAAAGCAAATATTATTGAGGGGAAAAGGCTGAACGATTAAGAGGAGAACATGAGTATCTGGCACCAATTAGAGGTCCGAGAAGTCCTAGAAAAGCTCGGTAGCAACCCCTCGTCCGGACTGAGTGAGATCGAAGCATCCCGTCGCCTCAAACATTATGGTCTCAACGAACGGAGCGAGCCGCAAGTCAAAAGTCCCTGGCGCATCTTGTGGGAGCAATTGAAAGAAGTATTGGTAATGCTGCTGATTGTTGCTGCCATAATTTCAGCTTTTCTCGGAAATTATAAAGATGGATTAGGCATTGGAATAATTGTCCTTCTCATTACTGGTTTGGGCTTCAGCCAAGAATATCGAGCGCAAAAAGCGATCGCCAAACTCAGACAGCTCGCTGTCCCCACCGTCAGAGTTCGTCGCAACGATCACCAGCAGGAACTTTCCGCACGACAACTCGTACCAGGCGATATCATCTTTCTTGAAGGCGGAGAGCTAGTGCCAGCCGACTGTCGACTGCTGGAAAATTGGGGCTTGCGCACTGCCGAAGCTGCTCTGACTGGGGTAGCCGAACCAGTAGATAAAGATACAGAGGCTTTACCTGGAAAAGATTTAGGGATTGACAAGCGATGCAATATGGTATATGCCGGAACTGTCGTCACCTACGGACGCGCTCGGGCGATCGTTACCGAAACGGGAATGAATACCCAATCCGGTTGTATTGCTAGCCTGATGGAGAAGGTAGAACCGGAAGCGACCCCGTTACAAAAGCGTCTAGCTCGACTGGGAGGTCAATTAGCAATCGCTTCCCTTGCTCTGGTAGGAGCGATCCTAATTTTAGGACTGCTGCGGGGAGAGGACGTCCGGTTAATGTTTCTAACCGCGATCGCTTTAGTTGTAGCAGCCTTACCCGAAGGTCTGCCCGCCGTCGTGACAATTGCCCTCGCCTTAGGTGCGCAGAAGATGCTCAAAAGACGCGTTCTCGTCCGCCATTTGCCGGCTGTCGAAGTCCTCGGTTCGGTGACGACGATTTGTTCTGGCAAAACGGGTACCCTCACCCAAAACCGCATGACCGTTACTGTACTGGACGTGGCGGGACATCGGCTAGACTTAACAGCTCGGCTGCACTCTTATTCTCCCCTACTGGAAAACGAGCGAGAACAACCACTTCTACTGAGCCAGCCACCCGCTTTATCTTTCTTGTTAGCTAGTGCGATCTTGTGCAACGATGCTTCTCTAGAACCCGACCCCGATGAACCGCGCTCTTGGCAAGCGGTAGGCGATCCCACTGAAAGTGCTTTACTAATGGCAGCTGCTCGCCAGGGACTTTGGCAGACCGAACTCGAACAAGCCCTTCCCCGTGTGAACCAAGTTCCCTCTAATTTCAGACGGCAACGAATGACCACTGTTCACAAAATTCCTGCCACCTTTTCTTTTCCCGTCGCTTTAGAAGCGGTCCGGTATTGGAGTCAAGCGACGATGGCAGGAGCAGAATATGTTGCCTTCACCAAGGGTAAGATTGGCAGTTTGCTTTCTGTGTGCGAATGGATTTGGGTAGATGGCGGAGCTAGACCCCTCGATGGCAACTGGCGCGAACGGATTAGGGAAGCCAAACACCAGTTCACCCAAAAAGGGCTGAGGGTGCTGGGAGTGGCTTTTCGACTCTTACCCTCCGCTCCGACCCCTTCTCTAGAAGACCTGGAGAGGGAGCTAATCTTCATCGGCTTAGTGGGCATCGACGATCCGATGCGACCCGAAGCCCGAGCAGCTATTGTTGGTTGTCACAGAGCGGGGATCCGTCCAGTGCTGGTTACTGGCGATCGCGCTAAAACCGCCGGTCATGTTGCCCGAGAGCTCGCTCTGGCTCGCGAGCACTTTATCTTGACCGCTCAGGAACTTGATTGCTTGAGCGAGACTGAATTAACCGACGCGGTATTAGAGGTTTCTGTTTATGCCAGAGTTTCTCCAGAACAAAAGTTGCGCATCGTTCGCGCTCTCCAAAAACAGGGGCAAATTGTCGCCATGACTGGGGATGGCATCAACGACGGTCCCGCTTTGAAGGCAGCCGATATTGGTGTGGCGATGGGCATTAACGGGACCGATGTCGCTAGAGAGGCAGCGGATCTAGTTTTGCTTGATGATAACTTCGCTACGATTGTGGCTGCTGTTCAAGAGGGGCGAGTCATTTACGACAACATTCGTAAGTTTATCAAGTATCTGTTGAGCAGTAATGTGGGGGAACTTTTGGTGATGCTGTTGGCTCCTTTTCTGGGAATGCCGCTACCGCTGCTACCGCTGCAAATTCTTTGGATTAACTTGACGACAGATGGTCTGCCTGCTTTGGCTTTGAGTGTGGAACCGGCAGAACGAGGGACCATGAATCGTTCCCCCTACTCGCCGACCGAGGATTTCTTCGGTCGAGGCATGGGTCGGGACATCGTTTGGATCGGTTTCTTGCTGGGGATCATATGCCTTGGTACGGGCTATGGATATTGGCTTGGCAACCGCCAGGAATGGCAGACCATGTTATTTACTGTCCTCACTCTCTCGCAGATGGGGAATGCCCTGGCAATTCGCTCGGAGCGAGACTCACTTTTCCAGATTGGTTTGCTTTCCAATCAACCGCTTTGGGGAGTAATCCTCTTAACTTTCGGGCTGCAACTAGCCGTCATTTACGTTCCTTTCTTACAACAAATCTTTGGAACAGTAGCCTTGGGAGGGATAGACCTATTGCTTAGCCTGGCTTTGAGTACCTTAGTTTTTTGGGGCGTAGAGTTAGAGAAGTGGTTAATTCGTCGGAGATTCAGAAAATATTGAAGGTTATCTCTAAAAGTTTTTACTGAATCATAATCTTATCTTTACCAAAATAGTTTACGCTTTTATAGTGTTTGGGTGAATCTGACTAAATTAAACCCCGTCCAGTTTGAAAACTGGAGTTTTGGCTCAAAATAAAATAGGCTGATTTAGAGAAGAAAGACAAGACTAAATTGAGTTGATGTTAAAAGTAGATTGCGCTGGTTGGAATCAAAGCAAAGAGTTATTGAGAGAAGAAGCATTAGCTGCCAAACACCCTCGAACCAGAGAAAGACTGATGGCATTGTATGAAATCGCTGAAGGGAAAAGTGCAACTCTTGTAGGGAAACAAACCAACAGAAACCCGCAAACAATAATGGAATGGGTGCATCGCTATAATAGAGAAGGTCTAAGGGCACTCTTGTATCAAAGATCGGGAGGAAGAACCCCTTTTTTTCCGCAAGAGTCCGAAAAGATATAGGTAATCAAATCAAGTCAGCACTGAAGATAGCAGCATTACCACCACAAGAAAGGAAAACCAAACCAATACCCCGTTGGACCTTAAAAAGGTTAGTTCAATGGATTCAACAGAAATGGGAAATAGATTGTTGTCGAGAGACAATCAGAAAAACTCTCAAGCAAATGGGTTTTTCCTGGAAGAAGGCGAAAAAATTGCTTAATAAAGGTAATACGGCTAAAAGAGCTGAATTTATTAAAAAAATTACTGGGTTACTCGATGATGCGCTTCATCAAAATCGACTATTAATCTATATTGATGAAGCTCACATCCATTTAGATACAGATGAAGGTTATGGTTGGTCAATTGAAGGCGAAAGATTTTGGATAAGCTCTAGTTCCCCTGGAAGAAAGAAAGTCTCGTTTTATGGTGTCTATCTTTATAACCAAGCACAGACCAGAATTCTCCCTTATGAGAAGGCAGAGAAAATCAATACCATCGATGTTCTGAAAAAGTTACGAGTTGAATTTCCTGACCAGAAAATGACTGTTGTTTGGGATGGAGCACCTTATCATCGTGCTCAATTAGTCAAAGATGCAGCATCAGCTATGGACATCCATCTCGAACCATTACCTGGTTATAGCCCCGACTTTATGCCCGTTGAGCATCTTTGGCAATGGTTAAGAGAAGACCTAACTTATCATACTTGTTATGAGTCTGAGCAAGAATTAATTGATGCTGTTGCTGATTTCCAGCATTAAATTAATACTACTCCTGTAGTTTTAAGCGATCGCCTTTGGGTCAAAAAACATCTCGAACCTGAAGAAGAAAAACTACGGGTTTCAAAGTAGACGCGGTTTAAGTTCAATAATCAATAGCCTCTAACAAGGTTGAGATTGGTCTGAAACCTGTCATTAATTTGTTGTTTTGTAACAATTTTTACAATTTTATCTAAACTAAGCAGTGTTTTTTATTTTAAATTTACAGTAGAACTATGAAGCAAAAAATGTATAAAGCTTGCTTTCAACGATTGAGTATGGTCTTAACGAAGGGCAAGAGATCGCTCCTCAATTAGGCTATATCGCTCTTCCTAAAAATGTCAGAGAACGCGTCGCTGAAGCAGCCGATCAGATCAGTCCTGATTACACCATTACAGTCAAATAATTTTATTTTTTTTTGGGGTCGCCGCGCTGACTGTTCACCCAGCCGCCACCATCGATCGGCGGACC
>CAZAYV010000048.1:15062-24554 GCA_964489465.1 uncultured Dactylococcopsis sp. | reverse complement strand
GATGGTTTACCTATTGATGGTTCGCATCGATCGCGCACTTTTTCAGCAAGCCCTACCTAAACACTATAGAAAGAATTTAGGCTTTGACCTTTTCTTTTTGGGATGTCAAAGCCACTGTTGAAAGTGTAAAAGCGCCTCAGGTGCGATTAACCCTCTGTACAGGCACTTCGGGTCAATCGCATCTCTCTGTGAACTAGCTAGCTTTCATCGCTGTTGAAAGTTTAATTGTCGTCTTGCCCGCGATCAACTAAGTCCCGCAGGTGAAGCTCAACCGCATTCATATAGCCTTCATCTTGGGCAGCTTCGGGAGAAAGCTCCCCGGCTGCGATCGCGCGTTTAACCAAGGTTTCAGCATCAATTTGATTCGTTTCGTAGGCTTGTTCTAAATTCCCATAGCTGGGAACCCCTTGGGATCTAAATTCGCCACGATAGGCAGAAGCCACAAGATCAAATGCTTCAGTGCTGCGGACGTTTCTTTGAACACGGGCTTGCTCGTTTCCCGAAGGCATAGTTTCCGCTTGCGCTGTTCCTGCAGCACCCAAGGTGAAGAGTAAGGTTGTAAGAGTTCCGAGTGTCAAGCGACGCATCACGCTGACAACCTCCTTTTCTTTGTCTTACTTCATCTGCTAGAATAGCAAAATATTTGCGATTAAGACTTCCCACGAGAGTGCAATAATTTTACGCTTTAATATCACTCTGTGGTTATAAAATAATATTCAAACTTGATTAGGTGGGAAACTCCTTCCTGCGGTGGAAAACCCTGAATAGAGCAACTGACAGGATTGAAAAGGTGGAGATCAATTTAATTCGGGAGGAAAAACAGCGATGACATCCACTCTTGCCATGCCCACCAGCCAAATTGAGTCTTATTTGGGAGATGAAGCCGAGAGCTTACTGAATCATCAGCCGAAAGTATCTAAAGAAATGCTGCACCTGCCGGGGCTAGATGTCGTGGATCGCATCTTTGCTTACAGCGATCGCCATCCGCAGGTTTTGCGGAATTTGCAGCAGATTTATGGCACGGGACGTTTGGCGAACACCGGCTATCTCTCCATTTTGCCAGTGGATCAGGGCATTGAGCATTCTGGCGGTGCTTCTTTTGCCCCCAACCCCATTTATTTCGATCCGGAGAACATTATTAAATTAGCCCTAGAAGGCGGTTGTAATGCTGTCGCAACCACTTTAGGCAATCTCGGCAACCTATCGCGCAAATATGCCTACCGTATTCCCTTTATTGTTAAATTAAACCATAATGAATTATTAACCTATCCCAACCACCACGATCAAATCATGTTCGCCGCCGTTGATCAGGCTTGGGATTTAGGCGCAGCAGCCGTTGGCGCCACCATTTATTTTGGTTCTGAGGAGTCTAACCGTCAAATTCAAGAAGTGAGCCGGGCTTTTGCCTATGCCCACGAACTGGGAATGGCAACGGTTCTCTGGTGCTATCTTCGCAACAGTGCTTTCAAACAAGATCAAGACTATCATCTGGCTGCCGATTTGACTGGTCAAGCCAACCACATGGGAGTGACCATCGAAGCTGACTTAATCAAGCAGAAACTCCCGCAAAACAATCGCGGTTACGAAGCCGTGGCCAACGCGACAGGCGAAAAATACGGTCGGACTCACGAAAGGGTTTACAGCGATCTGACCTCAGAGCATCCCATTGACTTAGCCCGTTATCAAGTGCTCAATTGCTATGCCGGTCGCGTCGGTTTAATCAACTCCGGCGGTTCTTCCGGTAAAAACGACTTTGCCGAAGCGACTCGCACGGCTGTCATCAATAAACGCGCTGGGGGATGCGGTTTAATCTCCGGTCGCAAAACCTTCCAGCGTCCTTTTGAAGAAGGGGTCAAACTCTTCCACACCATCCAAGATGTTTACCTCTGTTCGGAAGTAACGGTCGCGTGAAGTATCCCAACTTGCCTTCGCTTGAATCGGGAATAGTTACCGATTTTGGCGTAAATCGACAGGATTGCCCTCTAGAAATAATCATTAACCATGAAACGCTCTTTCACAACCGCAGCAGCTATGATCTTGACCCTTGCCTCCGTGATGGGAATCGGCGGTTGCCAAACTGTCCAAGAACCAGATACTTCAGGAAAACAACAAAGACTTGATCGGCTGCAACTGAGACTCTGATGTATGTTTTAGAGACCTTACAAAGATAGAATTAGTGAGCTTAATTTCGCAACAGCCGCATGATGATCTCGATCAGGTATAATCTTCAGACGAAAGTGTGTGACTTGTTCAAGATTGACTGTCCAATCTTCCCGTTGAAATGTCGTTCCTGGCGGGCTAAAAGTATAATCTTGCTCAAGCACCTTCTCAAAACTTTCGCCTCCATTGTGAGAGACTGAAACTTGAAGCACTTGAGTGCGACTCACTTCGACCTCCTCGATTTCCAGTTGGATTTTCCGAATCACTTGGGGCTCATCAAAGACGAGGGTGATGGTTTGAGGTCCAGAGGCAGCTGCAGCCCAATAACTGGCTTCCTTGCCGTGCTCTTGGTTAAAGGCGTTTTCAATGGGATGAGCTGACTCCTCGGAAGTGAGTTGAACGGTTGCCATGTTGACAATATCTAACTCACCGGTCGTTGCTGAGCGGGTATTTAAGGTTCCCGAATCCACAATTTCTTTTCGCATTGTGCCTCTTGAAGTTGACAATTCCGCCTTATCTTGTTCTCCTCTTGAAATATTGACAGACTCGACATTGTAACTCTCGGCATCTGCTGTTGGTGGATTGATCAAAAATAGCCCCAACAAAATGACTAATAATAGTCCGCTCCCTATAATCCTAGCCATATTTTTTATTTTACTCATGAGACTGCCTCAGAGATATACTTTCACTAATACTAGTGGATTCAGTTAGTGAAGATGCCTAACGCCCAAAGTCTAGGACAAACTTAAGATTTTTGAAACCAGCGGCGCGCGATCGCGCACCGTTAAAAATTCTTTAATCTCACTTAAACTCATCCCTAAACTTTGCGCCTGTTGAATAAACTGCAAACGCATCAGTGTGGTTTCTTGTTCAAATAAACGAAACCCCCCGCGCGATCGTTTTACTGCATGAATTAAGCCTAAATCCTCATAAGCTGAGCAACATCGATATTGCATAAAATAGCAATTAGATCAATTCCTAAGTTAAAGAATATGCCTGTCAAAAATTTTCTAACACAAGAGCAAAAAGAAAATTTACAAAATGCTTTAAAAGAAAGTGAAGATAGTCATTTTCGACAAAGAGCTTTGATGTTACTTCTGATGAATGATGGTAAAACGTATGCCGAAATCACTGATTTTTTAGGATGTATTTATCGTCGTGTAGCCTATTGGTGTTGTCATGGAGACCCTGATAATTTAGAGAGCTTAAAAGACCAAAGAAAAAAAGGAAATAAAAGAAAAGCCTTTAAATAAAAATTATCAGGATATATTGAAGCTAGTGAAAAACAGCCAAACCAGATCCAGGTATGGTTTTGGGATGAATCGGGATTTAGCATGAGAGTCATCAGGAGAAAAAGTTGGCGACGGATTGGGAAAAAGAAAAAAGTAACGGGACAAAGAAGAAAAGGAAGAGTGAATGTGATGGGAGGATTAAGATATAGCGACAAAAAAAGAATCTGCTATTTTATTGAGAAAGGAGAAAGCGAAACATTTTATAATAAGATAAGTCACTTAAATGAATCGGTAAAAAAAGAGTGGATTAGCCAAGGAAATCAAGAATCAGATTTTACCGTTCAGGGACCGAAAATAATTGTCATATTAGAGAATGCTTCATTTCATAAAAAGAAAGAAATAATCGATAAAATATAAGATAAATTACCAAATATTATTTTAGAGTATTTACCAGAATATAGTCCTGACTACAACTTAATTGAGTTAGTCTGGCACTCAACTAAAGAATATGTAGCACATCGATTATTCAAATCAGTTCAAGAGTTAGAAAAAAAACCTTAGACAAGCTGTTAAATCAAGGAGGATTACAGATTAAATGGAAGAGAAAGATTAAAAATAAAGGTAATGCTGTTATTGCAAGTTAAATTTGGATTAGCTTAACATAGATTCTGCAAGGAAATAATCACCCCTTTTTCCGACAAAGTCAACAGCCTAGTGCCAAACATCTCTGGTTCTACAGCAAGTTTGGATTTTCTCCCGGTTACCTCACCACTGTACTGGAAAAACCAGTCACGCCAACTGTCGGGGAGCAACCCTACTGTCTCTACTCAACGCTATCCCCTCAACAACAAGAGGAATCTCTGCTCGCTTGCCAAACCCTCACGGATGCCATTTATAACGGTTTGGATTTAAAGGCAGAAATCCAACTGGTAGTGGAACAGCAATTGGGAGAGACCCTTTTACTGTGGGATGAAATTGGCCTAGCTGCTTTTGCTATTTGCCACTATGGAGCAGGTTCTGAGGGGGGTAGTGCCTTGTCAATTTCCAATTGACGGGTCAAGAGGGGGAAAGGACAAAGGAAGGACGTAATCGGTTGATCGCCACTCGTCAAAATTAGCTTGACAGAGCAGTAGTAACAATTGTTATATCAAATTTGGCGCGGTACGCCCTGGTTCTCAGGCAGAAGACAGATTTGAGCAACTCCTGAGAGTGTGCAATATTTTCGCAACTGATTGTCAATTAAACACCTTAACAGCAGGGGTCAACACCAGTCGCCACAATGCCTATCAACGAATGCTTGCAGGAGGGTTTAAAATTCGCCTGATTGGGGTTGCGATGCATCAACTACCCCATCAAGATTATTGTCGACCTGATGTTTATGTCTTAGATGATCGGCGATAATTTGCCTGAAGCAGAATACTCATGCTTGACGAACATCTTGCTAAACTGATATAGGTTGATAACGCTAAATGTCTTACTCCCAGCCAGCATGACCTCTTCTTCTCTGGATTTAGAAACCCAATTGACGAATTTAAAAGCGGATGCCAGGCACGCGATCGCGTCTGCTAGTGATTTAGAAAGTCTCGAACAACTGCGAGTGCAATATCTCGGTAAAAAAGGACAACTCTCGCAAGTTTTGCGGGGAATGGGAAAACTCTCAGCAGAAGAACGCCCCCACATCGGTTCCTTAGCCAATGAAGTGAAAGAAGAAATCCAAAGCGCGATCGAACAAACCCGTCAGAACTTACAACGGGCGCAACTCGCAGCGCAACTCGCTGCTGAAACCCTTGATGTTACCATGCCGGGGGTGATGCGTCCCCTCGGGCAAGTGCATCCCCTCAATGGCATGATTGACCAAATGCTGGATATCTTTGTTGGCTTAGGGTACACCGTTGCAGAAGGCTTTGAAGTTGAAAGCGACTACTATAATTTTGAAGCCTTGAATACCCCGCAAGACCACCCCGCGCGGGATATGCAAGATACATTCTATCTTCCCGATGGAAAACTATTGCGGACACATACCTCTTCGGTGCAAATTCGCTACATGGAACAACATGATCCCCCGGTGCGGGTCATTGCACCGGGTCGGGTTTACCGGAGAGATACCGTTGATGCGACCCACTCTGCAGTTTTCCACCAATTAGAACTATTAGCCATCGAAGAGGGGTTAAGATTTACCGATCTGCGAGGAACCATTAAGGAATTCTTGCGACAAATCTTTGGCGATGACCTTGCCGTCCGGTTTCGGGCTAGTTATTTTCCCTTTACGGAACCCTCGGCAGAAGTAGATGTGCAGTGGAATGGCAAGTGGTTAGAAGTTTTGGGTTGTGGCATGGTTGACCCCAATGTCTTGAAAGCAGTAGGTTACGATCCTGAACGTTATACAGGTTTTGCGGCGGGCTTAGGAGTAGAACGGTTTGCGATGGTTTTGCACCAAATGGATGATATTCGCCGGCTGTACAATAGCGATTTACGCTTCCTCAGGCAGTTTATTTAGTTACTGTTCCCCTAACCAAAAAGCTAAAGCATCTCTCGTGGGCTGACAAGGGGGCCAATTTCGCAATTCTGATTCAGAGAGTCCACCCGGAGGCGGTGGCGTTAAGCCTAAACCTAAACAGAGATGAGTAAGGGTTTCTAGAAATGCTTCATGATGTCCGGCGATGCCCACTTGGGCATGGGCGTATTCATGCGCGATCGCGCACAGCCAATCCTCGCGCACAATCCGCCCCACATCAATCAAAATGGTGATTGGCTCAGTCTTTAAATTACACAAAGCGTCAATCTTCAGCTGCTGCGCAAAAGGCGTCGCAAAGATTTGTATGGCTAGCCGTCGGGGAGGGTGGAAACAGTTTTGACACAAGGCCAAATGGGTTTCTAGTTCTTGATTAATGGCGCGAATCCGCAGCGCGATCGTGCGATAAATTTGTTGTTTCCACTCCTGAGAAATGCTCAACTCGACTAAACTGGCATCTAAAGCTAAGCGTTGCATCTTTGCTAAGTAAGCGCTTCCTTGCTCAGCTGCTAAAGACTGAATGGATGATTGGAAATCGGTCACAGTCTGCAACTACCATCCCCAAAGGGACTGAACTGAAGTGTCACTCGGTTTTGGGGTGGCGCTATTGTCTTCATCAACGCGAATTTCTGCACAGAAGGTGGCTGTACTTAATCCGCCAAAGCGCTTAACGGTACTGGTGCGTAACCGCAGATCGGGATGGGGAAACCAAAAGCGCTCATTAATGCTCATGGTGTCATATTCGGTGACTAATACCAATGCTTCTTCTTGGTCGATATAGTATTCTCCGATGACCGGCACCACTTCGGCATAGCCTCTTTCCCGCAATAATTTCCCTTGTTGAGGATTCTCTGGATCAGGAACTAGTGAAAAAACACTGGTTCCGGAATGGTCTTCTCCTTCTTTATCCCATTCCATGGCACCATCCCAACTAACATGGGCACCGCCAACTGCTGAGGTGGGATCAACTTCGTGCATTTCACAAATTTCTGTGATACGACCATCTTCTGCACTTAGGGCTTCAACCATAATCTCAGAACCGCCCGTTTCGGCGCGACGAAAAGGAAGATGGTGGGTGGTTCGCAGAGAACGCCATTGACCCGCACTTTGTTGGAAAAATTGCAGTCCGTCCATTCGCGTCATTTACTCCTTAATGCTTACTGAATACTACGAGAACGCCAACGATTAAGTTGTTTCTCTCCGATACTAGCGAAACTTTGTAGCGCTTGAACCTGTGCTTGCAGTTCCGCAATTTGTTGGTCCTTAGCGGCAATCTCAGTTTGAGATTGGTTTTCTTGAAGGTTGAGTTGAGAGTGCAGTTGATTCAGGCGATGATTTAATTCTTGAATTTCTTGACGTTGGCGCGATCGCGCTGCTTCTAATTCATCAATATAAATTGACTGCTGTTGACTTTGCAGAGAAATTGTTTGATAGTTTTGCTCCAGATTGTCTTGTTGCGCCAGTTTTTTTTTCAACTTCGTAATTTGCCCATTTTGATCCGCAATTTGTTCCTCCAAAGCCCGGAGTTGATCAGCCGATCTCCCTTCCTGATTTCTCGTTTTTTCTTCGGAAACGACTGCCACAGTTGGGGACTGACTTGCACTTTTATGAGGGGTTACAGAAATCGTTTTTTCTGCCGTATCGGTTAACACCGCAATTTTCCCCTTGACAATGTGCTCGACGAGTTCTGAAGGAGCAATCCCGACTTGACTTGCCATCGCGACTAATCCTTCTTGACTAGCGGCACTTAGCGTAATTTCAGCGTTGCTATTGCTGCTTTTGACTTGTGCGAATCCTTTTCCTGCTTTCGTTCGTTTCGTTTTTGCCATGTTTAGTTTACACACTCACGTAATCAACCAGTATAGTATTGCGGTAACGAATTGCAGGGCTGCAAAGGGACTTATTTTAAGATTTTGTTAAGAAAAATAAGATAAGTTTAAGGAATCCTGACAAATTAAGGGGAGTCATTTAAGGAAGAGGCTCTCGCCAAATGTTAAAATTTTCTACTTTCTCCCATCATCCATTTCCAATCTTGATCGCTTTCAGTGTAAGTTAAGCATGATTAATCTTAAGTTGTGGGAGGTAATTTTAAAATGCCACTTCCTTTGCTAGAGTATGCCCCTTCCAGCCAAAATCAACGGGTTAAGGGGTTTGAAATTCCCGGAGATGAACGATCTCGAATTTATAATTATCCTCAAGACCTACTCTCATTGAGTGAAATTGAGTCGATTATTATCGCTGCTTATCGGCAAATTTTCCATGAACAACAAATGCTGGCTAGTAATCGTCAGCTGCTTCTCGAATCTCAACTTAAATCCGGTCAAATTACCGTTAAAGATTTTGTTCGCGGCTTAGTCCTCTCAGATTCATTCCGCCGATTCAATTACGAAGTAAACAATAATTATCGGTTTGTGGAAATTTGTGTGCAACGAGTACTCGGACGACCAGTTTATAGTGATCGGGAAAAAATTGCTTGGTCGATTGTTCTGGCAACGCAAGGCATTCAAGGGTTCATTGATGCATTATTAGAAAGCGACGAATACAGTAGCAATTTTGGTGAAAATATTGTCCCTTATCAACGACGACGTATTCTACCCCAACGTGAGCAAGGGGAATTGCCCTTTGAGCGTATGCCACGCTATGGAACTGATTATCGTGATCAACTTCCGCCTCCGAGTGGTGTGAGTGGTATACCCAGCCAGGGGGCTGATGGCTTATTTAGAGGGTTTGAACCTTTCAGTTGGGAACAATTTCTGCGCCGTGCCAATTGGCCCGTCGTTACCGGCTTAGGTGCACTATTTGTGGTATTGATTGCTCTGATGTTAGCAATTACTGCAATTAGCAGTTAATTCCTACATCTTCCCCGATCCTGCTTTTCAGGTGGGGAGGATAACTTAAGGCGTACTCACTTTTTGTTCAACACCAAACCCAACTAATCTCACATTTTTCAGGGTTTCTCCTTCAGGAGGGCGGTCGTAGTTGATAATTTTACGAATTCTTAAGTTGGGATTCACCAAGGTAATCGAGTCAACGGAAACGACTTGAGTATAGGGCGTTGTCATCAGGAGTTCTGAAACGGCAGGATCGAAGCGGAAATGGGACACAATGGGTCGCGCTTCTTCATAGGCGCGATCGCGCAAATAATCCCCTTCTAAAATTTCCCCAGTTTGCTGTTTCGGTACAAATAAGGCATTCAAGGCTTGTGCCACTTCTTCTCCTTTGTCTGAGACTGTATGAAAATAGAGTTGAAACCCTGAGAGAACCGTATCTTGATCGGAAACGTCATATTGATTATCCACTAAGACTTTGGTTTGTAACTCTGGAGTCAGTGGCTTGACTTCAAACTTGGTGTGCGAGCGCTCTACTTCTTGATGCGTGAGATAATGATAAGTGCGTTCAATATCCCAGTGACCTAAACAACAATCAAAAAAATGTTGTAGTTTTCCCGTGTCCATTTATTTATTTTGCTCTTTGGTTTGTGGTTCAGTAAGTATTTCGCTAAAAAACAATTTGTCCTTAGCGCAGCTTAGACTGTTGGGCTTGCAACTTTTCAATCTCAGCATCAATCTTGATGATTTCAGGGTTTTT
>CAZAYV010000048.1:0-14962 GCA_964489465.1 uncultured Dactylococcopsis sp. | reverse complement strand
AATCTTAACATACTGTAATACAAAAATGAGGGAATAGGGTGTATAAATTTACCAAGAAGGGTTTAAAACATAGCTGAAAGGCAAAGAGAAAGATGAACTGAGAAGAGTATCATGTTTCTCATCTAAAGTAAGAAAGATTCTCATAATTCTTTACACTTGTTGTAATTGCCAATCAGTGAAAGCAGCCCTTGCCGTAGTCAACATCATCGATCAAGGAGACTGAAAAACAATGTTCGACGCATTTAGCCGTGTTGTTTCCCAAGCAGATAGCCGTGGTGAATTTCTGAGCACCGAGCAACTCGATGCCCTCACCCAAATGGTTCAAGACGGAAACAAGCGTTTAGATACCGTTAACCGTATGACTAGCAACAGCGCTAGCATTGTTACTAACGCTGCTCGTGGCTTGTTTGCCGAGCAACCTCAACTGGTTCAACCCGGTGGAAATGCTTACACCAACCGTCGCATGGCAGCTTGCTTACGCGACATGGAAATCATCCTCCGTTACGTAACCTATGCGACTCTCGCTGGCGATGCAAGCGTTCTTGAAGATCGTTGCTTAAATGGACTCCGTGAAACTTACCAAGCTCTCGGTGTTCCTGGCGCATCCGTTGCTGCTGGCGTACAAAAAATGAAAGAAGAAGCAGTTCGCCTTGCTAATGATCCCAATGGCATTACTCAAGGGGATTGCAGCCAGTTAATGTCTGAAGTGGCAAGCTACTTTGATCGGGCTGCTGCTGCAGTTGCATAATCTGGTTTGTCTAGCTCCCAAAATCAATTGGGATTTTTTGTATAGCTGAAATCTTTTTTGTAAATCTGTTGTCAACGTTAGGAAGAGAAAACCAAAATGAAAACTCCAATCACCGAAGCCATTGCTGCTGCTGATAGCCAAGGACGTTTCCTCGGTAACACTGAACTCCAATCTGCAAATGGTCGTTTTGAGCGTGCCATTGCCAGCATGGAAGCTGCCCGTGGACTCACTCAAAAGTCCAATGACTTAATCAATGGTGCAGCTAATGCAGTTTATCAAAAGTTCCCTTACACCACCCAAATGCAGGGACCTCAATACGCTCATGATCAGCGCGGTAAAGATAAATGTGCTCGTGATATCGGACACTATCTGCGCATGGTAACTTACTGCCTCATTGCGGGTGGTACTGGTCCCATGGATGAGTATCTCATCGCTGGTTTAGATGAAATCAACCGTACATTTGAATTGTCTCCTTCTTGGTACATTGAAGCCCTGAAGCACATCAAAGCGAATCATGGCTTAAGTGGTCAAGCGGCTAACGAAGCCAACACCTATCTCGACTATGCCATTAACGCCCTGAGCTAATTGTTCTTGGTGTTCGCCCGGAAGAGTGAGCGAATGTTGACTGGGAAACAGAGAATCCGTGTTAGCATTTGTGAATTTTTCCGGGCTTTGTAATAGCTTTGAAATGGCGTATTCACCCGAATAAATTGCTGCAAAATGTCCCTTGGGGAGGGTGTAAATTTATGAAAACCTTAGTTGCTTCTAATCTCGCTGTGGCGGGACGTTTAGGTTTAGAATCCTTTGATGGTGATCCGGTAGAACTGCGCTGGAATACCAGTGAAGATGAGCTACAAAGTATCATTCGCGCGGTGTATCGACAGGTCTTAGGCAATGACTACGTTATGGAGTCAGAGCGCCTCGTTTCTGCAGAATCGCTACTGCGTCAAGGCAACTTGACCGTGCGAGGCTTAGTCCGCGCGATCGCGAAATCCGATTTATACAAAGAAAAGTTTTTCTATCCCAATTCCAATCAACGGTTTGTGGAATTGAACTTTAAGCATCTGCTAGGTCGTCCGCCTTATGATGAAGATGAGTGGGCGTATCACACGCAGTTGTGTGAAGAAAAAGGCGTTGATGCCGAAATTGATTCCTACCTGGATAGCGAAGAATATGTGAGTAAGTTTGGGGAAGACATTGTTCCTTACTACACCGGCTTCCAAGTCGGGTTAGGTGCAAGAACGACAAACTTTACTCGGATGTTCCAATTGTATCGAGGCTATGGTACAAGCGATCGCGCTCAAGCTGGTGGCAGAGAACCTCGCTTAACTTGGGAACTGGCGAAAAATGAAGCCTCTACCATTGTGAATCCTTCGACCAGTACCGAAGAAGGAACCTCTCGCACGCCCAAAACTTCCTTTGGCGGCGTTGGCAACCAAAGTGCAAGAATGTATCGTGTGGAAGTGAGTGGACAAATTGGACGACAAATTCGTCCGGTGATCCGCTACAGTAACAATGCTTATCTGGTTCCTTACGATCAGTTGTCCCAACGCTTACAGCAAATTGTCCGTCAAGGCGGAAAAGTGGTCAGTGTGAGACCGGCTTAAAAGCGGGGAACGCTAACTTTAAAAAAATGGATTAAATTCGCGGTGATGGTAAGGAAAAGATGAGGTCTTAACCCTGCTATCACCGTTTTAAAATTTCTCACCATCAATAGGAGTCTTTAGGTTATGTACGGTCAAACGACAATTTCTACTCCCAACAGCGCTGCCAGTCGGATGTATCGCATTGAAGTCGAAGGGATGCGTCAAAGTAGCGAGTCGGATAAGCAATCATATGCGATTCGCAAAAGTGGTAGCGTCTTTTTTACAGTGCCTTATAGCCGGATGAATGAACAAATGCGCCGCATTAATCGGATGGGCGGCAAAATTGTTAATATTCAACCGTTGAATACAGAACCTGCCCCACAACCGGAACCAGAAACTAAAAAATCCCAAAAATAAGGACTTTTCTCGCCCCCATACTTGGGGGTTACTTTTTGAAAGTTCTTGCAGACACGATGAACAATTGCCAAGTGAGAGCAAGCGTTAGACAATCATTATTATCGCAAGATTCTCGGAACGACCTTTGACAAACGCTAGATTAAGATGACTCCCTATAATACTGAAATCGCGATCGCGCACCTGCAACAAACAGAGGATTTAAGTCTTCGCTATTATGCAGCTTGGTGGTTAGGAAAGTTCCGTGTTAGCGATCAAACGGCAATCAATGCCTTGTTAGCTGCTTTAGAAGATGAATCGGATCGCTCTCCTGATGGGGGGTATCCGCTACGACGCAATGCCGCACGAGCGTTAGGAAAGTTAGGGGATTCACAAGCGGTTTCCCAACTCATTGAAAATTTAAGCTGTAGTGATTATTATGTGCGAGAAGCCTGCGCGCAAGCCTTAGAAGAAATTGGGGATCCTGAAGCAATTCCCCCTTTAAAAACATTATTAGCCGGAGGAGTAGCAGCGGCACAACCGGTTCCAGGAAAACCCCATTTAGTCCAGCCCTATGAAGCAGTGATTGAAGCCTTAGGCACTCTAGGCGCAACCGAAGCCAAAGCAGAAATAGAAGCTTTTTTAGACCATCCGGTGGAAAAAGTCCAGTTAGCTACTGCCCGCGCGCTATATCAATTGACAAGAGACGATCACTACGGTCAACGCTTAATGAAAGGCTTACAAGCCGAAAAATTGCCCTTACGACGCTCCGCCTTAATGGATTTAGGCGCAACTGATTATTTTCCAGCAGCCAACGCGATCGCGCAAACCCCAGCAGAAAATAGCTTAAAATTGATTGCCCTGAAAGGGGTATTAGAAAATTATCTCAACCACCACAAACAGGAGTTATCCGATGAGGCCCTTCATCTGTTAACCCTAATGGATTCTCTTTTGTAAGGCTCTTATTGGTTATTTGCCCTTGCTTTTGTTTAATCGTACTATAATTCAGCAACGCCCGATTAGTTAACAGTTGTTTCGACAAACTCTCGGAAGCGAATGAGATCCTGATGGGGATCAGCAGCCACAACTTCTACCTCCACGCGATCGCCGAGTTCAACATTGGTCTGGAAGCGGTGGGGTAACTCTAACCCTAAATCTTCTAATAAAATAATGCCCAGATTATCTTCTTCTCGTAACCAACGCAGCACAATCGCGCTCCACCGTTGTTCCCCATGCCGACGCAAATATTCTAATGCCCAATAGCGCTTGGTTTGTCGTTCCACCAGCGTGGCTTCGTAAGCAGCACTTCCCGCACTATAAGCAATTTCCTGTACTTGTTCTGCTGAAAACGGGCAAGGTTCACCGCGTAAATAGGCTTTGATTTGAAAATGCCCCAATAAATCGACATAACGGCGAATGGGAGAAGTCACTTGTGTATAAACCTCTAGCCCCAAACCGGCATGGCGGGCAGGAGTCGTACTCATTTCACTGCGGGGCATACACCCGCGGATCGCACAGTAGCGAACGGGCCCGGCCGGTAATTGTAATAACTCTTCGTCTGGTGGCAGTTCTGGCTGGGGTTGTGAGCGAAAAGGCAGAGGAATTTCGTTATCAATGGCAAATCGTGCGGCAACTTCACCCGTGAGAATCATCATTTCCGCCACCAGCTGACGGGCAGGTGAGTCGTCTAACAATTCAATCTCCACCTCCTCATCCTGAGTCACTTTAATGACTGCTTCGGGTAAACTAATACTGATTGACCCTTGGGACTGACGCCATCGTTTCCGTTGTTCTGCCCAGTGGGCCAGTTGGGTAATTTCGGGTTCAGCAGTGACGCCCAACTCCAGCATTTCATCCACATCATCATAAGTGAGACGATAAGTGGGTTTAACCCAACTTGCCGCAATGGTATAGTCGGCAATTTCTCCATTTGCTTCTAGAATCACCCCAAAACTCATTGCCGGGCAAACTTGCCCTTGCACCAAGCTCATCGGACCCGTTGCCAATTCCGAGGGAAACATTGGAATCATTCCCGTTGGGAGATACAAGCTGGTGCTACGCCGACGCGCTTCTTGATCCAGTGCATCGTCAGGTCGCACTAGGCGCGTGGGATCAGCAATATGAATCCAAATCCGATGTCGTCCATCAGATAAGGTTTCCAGACTCACCCCATCATCAATTTCTGTTGTACTTTCATCATCAATGGTGTAAACCTTTTGCTGGGTTAAGTCCACGCGATTACGCTCACTATCGTCAGGAGGAGAATCTAAATATTGCTGCGCCACATCTAACACCTTTTTCGGGAATTGTTTAGGATAGGAGCTACGGCGCAAGAAAAGGTTTTCATGGCGACTCCATAAGCCGAGGTCAACCAGCAAGCGAAACGCTGCATCAGGGGTTGGTTCCCGTCCAATTTCGACCAGGGTGTCTTGGGCGAGACGCACCTCTTGTTCTGGTTGGAGAATGTAACGTTCTAAAGCTTCAAAACGGGCGCGATGCTTTTCGTAAAAACCGGCAAAGCCCTCGCTGCCCTGCCACTGAATTGGCTCACCCGCTAAAGCTTGCTTCACTCGACGAACAAATTCCGCTTTTTCTTGATTCCGTTGTTGCTCAACTTCCAGTTGGTGTTTAATTTCCGCGACTTGTGACGATGACCGCGGTTCAAAGACATTTCCTTTACGCTTAAAGTAAATCTTATCTTCGGCTAACAAAGAATAGGCGGCGTAGCACGGTGCTGCACTTTGATCCGAAAATAATACTTCCGCCATTTGTTCTGGTGTGACAGCTTCTCCGTCTTCTACCAGTAATTCCCAAGCGACTTCTAAACTAGACGGATCTAAATAAGATTCGACTTCTCCTAAAAAAGCTGAAATTTCTTGCGGGCGTTTGGGGTCGCCTCCCACTTCATACTCCACTTGTCGGGGGTGTAGGGTGTGAGACTGACCCCATTGATCCAAAACAATCCAATGTTTTTTTCCTTCGGGTCGTTCTGCAACCGCAAGACGACGCTCGCCTTGAGCTTTAAATTCGATTAATGTTCCCTTTTCCACCAGCTTTGCGCTTGTTAAACAACTCGTCCTCTAGTGTAACTTTCACTGGTAGCAATTCAACACTTGAGTCATTCGTCATTCGTCATGAATTATTCCAATCCAACAACAGGAACAAAGGATCAATAATAAACAACAAAAGACCAATTGACTTAACTTTCTGCATCCACATAAGGCAGTAACGCTAGCATCCGAGCATAATTAATGGCTCGCGTTAAATCCCTTTGCTGCCTTGCCGTTAAGCCTGTAATCCGACGCGGTAAAATTTTCCCGCGCTCAGTAATAAATTTTCGTAGAAGTTCCACATCTTTATAATCAATGGGATCTCCAGGTTTAATTGGAGAGAGACGTTTGCGATAATAGGCCATAATTTCTTGGTTTGATTGGTGTGCTACTTAGTTTCCTTGTGAACAGTATGTCGGTTACAGTAGGGGCAATATTTCTTAAATTCCACCCGTCCTGAATGATTCCGACGATTTTTTTCTGTGGTGTAACGAGAAACACCTTTTTTCCGCTTATCTGTACTGGTGCGACATTCAGTACACTCTAACGTGATAATAATCCGGACACCCTTTTTACTTGCCATAGTTGGGGGTTAATGTAATGGTTAGCTCAGTTTTATCAATAATCATGACACAGCCCCCTATTATCTCATACGATCCAAAAGAAGATCAACCCAACGGCGAATCCGAATATCAAGGGAGTAACCCCGACGACTGGGAACAATCACCGTATCAAAAAACCGATCATGAATGGCTTGCTGGTTTTCTTCATCCCCAATTGCGACGACTAAATCAACTAACATCGGGGAAAGTAAAAGGATAATGGAAAGAAAATTCGGAAATCCATACTGTAATCCGACTAAACCCATAAACGCAATTAAACTGAGCCCTCCTTCGCGCTTCGTTAATAACGTCACATCGGGAAGTCGTCCCCGTCGCCCATCAATAATTTGGATATCAAATGCCCAACGTCCTAAACTTTGCCCTTTGAAACGAGAGGCGCCAAAAACCCGCAGCCCCCACCAAGCAGCAACAAATACAATTAATTGTAAAATTGCTACTCCCACTAAAGCACTAACAAACCATGCCACCGCAAAATCTAGTAAAAAAGCATAGATACGGCGTTGAATGGGAACACGAGGATAACGGCGAGGAAGCGGTTCTTTCGACATGAGGGCTGTTGTTTCTTCCATTGAGTACAGCTACAAATCACAACTTTTATTTCTGATCAAACTCTGAGTCATCTTCTTCTTGTGGGGCATTCATTTCATTACGAAATCCCTTTAAGGTCTTGCCCAGAGCATTACCCATTTCGGGTAGTTTTTTGGGTCCAAAAATTAAGATGGCAACGCCTAAAATCACACTTACTTCGAGCCAGCCTAAACCCAACATATTGCCTCAGTTAATTATTAAATATTTTTTACAGAGATTCGCCAAACAATTGACAATTGACTATGAGCAATTGACAATTAGGGCTTGTCACCTCTCCTTGAGGGAAGTCATGATTAGAGATGGCTTCGGGAGAGGGGAATCATCTTCAGTATATCTTGAGAAACACTGTTTCTAGCGAGGGAATTATGTCTGAACCGTCATCGTCTTTGCGTTCCCAACAACATCCTCTCATTCGAGGGCTAGCTCATACAATCACTACGGTATGGCAAGAGCAGTTACAATTACTGCCCTATCATTTACCCGACGATCTCGGCTATATCGAAGGACGACTGGAAGGGGATAAACTCACCATTGAAAATCGCTGTTACCAAACCCAAGCCTTTCGGAAACTGCATTTGGAATTAGCGAAGGTGGGGAACAATCTTGATATTCTCCATTGTGTCGTTTTCCCGCGACCGGAGTATCATTTGCCTATTTTTGGCTGTGACTTAGTGGGCGGACGCGGTCAAATTAGTGCGGCGATCGCGGATTTATCGCCAGTCAGTCAGGAAGGTCATTTACCAGAAGCCTATACAACAGCCTTATCAAAGCTGCCTCCCCCTAACTTTTCCCAACCTCGAGAATTACCCCCCTGGGGGGATATCTTTTCGGAATTTTGTCTATTTATTCGTCCCGAAGATCAGCAAGAGGAAGAACAATTCTTAGGGCGAGTACGTGATTTTTTAATCCTTCACTGTCAACAAGGGCTGATGGCAGAACCAGTCTCTCCAGAACAGCAAAAGGCAAATTTAGCCGGACAACAACGGTACTGTAGCCAACAGCAAAAGAATGACAAAACTCGCCGCGTGCTAGAAAAAGCCTTTGGTGAAGACTGGGCAGAGCGTTACCTCAGTACCGTCTTGTTTGATTTGCCTGAAGCAGAGTAAAGGAGTGGTTGTTGAAATTTCTTTGTCAAAATTTAGCAGTTCACACTTATTATGCAAAAATAGTAAAGCTATATTAGCTAATTCCGGGTTCAGCAACCCCTTTTTCATTTCAATCATCGATCAATAAGAGTAAACGTTAAGATAAGTTATATGAAACCTGGCGATCGCGTTCGCGTTACCGAATCCGTTATTGTTTATCACCATCCCAAACATAAAAAAGAAGCCTTTGATATTAAAGGGATGGAAGGAACAATTCAAGAAATTGTTACCGAATGGCAAGGCAGACCGATTAGTGCCAATCTTCCAGTGAAGGTGAAATTTGAAAAAAAGTTTACGGCTCACTTGCGTGAAGATGAAGTGGAAGTCATCGCCAGTGAGGAGTAAGGGAGCAAGCAGTGGTAAATGAACAAGGCACTGTTAATGACGATGGTTGCTCAGATTGGGAAAATCTTAATCTATCCAATTAAAGCGTTAGATGGGATATTGTGTGATTCCGCGACGGTAATTGCTCCGGGGACGCTAAACTTTGACCGCAGATGGGCAATGTTTGACCGCCAAGGGAAGTATGTGAACGGTAAAAATAATCCCAAAGTCCATCAATTGCGCACGGCATTTGACCTGAATCAGTTAACTGTCACTTTCAATCCCGATTCAGCTTCTGCCTCCTTTCACTTATCCACAGAAACCGAGGCGATTAATCAGTGGTTGAGCAATTATTTTCAACAGCCCGTTTTTCTCCGAGAACAACCCGCCGGCGGCTTTCCCGATGATACAGAAGCCTATGGTCCCACTGTGATTAGCACGGCGACCTTAGAAACGGTTGCCAGTTGGTTTCCGCCCTTGACAGTAGAGAACGCGCGATCGCGCTTACGAGCAAATTTAGAAATCAGTCATGTTCCTCCTTTCTGGGAAGATCAGCTCTTTGCCGAGGCAGGAACAGCCGTTCGCTTTAATGTTGGGTCGGTTGCTTTGGCAGGGGTCAATCCTTGTCAACGTTGTGTCGTACCCACTCGTGACCCTAACACGGGAGAAAAATATCCTCACTTTCAGCGCATCTTTACTCAACAGCGCCAAGGAACGCTTCCGTCATGGACAACACGGAGTCGTTTTAACCATTACTATCGCCTCAGCGTTAATACTCGCATTCGGTCCTCCCAAGCCGGTAAAGTAATCAATATTGGAGATAAAGTCACTAAAGAATTTGATTCTTCTCTGAATTAAGATTAAACCGATAGAGGAGAAATCTACTTTTATTCGTTGTTGCCTCATTTTGGTCTCTTTTTGATCACTATAAAAGATGCGTTTAATCCCAAAAGTTTCTCCGTCCACTTGGCATTATTTCCTGCTTCCCAGCTTAGATGCACTGACGTTTCTAGCTTGGGGGACTTTATTATTTAAGTATTGGCTAAATGGTGAAATTAGACTCTTAATTCATCCGAATTATATTGGTCTGGTTGTCGTAACAGGAGGGGTGTTATTACTACTTGGAATCATAAAACTATTGCAGCTTTATTTTCTGCAAACGGTTAAGAGAGGTAGGGAACCCCTTTTCCAGCATGTGACGCTGTTTCCGGTGGGATGGAGTACTTTTTTTTTGTTAGGAACCGCCATTTTAGGGTTCCTGATGCCGCCGAAAATTTTAGGCAGTGAAATTGCCTTACAACGAGGGATTAGAGAAACCCTGCCTATGACCCAAACGGCACCGCAACAATTCCGTGTCAATGTGCAACCCGAACAACGATCATTGATTGATTGGATTAAAACCATTAATGCTTATCCGGAACCGGATGCTTATCAAGGACAGAAGGTAAACGTGCAAGGCTTTGTCATCCAAAAAGAGCAATTGCCTTCTAATTATTTTTTACTGGCGCAGTTTATTATTACCTGTTGCGCGATCGATGCTTATCCTGTTGCCTTACCCGTCCAACTTGCAAATACTAAGGAGCAGTATCCGGCTGATACTTGGTTAAAAGTCGAAGGAGAAATGATCACTGAGCAGTTGATTTCAGCAACGACCCAAGACTCTGAGAATCAAGTAAAACGCCAAGTTGTGATTCGTGCCGAGCAAGTGACTGAAATTCCTACCCCCCGTAATCCTTATGGTTCCTAGTCGTCGCCTCAAACCCATTGATCGCATTTCAATCCTGTTCATTATTCTGCTGAGTCTGCTCTTATCGGCACTGATTTTAGCTGAAACGCTTTGTGGAGAAAATTGTTGGTTTAAAGCAAAAGCCAGGGTCCAAGACTTTAGTTGGCAACGGGAAAAAATTAGTGCTGACGATCGCGCTTTTATTATTCGCTTTAGTCGTCCCATGGATCAAGAAAGCGTCGAAAATAACTTAAAAATTAAACCGGAATTGCCGGGAAAGATCAGTTGGTCGGGAAAACGAATGGCTTATACCTTAGAGCAACCTGCCCCTTATGGTACGGAGTATCAACTAACCATTAATGGGGCAACAGAACGGTTAGGTAGTGAAATTAGACCCTTTCAAAAAACCTTTCAAACCCGCGATCGCGCCTTTGTTTATTTGGGAGTACAAGGGGAACAAAAAGGACGATTAATTTTATATAACTTAACCCAACAAGAAAAAACAATCCTGACGCCGCCCAACTTAGTCGTTAATGAATTTACCAGTTATCCCCAGCGCGATCGGATTTTATTTAGCGCCACTTCCCGCGATCAGTGGGAACAAGGAAAACTCGAACAACAACTCTATACAGTAACGACAGGAATTAATGAGACCAAAGCTCCACCGGGAAAAATTGAGCAAGTTTTAGAAAATGATACCTATCAAATTCTTGAATTTGAACTGTCCCCTGATGGCAAAAAAATTATTGTCAGACGAGCCCAAAAAGAGGATGCAGGAGAAACAAGTCTTTGGGTAATCGAAGAAGAAACCGCTCCTCAACGTCTTGATAATGCACAAGGAGGAGAGTTTATGATTCCTCCTGATAGTCAAAGCCTCGCTATTGCTCAAGGACAAGGGGTTGCTTTAATTCCCCTCGAAGAAAATAGTAATCCTTCTAACTTTTTACCCCAATATGGTCAAGTTTTGACCTTTTCCCCCGATGGTAGAGCCGCCGCCATGGTGAACTTTAACACTCAAGATCCCGAAAAACAATACACTCGTTCTCTCTACGTCGTCACCAACCAGGGGGTGGAAAAAAATCTGCTGAATACTGAAGGGTCAATTCTCAATTGTCAATTTAACCCCACCGCTACGGATCTCTACTGCTTACTTACGGAATTAATTGATAGCGAACAATATCGAGAACAACCCTATTTAGTGAGTATCAACCTCGAAAGCACAGAAATTATTCCTTTGCTGACTTTACCGGAATCTCAAGATATCACCATGAGTTTGTCTCCGGATGGCTTAGCCTTATTATTTGACCAAACCATGAGCGTTAACAGTGCTGACAATTCTCATCCTACCCTACGGAGTAATTCGGGCGAAGCCATTATTGACAGCCGTCTTTGGTTATTAGTGCCGACCCCAACGCTGACTGACAACCCAGCTCAACAACCAGAGCTAGAGGAATTACCGATCTCAGGATTAACGCCTCTGTGGCTACCGTGACAACGGGATAACTGTCCTGACATCCTACCAAAATCGGGCAATATCACTTACAGTAGTAATTAGCATCCCCCACCTTTGCATTTCCTTGCCTTAACTCATGCCCGATATTACTGTTTCTCCCTGGTTAAGTCGTATCGTTTATCCTTTAGGGTGTTACCTGCTTCTCCCTGCATATTTTGGCAGACTGGAGGTATTCGGACGAGAAAATCTTCCGCGCACGGGACCCGTGCTACTGGCGCCGACTCATCGCTCGCGTTGGGATGCCTTGATTATACCCTATACCGCGGGTCGTTGGAAAACCGGTCGCGACTTACGATATATGGTGTCCGAGAATGAAATGCGAGGCTTGCAAGGTTGGGTAATTAGTCATATGGGCGGCTTTCCCGTTGATCCGAAACATCCCGGTTTAAGCACGATTCGTCAAAGTATTGAGGTGTTGTCTCAGGGAGAAATGCTAGTTATCTTTCCTGAGGGCGATATTTATCGACAGCAGACGATACAGCCTTTAAAAGCGGGGATTGGTCGGATTGCCATCCAAGCGCAAGTACAACGCCAAGTCCAAGAAAGTGTAAAAGTCGTTCCGATTAGTATTCATTATTCGCAACCCTATCCGAACTGGGGAACAAAAGTGCAAGTGAAAGTGGGAACTCCTATTGATGCTGCCGATTATCCTTCCAGTCAAACGAAAAAAAGCGCACGATGTTTGATCAAAGATCTAGAAACCGCCTTGAAAGATTTGTATGAGAAAGATCAACCTTGGCAACAAGTCTATTCCAGTGACTGTTCAACTGAGAGTCAATATCATCGCTCAGAGCAATCGGCTTCGGTCCACCATTAAATCACTAGTTTCCCCAAACTAGAATGCTGAGACTTAGGCGTCACCGTTGCTGATCACGGTATGAATCGGAATCACTTGCACGATACAATTACTGTAACCCAATGCTTGTAAGGTATTGACAAATTCGGGGGTCCAAATGGTTTCTTGGACGGGGATGTTTTGTGCGCTTAGTAGAGAGAGGAGGCGCGATCGCGCAATGCCAGATAACGCATCATTGACTGGCGGAGTCCACCAAATGCCCTCTTTCCACCCCCACAAATTGCCGGTACTGGTTTCTAACCAATTCCCTGCTGCATCCACCAAAATTGCTTCTTGCGCCCCTTTGGCTTTTGCTGTTTGCAACGCCAGCCAACTGCTTAAGTAATTACCCGTTTTGTGCGTGGGAAAACTCCGTCGAAAGGGTTCCGCACTCGCTAACCAAGCGACAATTCCTACTTCCTGTTTTTGTTCTAGATCTGGTGGTAACGGACGCCCGGTAATCCATTCTCGCCCATCCGGGAAAATCGTCAGGCGTAAAACCGGGAAATGTAAGCTTAATTGTTCTGCCCCTTTCCTGAGTTGATACCAGTTGGGTTGCTGCCAAGCAAAGGCTTTCAGAGATTGCTGTAAGCGATCACAGTGGTCATGCCACTGGGTTAACTCATGGTCTAAATCATGGTTATAAACGCGGAGGGTGGTAAAAACAGTTGCCCCATACAATAAGCCTGGATCGTTAATAGCAAGGGGAATGGTAGCTTGATTATAGAGTTGACCCTCGTACCAATACAGCATGAAGTTCCTGATGCAATCTTCGCCTATCCTAGCAAGGGAAATGGCTTTGACAGGGCTGTCGGATCCATCTTTTATGATGGAGATGTGTGCTCACTCTGAATCAAGACAGTCTTTATGGAAACCCCCAATTCTCAACCCCCCCAGCGATCAAATCCTTATCCTCTGTTCCAAGCAACTCAATTGCAACAAGTGAGTACTGGGGAAAAACAGTCTCTCCTGAGGAATAGTGAAGGTGCCACTTATTTACTGGTTATTCTGTTTCCACAACTGGGAGACTTTGATAGTTTGGAATATGCTTGGTGGTTACAGCAATCACGCACTGAACTAGAAGCCTGGGATGTTGCCATTCGCGCTGTTGGCATTGGCAATCTCGCTTCCGGTGAGCAATTTTGTCATTATACGGGATTTCCTGAGGCAAGTCTGTTTGTTGATCCCGAGGCTAACTTACACCAGCAACTGGGGCTATATGCGGGCTTAACGCTGAATATTCCCGGGTTGTCTCCGGCGCAAAAGGCTTGGGTTAATTTGTTACTCATGTGTGCCGGAATCGGTAGCCCAGGAACCCTGAAAGAAGTATTACGAGGCTATACGGGTGATCGCGCTGCCCCTCAACTCATTGGCGATGATGAAGTGATCAAAGCGCCTCCTTTACCCCCCTTAAAAGGGTCATTTTTCAATTGGGCAGGGGGGAGTGGCTTTCAGCGCCCTTTTGAACTGGCGACGCTGCGTTTACGCAATATGGGAGAAGCCTTAAGCCATTGGTCAACTTATGTTCCTGATGCTCGTTATCTGACTCAGCGCGGGGGAACGTTTTTGTTTAACCCAGACAGAGAATTAATTTATCAATGGCGCGATCGCGCCATTTTAGGGTTTGCGGAAAATATGAGTGCTCCCCTCAGCTTTCTTCAAGCTACTCTTTCCTCGGAGAAAGTGACCTCCTAACCAAATACAGTTTCCACGCGTTGGCGAATCGCCACTAAATTTAACGATAAATCTTTACTCAAACGACGCTCGATTAAGCTCACCGGCATCGTCCGGGGCGGCCAAACAAAGATACTATAAATCAATTGTGTCGCCTCTTGCGCCGGTTCTAACAACCAATATCCAGAAAACGCCTTAAAATCCCCTTCTACCATTTCAAAATCGATCCGCTCGGGTTGAGTTTCTTCTAAATCTAGAACCACACGAGCACTAAAATTCATTTTCAGTAGTTTCTGTTTTCCCACCTGTTCTAAACGAACTTTTTCTCCTTCGGGATGTTCGAGGCGTTGGCTTTTTTCCAAACTGGGAATAAATTGCGGTAGGGATTCATAGTCAGTGAGAACTTGCCAAACCGATTCTCTGGGGTGCGCAATTCCAATTTGACTGGTAATGCGCCGTTGACGCTTTGCCACCTCTTCTGTCTCAATCTTTACTTGATCCAGTTGTTCTGCTAATTCCAATTCTGCAGAATTAACGACCTCTTCTTGTTCGTTACCAAATTGTGGTTCAATCACGATTATTCTTTCGTTGATATTTCCTTGAGTGAGCGAGGAAAAGTAACATGAAAAGTCGTTTCCCCAACCCCATCCGGATTATACTTACTGTCAAGATCAATTGTGCCACGAAGATATCGAACTAAAGATTTAACCAGCGCTAAGCCCAAGCCAGTGCCGGGAATTGCTTTCTGGGAGATCGG
>CAZAYV010000047.1:0-24554 GCA_964489465.1 uncultured Dactylococcopsis sp. | reverse complement strand
ACCACCGAGATCTACACTCTTTCCCTACACGACGCTCTTCCGATCTGCAAGTCCAAATAAAATCGTTTGGGGAACAAAGAAGCGTTTCCAGCGCTGCCTAGTTATGTTCATAGTGTTACCTTCTCCTAAATAAATAATATTAGTACCTAGTTCACGGCTTTGGCTTCAAATTGAGTGAATCATGCTGAATTGCGATGAAATGGTAAAAATCATGATCAAGCTTTTTCCATCTCAATTGGAAAACCGATCAATTTCACTTTTGTGTCATGATCAAAGATTGGTTTTTATCATTGTTTCACTCCGATCACATCATCTGCAACCGTGTTTCTAATGATTTAAATAACTCTATTTGGAGTATAAAGAATTTCTAAACTTTAAATCGTTTTGACCAACTGGCTTGCAATTTGATTCGTTTTCTCAACCAATAAATTAAGATCCAGTGTCATCAACTGACCTTGATCGATGACTTTTTTCCCATTAATAAAGCTATAATCCACTGCTGCCGAATGGCAAAATATGAGCGCAGCAACGGGGTCATGATGAGAACCGACAAAATGAGGACGATCCAGATTAAAGGCAATAAAATCAGCGGACATTCCGGGGGCAAGGACACCAATATCATCTCGTCCGAGAACTTTTGCCCCACCAATGGTTGCCACTTCTAAAGCTTCTCGCGCCGTGAGCGTTCCTGCATTTTCTGTTCCCACTCGCGCCAGTAACATCGCGGTTCGGGCTTCATTGATGAGATTGCCACTGTCATTGGATGCCGAACCATCCACCCCTAACCCCACAGCAACACCTTGATCCAGCATTTGTCGTATCGGGGCAATGCCACTGCCCAAACGCATATTACTACAAGGACAGTGCGCGACGCCGGTTCCAGTATGACTGAATTTTTGGATCGATCCCGAAGTCAGTTGAACGCAATGAGCGTGCCAGACATCATTCCCTAACCAACCCAGGGCTTCGGCATAGTCGCCGGGGATTTTACCGTAATGAGAAAGACTATAGTCTACATCCGATTTATTTTCAGCCAGGTGGGTATGTAAGCGAACACCGGGATATGATCGCGCTAAAGCTGCCGATTCTCGCATCAGGTCTTCTGTCACGGAAAACGGAGAACAGGGTGCAATAGTAATCCGTAACATGGCATGGCGAGCATTGTCATGATAAGTTTCAATCACCCGGCGGGAGTCGTGGAGAATATCCGCTTCTTTTTCCACGACATTATCTGGCGGTAAGCCCCCTTGACTTTCGCCCACACTCATACTGCCGCGACTGGCGTGAAAGCGCAGCCCAATTTCTTGAACCCCTTGAATCTGGTCATCGAGGGTGCAGTCATTGGGGTAAATATAGAGATGGTCACTGGCTGTGGTACAGCCAAACAGCATTAATTCAGCAGCCGCCATCTGGGAACTGTAGTAAACCGCTTCTGCAGTTAAGTTTGCCCAGATGGGATAGAGAGTTTGTAGCCAGCCGAAGAGCGTACTATTCTGCGCCCCGGGAACGGCACGGGTGAGGGTTTGGACAAAATGATGATGGGTATTAACCAATCCGGGTAAAACCACATAGCGCCCTTTTAAATCTAAGATTTCATCAGCGGTATCTGGCAGATCAGCTGTCGTTCCCACTTGCCGAATCACATTATCTTCCACCAAAATCGCACCGTTACGAATTTCTTGGCGATTTTCGTCCATGGTGACGAGCGTGTGGATATTTTTAACGAGGAGAGTTGACATAGAATTAAATGCTTTCTAGAACAAACTTTACTAGAAAAGCTACCGCAATGAGCCAAATGGCAAGGGGAATTTCTTTCACTTTTCCTTGAAAGAGTTTAATCAGAGGATAGGAAATTAAACCTGCGGCTAACCCATCAGCGATGGAATAGGTTAACGGCATCATGATAATGGTTAAAAAAGCAGGAATCGCTTCGGCGGGATCATCCCATTCAATTTGACGCACGGTTCCTACCATCAATACCCCGACAATAATTAAAGCCGGGGCGGTGGCGACTGCTGGGATACCGGAGAGGAGAGGAATAAAAAAGATTGAGAGTAAAAATAACGTGCCTGTGACAACGGCAGTAAAGCCACTACGCCCCCCTTCTGCAACACCAGAAGCGGATTCGATATAACTGGTAACCGTGGAAGTGCCCAACAGTGCGCCAGCAACAGTGCCAACGGCATCAGCCATTAAGGCGCGATTGACACCGGGGAATTCCCCATTTTCTTGAATATAGCCAGTTCGCACACCCAAACCGGTAACAGTGCCTACTGTGTCAAAGAAATCTACAAACAAAAAGACAAACAGAACCGTGAGCAATTCACCAATAGCATCTGGCGAAATTTGGGTTAAGCCTACCCAGGCTTGTCCCAAAAGATGAGAGGGAATCTCAGGAAAACCAATCCAAGCCTCGGGCCAAGGGGCAATCCCGGCAATCCAGGTGAGGAGGGCGGTTCCGATAATCCCCCAGAGGAGAGCGCCTTTGATTCGCCTTGCGATCAAGGCTGCGGTCAAAAACAGCCCGATGATCGCAAGGCCAGTTTGCGGTGCCGCGAGATTACCAATTGTGGTCAGGGTGGCATCGGAGTTAGTAATAATCCCGCCACTTTGCAAGGCAATATAAGCAATAAACGCACCAATACCAGCAGTGGTTGCCGATTTAATACATTGGGGAATGGCAGCAATCACTAGGGTTCGCACATTCGTAACGGTGAGAATAATAAAAATGATTCCTTCTACCAAAACTGCCGCTAAGGCGGTTTGCCAAGGGATTCCTTCTCCTAAAACCACAGAAAAGGCAAAATAGGCGTTTAATCCCATCCCAGGCGCCAGGGCAAAGGGAAAGCGGGCATAAAATCCCATAATGAAGGTGGCGATCGCTGCGGAAACGGCAGTCGCGATCGCGAGTTCGTTAAATAAGTCACCGGATTCTTCTAAAAAGATGGCATTGGATAAAATTCCCGGATTAGCCGCGAGAATGTATGCCATCGTCATAAAGGTGGTGAAACCGGCAACAATCTCGGTTTTGAAGTTGGTTTCTAACTGCTGAAATTGAAAATATCCCTGAATCCCAGAGGACTTTTCTTTTTCCGTCGTTTCAGTCATGGTTAAATGCCTTATACAACTTGGAAAGGGATGTTATGGCGCTAGGGAATAGGAAATGGAAAATAGTGGGCTGTCACTGAGGTGCGACCCCGCGCCGTCGCACGGCGCTAGGGAACGCGCACCTTGCATTTCAGGATTAAGAAATATCCTAACCGCCGTATTCCGCACCGGACAAAGTACTGCTATATAATTCGCCCCTTAATGTACCTCAAGATCCTTATTGATCAGCGGATGTCTTTACTTGCTTCGAGGATTGAACAGTTTCTTTCTGTTTCGAGACAGCTTTTCCAGAAACGCCATAATGACGATCCAATTCCATCATGGTTCGTAGTAGGACATTGGCCCCACGAACACAATCTTCGGGAGAGGTATATTCTTCCGCGTTATGACTTAATCCCGCTTCACTGGGGACAAAAATCATCCCCATATCCGTCACTTTTGCCATTTCTTGAGCGTCATGACTGGCACGACTCAACAGGTGCGTATGGTTCAAGGTCAGATCGTCACAGGCTTTGCTAATGGCAGATTGGATATGAGATTGCGCCGCAGCGGGAATCACATTCAGTGCTGGTTGCATTCCGATTTGAGTATCGGTTTCAGTAGCAATTTCTGCAGCGCGATCGCGCACTTGTTCTAATAAGTAATCTAAATGGTCAGCCGATAAATCCCGGATATCTAAGCTCATTTCCACTAACCCAGGTACGGCATTGACCGTATTGGGATAGGCTTGCATCCGCCCCACCGTTGCCACTTGTTCCCCACCAGAATTGGCAATTTCGTTAATGGCAACCGTCAGTTTTGCTGCTGCTAGCAGGGCATCCCGACGGCAACTCATGGGGGTGGTCCCGGCATGGTTGGCTTCCCCTTGCACCGCAATATTAAAGCGTCGCTGACCAACAATCCCTTTTACGACACCAATACTAACCCCTGCTTTTTCCAAAACCGGACCTTGTTCGACGTGCAATTCCACAAAAGCAGCTAAATCTTGGGCGGTGCGTCGGGCTTGCTGAATCTTTTCCCAACGTCCGCCCACTCGCTCTAAACAGGTATAAATATCGGTTCCATCCTCCCGACGATACGTTGCCGGATCGGCAACAACACTGCCGGAAATGGCTTTCGAGCCAATCATACTCCCCTCTTCATCGGTAAAGACAATTACTTCTAGGGAATGATTGAGTTGGATTTCATTTTCGTGGAGAACCCGCACCATTTCAATGCCGGCAAGGACACCATAGCTCCCATCATAACGTCCGCCCCGAGGAACGGTATCAATATGAGATCCGGTGGCTAAAGCCGGGGCATCGGTCATTTTACCGGGATAGCGACCAATAATATTACCAGCCGTATCCACCCGGAGGGTCATTCCGGCTTCTTGCATCCACTGTTTGACCTGTTCGCGAGCACTAATATCTTCATCGCTGTAAGCAATGCGTCGAATCCCACCATCAGGAAGCGCACCAATGTGAGCCAGTTGGTCAATACTGCGTAAAAAACGATTTTGATTGATTTCTAAGTTTTTCTTTAATTCAGATTTCATCACGATAAAAAGGAAATAAAAATTATGTTTTTATTGCGGCTTAACTGAAATTAATGGTATAAAAATAAGAGTGATTATTTTTGTATTTTATTTGACAAAATATGAAGAAAGTTTTTATTTGTGGCTCCGCTTTGCGAGGACAACCGGATAACAAAAATTTGCGCGGTGCGACGTTTATTAAAGAAACAAAAACCGCCCCTCAATATCGTCTCCATGCGGTAAAAAATGGCTGGCATCCTGGAATTTATGCGGTGGCAACAGGGGGGATTTCTATTCCGGGAGAATTGTATGAAATGAGCGATACAGATTACGAATATTTACTCTCACAAGAACCGCCGAATATGTATCCAGAAACGGTGGAATTAGAAGGAAGAGAAAGCGCGATCGCGATGCTCTATCCTCGCCAACTCATTGAGGAAGAAAACTGGCCCGATATTTCTGAGTTTGGCGGTTGGGTAGCCTATAAAAATGCAATGATTAGTTATTAGTTATTTATCTACTGGTCACTGGTAAAGGGATGTTTTTCTCGCCAGTGACGCGCAATATCTACCCGACGACAAATCCAAACGCGATCGCGCTGCCCGATATAATCCAGAAAACGAGCCAAAGCCGCAATCCGTCCGGGACGACCGACGAGGCGACAATGTAACCCAATGCTCATCATTTTGGGAGCGACTTCTCCCTCTAGATAGAGGGTGTCAAAGGCATCACGCAAATAGGTAAAAAACTGCTCACCGGAATTAAATCCTTGCGCCGTGGCAAAGCGCATATCGTTGTTATCGAGGGTATAGGGAATCACTAGATGGGGTTTTCCGTTTTCGACCACCCAGTAAGGCAAGTCATCAGCATAGCTATCGGCATCGTAAAGAAAGCCCCCTTCTTCGACGACGAGACGGCGGGTGTTGGGGCTATTTCTCCCTGTATACCAACCAAGCGGACGAGTGCCAGTAACTTGGGTATGAATCGCGATCGCGCGCTGCAAGTGTTCCCGTTCGGCTTCTTCCGTAAAGTACTGATAATCAATCCAGCGGTAGCCATGACTGGCAATTTCCCAACCGGCTTCTGTCATGGCTTGGGCAGCATCAGGATTGCGTTCTAATGCCATGGCAACCCCATAAACTGTCACGGGAAGGTTATAGCGAGAAAAGAGGCGATGTAACCGCCAAAACCCCGCACGAGAGCCATATTCATAACAAGACTCCACATTCAGGTTGCGCATTCCCTTTAAAGGCGCTGCACCAATGACTTCTGAGAGAAATGCCTCAGAGTGGGAGTCACCATGAAGAATGCAATTTTCTCCCCCTTCTTCGTAGTTGATTACAAACTGCACCGCAATTCTGGCTTGATTAGGCCATTTCGGATCAGGGGGGTTTGCGCCGTAGCCGATGAAATCTCTAGTATTGGTCATGGGTCATTGGTCATTAGTCACTGGTCACTGCAACAGTCCTGCAACTCGCTCTTTACTGGCTTCTAAATGCTCTCGAATGGCGGTTTGGGCTGCTTCCCCATCCCGAGATGACAAGGTTTCGTAAATTTTGCGATGTTCACTGCGGATTTCGAGGACATCGGGTTTTCTCTCCGTGGTTTGCACTCTCAGCAAGGTCATCTGATCAAAAGAGCGCATCAATAACTCCAAAAGATGCCTATTTCTTGCACTTTGCGCGATCGCGCGATGAAAACTGTAGTCAATATCCAATAAAACCCCTCGCGTTACTTGAGACGAATCTTCCATGGCAAGTAACGTTTCGGCACGAATCACCCAAGCCCCAATTTTTTCCAGTTCGTCTGCGGTCGCATTTTGACAAGCCTCTCGCACCGCAAGCAATTCGAGAGCTAAACGACAATCATAAAGCTGTCGGGCATCTTCTGCCGATAACCTAGGCACAATTAATCCCCCTTTTTGATCGGTTATTAATAAACTCTCCCGTTGCAGTTGTCGCAAGGATTCCCGAATCGGCGTGCGACTGACTTGTAATTTTTCTGCCAGTTGGGTTTCTACCAGGCGCTGACCAGGGGCAAATTCCCCTGTCAGAATTAGCTCACGAAGGGCTTGGTAAGCTTGTTGATAAAGAGAAGATGATCGCGCTAAACCCAAAGATGAAGACAAAATAATTCCTCCTTAAATAACGTCAATTTTGTCGATTTTGTGGCTGTGTAAATAACCAAAACGACAGCACTCGCGTTAAAGTGGGCAAAATGAGATAAGTAATCAAACTGACTTGAATACAAACCACGAGAAAGTCCCGTAATAGGTTTGGTAAAGGGAGTACCATCAACAAACGCTCCAATTGCGGGGCTAGTAATTGCGTTAACGTAAACACCGTTACTGCTAGCAAAATTGCCATTTTATAGCGAGGAGGGCTAGTAGGTGTTTTCGGCGTAAACCATAAAGCCAACCCCCGATGTTGCTGCATTTGGCTTTCCCCAACACTGAGGGCTTCCACTTGTGCCAATAACTGCTTGCGGATCAATGAGTCTTGCCACTGTACAAGGCTTGGGTAAGAATCAAAACGCAGAATAATCGCATATTCAGGTTTTTTAGGATTACTCGGACGCATCACCGTTATCCCTTGAAAACCAGGAAACTGACTAGCAGCATACCCAATTTTTTCCTGCCAAGCCTCAAATTCTGCCTCATATCCAACTTTGACCTGCCGTGAAATAATTGCGGTTACGGGTTCACTCATAGTGACGGCTTAGTCGTTGATTGCATTATCAATTGCAACGACGTATTCCTCAATACTGTGATTGGGACTTAATTTGTATACAGTATACAGCAAATTACTACTTTTGATTTGGCTCCAGACTAAAAATTGGCTGCAAGAAAAAAAAATTAAGTTCGGGTGATCTGAGACCAAAAACAGGTTAAGCTCAAATAAAAACCCAACTGGGTTTAATTCAATCGCAATCTGACAGTCAATGTAACGCTCTACAGTGAAATTATGGTGACTGTTGGACCTGTAAACTGGGAGGGAAGAAAATGAATGGCAACGTATCAAAACGATCGCGCAATATTGCAATTGTTGGTCCGGCGAGTAGCGGTAAAACCACCCTTTTAGAAAGTTTATTATTTGTTTCTGGAAATATCACTCGCAAAGGAAGTATTAAACAAGGCAATACCATCGGCGATAATCTGCCCGAAGCGCGCGATCGCGCCATGACTGTTGAAATTAATACCGCTTACACTACATTTGAGGACTTACAACTCACTTTTCTCGATTGCCCCGGTTCAATTGAGTTTGCCCAAGAAACCCAAAATGCCCTGGTGGGTGTTGATGCTGCGATTGTAGTCTGTGAACCGACCGTTGAGCGCGTTTTAACCCTTGCCCCTATTTTGAAGTTCCTGGACGACTGGGAAATCCCGCACTTGGTTTTCCTCAATAAAATGGAACGGGCCAATCATCCCTTTACCGAAATTTTGGCCGCGATTAAAGCGGTTTCCCCTCGTCCTTTACTGCCGCAACAATATCCCCTTTACCAAGAACGAACGCTTGTTGGTTACATTGATCTAATTACTGAACAAGCTTACCAATACCATGCCGGAACAGAAGCGGATCCAGTGGCGCTTCCAGAAAGCGCAGCAGCAGAAGAAAAACTCGCCCGTGATGATCTTTTAGAAGGACTGGCTGAATTTGATGACCATCTCCTCGAAGAACTTCTAGAAGAAATTAATCCATCCCTGGAAGAAATCAAACAAGACCTCAAACAAGACATCAGTGCTGATTTAATTGTTCCGGTTTGCTTTGGTATCGCGGAACAAGACTATGGGGTTCGTCCCTTATTATCGGCTTTGGTGGCAGAAGTTCCCTCACCAGAAATTACCGCAAAACGGCGGGGACTGGACCCGGAGTCAGAGTCTCCAACAATTGCCCAAGTCTTGAAAACCTACTATTCCCCGCAAGGGGGCAAACTGTCCCTAGTCCGAATTTGGCAAGGACGACTCACGAGTAATCTGACCCTGAATGGCGTTCGTCCCGGTGGTATGTATCAACTCCTGGGACAAGAACAAACCGCAGTACCAGAAGCCTTTGCCGGCGAAATTGTTGCCCTGTCTCGTCTGGAGGGCATACAAACCGGGGAAACTCTCAGTAGTAGCGATCATCGAGATCCCCTACCGACCCCGGAAAAAATGTCCTTCGTTTATGCCCTAGCCATTGCCCCGCAAAAGCGCAAAGATGAAGTGAAACTCACTGAAGCCGTGGCAAAACTCTTAGAAGAAGATCCCGCTTTGACTTGGGAACAAGCTGAGGATACCCAAGAAATTATCCTTTGGGGACAAGGGGAAATTCATCTCAAAGTCGCTTTAGATCGCTTGCAGCGCAAATATAACTTATCGATGCGCACTGATTTACCGCAAGTGCCCTATCAAGAAACGATCCGTAAGGGATCTCAAGCTCACGGACGGTATAAACATCAAACGGGTGGACATGGGGCATTTGGTGATGTTTATCTCGATATCCAACCCTTAGGTCGAGGTGAAGGATTTCAGTTTGAAGAAACAATTGTTGGCGGTGCCATTCCTAAACAGTATATTCCTGGTGTTGCCGCAGGGGTAGAAGAATACCTCACCCAAGGTCCGCTGGGATTTCCCGTCGTGGATATCGCCGTGACGTTGACCAATGGGTCTTATCATTCGGTCGATAGTTCTGAACAAGCGTTTAAGCAAGCGGCTCGTCTCGCGATGAGTGAAGGGATGCTCAATTGTGACCCCATTTTGTTAGAGCCCATCTTAGAAATCCAAGTCTATGCCCCCTCTGAATTTACGTCAAACGTTCTACAGTTGGTCAGTGGACACCGTGGACAAATTATGGGCTATCAAAGCTGTACCGATTGGTTGAATTGGGATCAGGTGACGGCTTATCTGCCTCAAGCGGAAATGCAGAACTTTATTATCGAGCTGCGATCGCTGACGTTAGGAGTAGGCTTCTTTGACTGGCAACCCCATCATTTTCAAGAAGTGCCCGAGAAAATCACTCAGGAGATTTTAGCCAATCGGCAAGCCTAAGATAACAATCTAACTGATTCCACTATTCTCTAGAATGGGAAAAATTCAGGACCGTAGCTGGGGCGCGATCGCGCGCTAACAATCAATGAGTGCAATTGATCAACCTCTTGTAACCTTTCCCCAACAGAGGTGGCAATTCACCCCCCCTTACTCCTAAGATGAAATGAGACAGCAATCCACCCCAAGATTGTAAGCCAGAAAGTGCCGTGCCAGTCTCCAAAGGTTTAAAGATTGACTTAGACTCGGAATACCCTTGTCCTTGTCGGCGAGCCGGACGTTTGAAGCCAATTATGCTAACCGAAGCATTTGGCTGCGATCGCTGCCAGCAAATTTTTGTCGTTCAAAATAATAATCAAGAATTAGAACAACTTTCCGGTGCTTATCCTTATAAACGCGCTTGGCGCTGGAATGGGCAACGGTGGCTCGCCATTCATTCTCGGATTGGAGAGATTTATTTGCCCATTGCTTTAGGACTCATTGTTGTCTTGTTAATCGTATGGTTGCCTTTAACATTACAGTCTTCTTTTGAAGTAACGATTTTCTTTTGGGCATTACTGGCTTTATTATTAGCATTATTACCCGCCTTAATGGTGTGGTTAACCCACTGGCGTTCCTAGGGATGAGAATGAAACTTGACGATAATGATCGCAATTCCAACTTGATTGAGACAGTGGTGAAACAGTCTCATCAAGCCAGTGAACAGCTTGCAACCACCCAAGGCAGCCAACGTTCCCAAGCAGTAGAAGCCATGGCACATGCCTTGCGAGAAACCTTTGACGAGATTTTAGAAGCGAATACTCTCGATTTAGAAACTTGTCGGGAAATGGCAATTCCGGCATTAATTTTGGAATGGCTCAAGTTAACTCCCCAACGACTGGAAACAGCGATCAAAATTTTAGAGCGCTTGGGGACGATCGCGGATCCGATTCAAAAAGTCAGCCACGCCCCTTATCCCCTTGATCCGGCACAAACTTATTGTCAGCGAATGCCTTTGGGAGTGATTACCCTGATTTATGAAGCCTTTCCCGAACTCAGCGCGATCGCAGCCGGATTATGTGTTAAAACCGGCAATAGTCTAGTCTTACGCGGGGGAAGCGAAGCCAGTCATTCCAACGAAGCAATTGTGAATGCACTCAATCAAGCCTTAGAAGAGACAGAACTTCCCCCTCACACCATTCAACTCCTCCCCTCCGATCAAGGCTGTTCCATACAGGAATTAGTCAAGCAAGAACCCTATACCAAGTTAGTCATTCCTTATGGTCGCCCTAGCTTAGTCCAACAAACAGCAAGAACGGCTAATGTCCCCATTTTACGGACTGCCATTGGCAATTGTTATTTATATTGGTCAACCAGTGGCAGTGCTGAAAAAGTGAAAGACATCATTATCGATAGTCACGCTAGCGAACCCGATCCCGTCAATGCCATTGAAAAAGTTTTAATTAATCGCAACATCAAAGCCTCGATTTTGATTAATCTCTTTCATGGCTTGCAAGAAAAAGGATTTATTCTGCGAGGAGAAGCCAGTCTGCTGGAGGAATACGGTCAATATTTGACGCCAGTGCAAGAACAGGAGTGGTCAGAAAGCTATATTGACAAAATCGTTGCCTTTCGTTGGGTGGACGATGTCAGTCGGGCAATTACCTGGATTAACCGCCATAGCAGTGGTCACGCTGACTGTATTATCAGCCAATCGTATCAGGAAACCCGTCAATTCGCCCAAACCATTGATAGCGCCCTGGTTTATATCAATGCCTCCCCGCGCTTCTTCCGCTATGCAGCTAATGGCGATAGTATTTTCTTAGGGATGTCCAATCAAAAAGGCTATCGACGGGGATTAATCGGGTTAGAGAGCCTGACCACATTTAAGCAAGTGGTGCAAGGGAACTAAGACTTTTCGGCGATCCCCACTTCTGATAGACTCAAAAACGAAGGAACCAAGACCGCAGCTTTAGCACGCACGGGAGAAAAACATTGTTAGAAAAAACACTCGGTTTAGAAATTATTGAAGTGGTCGAGCAAGCCGCGATCGCTTCATCCCGTTTAATGGGGAAAGGACTGAAAGACGAAGCGGATCATCTGGCTGTTGAAGCCATGCGCGCACGCATGAATGATATCAATATGCGGGGTCGCATTGTCATTGGCGAAGGGGAAAGAGATGATGCCCCCATGCTCTACATTGGGGAAGAAGTGGGGATTTGTACGCGCCCCGATGCTAAAAACTTCTGCAACCCTGATGAATTAGTCGAGATTGATATTGCGGTTGACCCTTGTGAAGGAACTAACCTCGTCGCCAAAGGTCAAAATGGCTCAATGGCGGTTTTAGCGATTTCCGAAAAAGGCGGACTGTTTGCTGCCCCTGACTTCTACATGAAAAAACTCGCTGCCCCGCCAGCAGCACGGGGTCATGTGGATATTCGCAAATCAGCAACAGAAAACCTCAAAATCATTGGAGAATGCCTTGACCGATCTGTGGAAGAACTTGTGGTCGTCGTGATGGATCGCTCTCGCCACGAAAGTTTAATTAAAGAGATTCGGGAAGCCGGGGCAAGAGTCCGTCTGATTGGGGATGGCGACGTTTCCGCAGCCCTCTCTTGTGCATTTGTGGGAACCAACGTTCATGCCTTGATGGGAATTGGTGCTGCACCAGAAGGGGTAATTTCCGCTGCTGCCATGCGTTGCTTAGGTGGTCACTTCCAAGGACAACTCATTTATGATCCAGATGTCGTCAAAACGGGGTTAATTGGCGAAAGTAAAGAAAGCAATATTGAACGTCTTCAGTCAATGGGAATTAATGATCCCGATGCGGTTTACAACGCGGAAGACTTAGCACGGGGAGAAACCGTTTTATTTGCCGCTTGCGGAATTACTCCTGGCACCTTAATGGAGGGAGTGCGTTTCTTCCATGGCGGTGCGCGGACGCAATCTTTAGTGGTTTCAAGTCAGTCGATGACAGCACGCTTTGTGGATACGGTTCACTTGTTTGAACAGCCGAAAATGATCCAATTACACTAAATTAAGATCGGAGGATAGGGGTAAATTTTAAGAGCGATAACCCTCACGCCCTCCAAATCTGGGGACTTGACTGATAAAATGTAAAATAATTAGTACACTTGTCCCCCGTTTTTAATTTAGATTTAATCAATTGCTGTCTTGGGAGAATTAAGAAAATGACTATTTTGTTTCAACTCGCACTGGGTGCGTTAGTATTTCTATCTTTTGTCATGGTAATTGGTGTGCCAGTTGCTTATGCTTCCCCGCAAAATTGGGAACAATCTAAAAATCTTATTTTTGTTGGGTCTGGCGCTTGGTTGGTACTGGTTGTAGCTGTGGGAATTTTAAACTTTTTTGTGGTTTAAATGCTTAGTTTCTAACCCAATTACTATCTTGATGATGAGTCAATTTAACTCCTCGCTCAATCTGGGTGAGGAGTTGTTGTCACAAGAACGAGCTACCAAGTTAGGATGATAAAAATCGGGTGAGTGGGACAAAGGGAGCTCAGGAAACCGGTCAATGGCATGGTTATTAACCCATGACCAACGACGAATCGACGAATAACTAATCACGAAAAACCAATCACAAGTAACTCAATTATGGCAGTTTTTGAAGGTACCTTTGCGAATAGTTCCTCCCTCCGTTTGGCAATTATAATTGGGCGTTTTAATGACCTGGTCACAGAAAAATTGTTGGCAGGGTGTCAAGATTGTTTGAAACGGCATGGTGTTGATACCAACCCTCATGGAACCCAGGTTGATTATGTTTGGGTTCCCGGCAGTTTTGAACTGCCGATGATGGCGCGGCAAATGGCATTAACTGGACAATATAATGCCATTATTTGTTTAGGGGCAGTGATTCGAGGACAAACGGCTCATTTTGATTATGTTGCCAGTGAAGCGGCAAAAGGGATTGCTGCAACCAGTTTCCAAACGGGAGTGCCAGTTGTTTTTGGCGTCATTACCGCAGAAAATATGCAACAAGCTCTCGAACGGGCAGGTATTAAGAGTAATTTAGGTTGGAATTATGCCCTCAATGCCTTAGAAATGGGCAGCTTGATGCAGCAGGTGCAAGGGAAACCAACCTATCAGCAAACGCAAGCGTTACCCCACTCGAATGACCAGCAATTTGCCCAATCAGAAAGCAAAGAACAAACCTATTCTTCATGACAACTACTCAAAAATATCAAGTTGGTCGATAGGGGGGTCTGACTGGTTCATTTCTTTCCCAATGCCTTTGCGTAAGCCTAAAGCAATTTTGCTGTGTTTTTCAATTTGTCCCATCACTTGTTGAGCGCGAGAAATGACACTTGGGGGAAGTCCCGCTAAGCGTCCGGCTTCAATGCCATAAGAGCGATCAGCGCCCCCCGGTTGCACTTGATGGAGGAAAATAATCTCATGTTCCATTTCTTTCACGGTTACTTGATAATTGGCAACGTTGGATAAAATAGACGCGAGTTCGTTTAATTCGTGGTAATGTGTGGCAAAAAGGGTACGGGCTTGGACCACCGTCGCCAGATGTTCGGCAACTGCCCAGGCAATGGAAAGTCCGTCAAAGGTAGCGGTACCCCGTCCAATTTCATCCAGAAGAATCAGTGAGTTGGGGGTCGCATGGTTGAGAATGTTAGCAGTTTCATTCATCTCGACCATGAATGTCGATTGTCCGGTGGCGAGATCATCGACAGCACCGACGCGAGTAAAAACGCGATCGCTGAGACTCAATTTTGCCGATCGCGCGGGCACATAACTGCCAATTTGTGCCATTAACTGAATTAACCCCACTTGTCGCAAATAACAGCTTTTACCGCTAGCATTGGGACCCGTGAGAATAATTAAATCCGGGGTGTCTCGCTGAGGTTCAAACCCCATTTCTGTAGAATTCGGCACAAAAAAGCCTGTGGGGAGCATTTTTTCCACAACTGGATGTCTGCCTTCGCGAATGCTTAAACAGCGTCCTTCCACCATTTCAGGACGACAATAGTCCATATAAACGGCTAGGTCAGCCAACCCTGCTAAAACATCGATCGCGGCAACAGCCCTGGAAATATCGCGGATTTGCTGGGCCTGTTCTCCCACTTCTGCTCGTAAATCAGCAAAAATTTCGTATTCGAGGCGGTTCAAGTCATCTTTTGCTGTAAGAATGCGCGTTTCCCGTTCTTTGAGTTCCGAGGTGATATACCGTTCTTCGTTGGTTAAGGTTTGCTTGCGGGTATAGTTTTCCGGGGCAAGATCCACCTTGCTCCGAGGAATGCTGAGATAATAGCCAAAGGTTTTATTATAGCCGACTTTCAACTTGGCAATTCCCGTCCGTTCTCGTTCGCTGGTTTCTAAATGGGCAAGCCACTGTTTATCCTCAGCAAACGTTGCCTGCATTTGATCCAATTGTTCATCCACACCCGGACGAATTAAGCCTCCTTCTGTGAGGTGTTGCGGGGGAGATTCCACAAGAGAGGCTAGGATTTTTTCCCCAAGGGCTTGTAAGTCAGGAGGAACGGCTTGCAAAGCCCGTAAAAATGGCGATTCTCCCTGCTGCGCTAAAGTAGCCAGTTCCGTGAGGCGAACGAGAGATTCTGCTAATCCTCTTAAATCTCTGGCATTGGCGGTTCCTGCGCCAGCACGTCCACTGAGACGTTCTAAGTCATAAATTTGTCGCAGGAGTTGGCGCAAGTCGTTGCGAAGACTGGTTTGTTTGATCAGTTCCGCGATCGTATCTTGGCGGGCAGTAATGCCTTTTAGATTGAGTAGCGGTTGCAATAACCAGCGTCGGAGGGCACGTCCCCCCATGGCGGTACAAGTGCGATCGAGCGCCCAAAGTAAAGAACCGTGGTAGGTGCCATCCCGGACCGTTTGCACAATTTCTAAGTTACGGCGGGTTTGTTGGTCGAGAATTAAGTAATCAGTGAGGGTATAGGTTTTGAGGGTTTGTAGCGGGACTTGATGGGCTTTTTGGGTTTCTTCAATATAAAACAGCAGTCCGCCGGCTGCGCGAACCCCTAACGGCAGATTGTCACACCCCATGCCTTCGAGGGAACGCACGCGGAAGTATTCTAAAAGCTGATTTCTTGCCTCTCCTGTGCGAAATTGGCTTTGGGGACGTAGGGTATAGCAGAACTGATCTGGAAGAAACTCTGGCACTTGATCAGATTTTTCTCCAGGGCGTAACATACTACCAATATCTGGGGCATTGGTGGGGAGAAGAATTTCAGAAGGATGCAACCGGAGGAGTTCTAAGGTTAAGGTTTCTAAGTTTTGGGATTGGGTGGTGTAAAATTCCCCTGTGGAAATATCGGTATAGGCTAAGCCCCAATGTTCTCCGGCAAGGACTAATGCAGCCAGAAAATTATTGCGTCGCGCGTGCAGCATTCCCTCTTCTGTCAACGTTCCCGGCGTGAGGAGTTTGGTAATTTTCCGTTCCACCATCCGTTTTTGGGCAGCGGCTTCGGCTGCATCTTCCACTTGGTCACACACCGCGATCGCGTACCCTTTTTCCACTAACAGTGCGGTATAACGATCTAAGGCATGATGAGGAACCCCCGTCATCGGAACCCGACCAATTTCTTTCCCCCCTTCTTTACTGGTTAAAACTAGTTCTAGCAATTGTGCTACCGTCACCGCATCTTGAAAAAAGCATTCAAAGAAATCGCCCACCCGATATAACAGCAACGCATTGGGATATTGCTCTTTCACTTCAATATAGTGCTGCATCATCGGGGTCAATTGCGCGCGATCAAGCTTCGTATAATCAGCATTTTTCATATAAGCGGGGCTCGCTTTTCCTGAAGACTCCGGCATAGTTTCGTTAATTGCATTCCTATTCCTTGGCTTACCATTATCAGGGATGGCTCAGGAATAAATCAATTGAAGGGAAAAGGAAATTCCTGATGCTCCCCAAATATTGACCAACGGTCATCCGCAGGCAAGAGAACGCGCGACGATACCGCTCCTTGTCGTCGCCGGAATTGAATTCCGGACGGACTTCTTTGCGCGGACGCAGGTTCCGCGCAAAGAAGTCCGCTCGTGACCCCTGTTCCCGACTTGAAGTCGGGAGTAGGGATGACTTCAGTTTAAAATCATTAGAAATTGTTCCTAAAATAAACATCAAGCTAAGCTCTTGAGCCGGCTAATCGTTTCAACATGAGACGAGTCATAGCAACTTGAACTGAGATGACAAATCTACTGATTATTATTAACAGGAATATCGAGAACAAATAGCCGAGCAATTTGAACAAAAAAGACTTTCTTTAAGCTTCAAATTAAAGTGCTTACCTTCAGCAACACAAGGTGATCCTTAAAAGCAGCGATCATTTATATGTAAAAATTGCATTATTTTAAGATATTTTGATCAAAAGTCAGTGTTCGATGAATTATCATTTTTTATCCTAATTTTTCTGTTACTATTAATACAGTTTTCAGGAAAAATTAAATCACTTGTCAAAGTAAGGTAAGAAGAAAAGTGATCAACCAAACAGGTTTGAATCCCCACGGGGTAAATCAAGAGCCAAGCCAAAAGCTTTTAGAAGACATTCATCGTCAGATTACGGAAGCAACAAACTTAAGTAATCAAGTTACAACTGAATGGCGGTATCGACAAGTCAATGGGCTGGAGCCTGAGGAAGAAGAGACCAGAAACACTAATATTTGGCCAGTTGTTTTCCTCATCATTGCTATCTCAGCACTTTCCTTTTCAGCCATCTTCACTCGTCTCAGTCAAGACTACATCGGAGCAGGTGCCACAGTTTTCAATCGATGTCTTTTCAGTACGATCGCGCTGTGTTCGTGGCAAATGATTGTGATGTCTCTACAGCGATCACGCACGACTGAAGAGAACGTCAATGCTAACAATTATGACTATACAATTGCTGATATCGCAAAATTTATCGGTTTAGGGGTATCTTTTGTCCTTTGCTCAATCTTTTGGGCATGGTCACTCACTCAAACCTCTGTTGCTAACTCTAACCTGTTACACAACCTAACCCCGATTTTCACAGTTTTAGGAGCGTGGCTGTTTCTGCAACAGCAATTCAACAAACGATATATCCTTGGTTTAGCGATCGCGATTGGAGGAACCTTTGTCATTGGCATGCAAGATTTACATCTTTCTGCCAGTAGCCTCATCGGGGATTTAGCCGCCTTACTCTCTGCTGGCTTCTATGCGGGTCAATATCTCTTCACCGAACGGTTAGCGAAAAAGTTTGACACTTCAACCATTATGGTTGGGATGACAGGCGTCCCTGCTATTCTTTTAACCCCCGCTTTGTTACTCGCAGGAGACCAACTTTTTCCGTCTGCCACAATGGGCTGGGTCTGGATTGCTTGTATCGTCTTGATTTCTCAAATTTTGGGGCAAGGATTACTGGCTCGTAGTCTCAAGCAGTTTTCCTCCTCTTTCATTGCCGTTTTTATGCTTCTCGAGCCATTTTTTACCGCCATTTTTGCATTCTTTATCTTTTCTGAACAACTTTCCCTCACCAATTGGGTTGCTTTTTTACTGGTTTTAACTGGCATTTACGTTGTTAAATCTGCTAGCAAAACCTTAGAAACTGGGGAAGGGTAACCAGAGACTAAAGGACGAGCGCGCTAAGCTTGACTGATGTTGGGTTGGGTGAGGTTTTCCTCAGCACTATGGCTTCGCCCTGAGTGATTCCTAGTTTAAATTGCGCGATCGCGAAAAGCACCAGTAACCCTGAATTAGAAGAGAGAACCGACTCCATTTTTCGGAAATTCTGTCCCTTCTCGGCAAATGGTTTGGTAACACTCCGGTGGCTCAACTGGTAAATTTTTCAAATAGAAGAAGGTTACTTGAGACCCTGATTCCAGTAGCAAGATAATTTCTGTTTTCGGATTATAAATATCCACTGCTTCTAAGATATGATTGTTTGTCAAGTGACGTTGCCGTATAGTGGTATCAGCAACACCGAGCCAAGCATTGAGAAAAGCACCGAGATGAGAGCGAGCGACATAATGACATTTAAACGTTTCTCCAGTCATACTAACGGCAGGATTATCGGTGCTACAAATCAGCGCACCGCGATCACTGCTGAGGTATCCAGCCCATGCATTATAGCCGATGATTATTAAATTTTTAGCAATTAAATCTTGTTGTTGATCTGTAGTCATTGGTCATTAGTTATTAGTCATTGGGAAAGACTGATCTCTTACTGATCACGAAAGACACACAAAGAAGACAAGCGACATCAGGAATTAATGAGATGCCACTTGTCATCAAGATTCAGAAGATTAGATGATCAGCAAAGATAAGCATCAAAGCATTAAGAAGATTTGGCTTTTGATTCAATTTCTTGGCGCAAGGTTTGGGCTGCCTTCACCATATTTTTCAGAGATGGAATGACTTCTTCCCAACCGCGAGTTTTCAAGCCACAATCCGGATTGACCCAAATTTGTTCAACCGGTAAGTTTTTAACCCCAGTGCGTAGCTGTTCCACTAACTGTTCAACCGTGGGAACACTGGGACTGTGGACATCATAAATACCATTTCCAACTTCGTGCTTGTAGCCAGCGCCCGTAATTTCAAACAGGGTTTCGTTATTACTGCGACTGTTTTCAATGGAAAGCACATCCGCATCCAACCGTTCGATATGGTGGATAATATCGCCAAATTCGGAGTAACACATATGCGTGTGAATTTGAGTTTCTGGTTTGGCAATGCTGGTGGCTAAACGGAAAGCATCCACCGCCCAAGAGAGATAACTGTTCCAGCGTTCGGGTTTGAGGGGTAAGCCTTCCCGCAGGGCGGGTTCATCCATCTGAATCATCTTTGCACCGGCTGCTTGCAGATCTGCCACTTCATCCCGTAAGGCAAGGGCAATTTGCATCGCTTGATCGCTACGAGAAATGTCGGTACGGGGGAATGACCAATTGAGCATGGTGACCGGTCCAGTCAGCATTCCTTTCACGATTTTGGACGTGAGGGATTGGGCATATTCAAATTCCCGGACCGTCATCGGTTCCGGACGAGTCACATCGCCATAAATGATTGGGGGACGCACACAGCGACTGCCATAGCTTTGCACCCAGCCGTGAGTGGTAAAGGCAAAGCCAGACAATTGTTGTCCAAAGAATTCCACCATGTCAGTGCGTTCAAATTCCCCGTGGACTAAAACATCTAATCCCGCTTCTTCTTGCAGTTGAATGCACTTGGCAATTTCAGCATAGATCGCGCGTTGATAGTCAGCTTGATTCAGTTCACCGCGTTTGAGTTGTACCCGCAGTTTCCGCACTTCCGAGGTTTGGGGAAAAGAACCAATTGTGGTCGTCGGGAAAGGCGGTAAGTTGGGTTGCGCGGCACGGCGTTTTTCGTAAGGTAAGGGTCGCTCTAAATCTTTCGCTGTCAGGTTGCGTAAGCGTTCTTGCACAGAAGGATTCACCGGAGAGAATTCAGCAAAGGCAGCCCACTGGCTTTTCCAGGTTGACAACTGCGGTTCAACAGTTTCACCAGACACAGCACGCGCCAGCATGACAATTTCGTCTAACTTTTGTTCCGCAAAACTTAAGACATTACGTAACGGATCTGGCAGTTTCGTTTCTTGGTTCGCATCGTAAGGGACAAATTGTAGGGATGCTGAGGGCTGGATCGTCAGGTTTGAGGTGACATTTTGGATCGCCTCTAATGTCGCAAGGGTTTCATCAGGACGAACTTTCCAGACATTACGAGCGTCAACAATCCCCACACCCAGTTGCTTTTGTTCGGGGAAACCGTGACGTTGTAACAAATCAAGGTTATTGCCACGAGTGAAGTCAAGGCTAATGGTGTTAACGGGTAACTCAATCACCCAGGGATAGGTTTGTCCGAGATCGTCAAAGTAGGTCACTAAGTTGATCGGTAAGCCCACACCGGCGAGAGTGGCGTAAACTGACTGATAAGACGCTCGGAAGTTAATCGCATCGCCAAAAACGAGGGCAGGTTCATGAAGTTGGACTTCGCTGACCTCAAGTTTTTTCAGTTCATTGAGTAAGGTGACATAGCGATCGCGCAACTGGGAAACGGCTTCTCCCCAATCTAGATTGAGGCGACTCAGTCGCAGCAGGGTAATCGGTCCCAAAATAATCGGTACAGCGCGATCGCCGACAACCGTTTGCGCCCGTTTGACCGTGTTGAGAAAGTCGCTAAAGTCCGCCTCTTGGGGGGCATCTTCAATTTCTGGCACCAGATAGTGATAATTAGTATTAAACCATTTGGTCATTTCTAAAGCAGGAAGTCCATCTTTCCCTCGTGCCATCGTAAAATAGCGATCGAGCCCGGATAAGTTACGGAAGCGCTTGGGAATTAAACCCAGACGCACGCTCCAATCCAGGACATGATCATAGAGAGTGGCATTCCCCACGCCAATGCGATCAATACCAGCCTTTAACTGCGCTTTCCAGTTATTGGTTTCCACCTCACGGGCAGTATTAAGCATAGTGTCTGCATTTGATTCGCCTTTCCAATAAGCTTCTAATGCTTTTTTCAACTCGCGTTTTTTCCCAATGCGGGGATAACCGAGAGTTTGGGTTTGAATCTTCATGATTGAAGTCTCCTTAATTGAAGTAATGTTTCTTTGCAGGTGATGCGATTGACCGATAATGATCGGTCACTGTTTTGAACTTGCCATTCGACGGACATTTTTGGCGATCCCTAGCCATTCCAGAATTCGGATCATCTGCCAAACCAAATCAATTTCCCACGCCTTGCACGAGAATTGAGCGGACGACTGAACCGCATGATGGTTGTTATGCCATCCTTCACCAAAACTCAAGAGTGCTACCCACCAACAATTTGTAGAATGATCGCTGAGATCAAAATTGCGATAGCCGAACAGATGACAGGCACTATTGACAAAAAACGTCGTATGAAAGCCAACGAACAGGCGGACAAACGTTCCCCAGATGAGAAATGGCATCCCCCCTAACCCGTAAAGTAAGGCAGCAAGGGCAATCTGCAAGATCAGATAATACTGATGACAAAACTCGTAAAATGGATCGTTGGCGATATCTTTGGTAAAGTGAGCCAATTTCCCCCGACTCGGAACTTCATGTAAGACCCAATTGATATGACTCCACCAAAAGCCTTGGGTTGAATCATGAGGATCTAGGGGGGAGTCCGTGTAGAGATGGTGCATCCGATGATACCCCACCCAACCTTTAACACCCCCTTGACCGGCTAACGTCCCGCAGAAGATGAAACAGTATTCTAGTACTCCGCCACACTGATTTTGACAGGTAATTGCTTTCTAATCTATTGACATGATAATCATTCCAGAGCTTTTCCACCTGTCATAACTTCCTTGGTAGAGTACTAGTGCTTTAGGGACTTTAAAGCTGCGATGGGAAGCCAGGCGATGATAGCCGAGAGAAATTCCCAAACCAATGGTTATGCAGTGGAGGACAATCGCCACCCCCACAGCAGAGAGACTAAAGTGACTGGGAAAGACGGCTAATAATGCGCCTAAATGAATGATGACAACAACTAAAACCAGTTCCCAACGCAGGCGCGGTGGTCGAGTGTGATCAGTTTTGTCTTGATTGCAGACAGGGTTTGCCATAGGGTTAATTGTTAGCTTGTGGTTGAAATTCTGCCCAACGTCGCTGCACCTGTTCATAACAAGCAGCAGGGGCAACCCTGAGGTTTTGTAGCCAGTTCACATCTAATTCACCATTACCCGTGAGTAAGAGAATGATTTCCTGAGTGGGGTTGTACTCTTCGATCGCGCTTTCTAAAACAGTCATTGCGTCTTTTGGCAGCGCGATGATTTGGCAATAGGCGGTTACGTCTCGTGCAGGAATATAGTTGAGATTGAACGCAACCGAATCAGTTTTCCAATCTATTTCAGGGGAAATAGTTTCAGCTACATCACAAACCACAACGCCTGCACCCGCTTCCAGATACCCTTGCCAAGCAGTATGTCCAATCAGGAAAAGATTTTGATGAATTAAGTGATTTTGCCAGCAGCAAAAATAGGACTGCCAGCTTTGATTTGCAATTTTCAAAGGTTTCCTCCTTAGTTGGAGTGAATACAGGGAGTGTCGAGTCTTTGCCAAAGCGCGATCGCTACGGAGTGGGTAAAGATGAAAATATTTAGCAACAGAACTGCAATACAGAGCAAGACAAGAGTTACTTTCACTGTGCTGTTGTGAAGTTAAATGAGGCGAAGAATTCCTCATTTAAACTTCTATTCAGCAAAGCAATGAGTTATACTCACTACTACTAATAGTTTCTATTGAATTTGGACAATTTGTAGACGCTTAAGTTGGGAAATCGAACGGTAAGCGATTCCAATAACCACTATGCCACTTTTCTGATTCAGACAAGCACAATGCTAAAAGCAGTCGTTGCTTCTGAACTGGCAACGCCATAAACGCCATAAAAGATTGTAAGAATTTGTAAGTGTCAAAACAGATTGCTTCCGCACTGAAGCCTAATCTGAACTGACTTCCCCTGGAAAGAAGATATTGTAAGTTAATCATCATCTAAAACCTCGTAGATGAAAATGAGCACTATTGGCAGTTGTTCAAATTGGCGGGCATTCTGACTGAGAAACAAATCATGTTTCATTACAGCTGCGGGACAGCGTCGGATTCGCACCGAACTTTCCCCGTTTCCTTCAACAGGTGGTCTCTGTTGAAACCATTTTTACCAATGAGAGTATCCTAACACACTCTGCATTCCCAGCCACTTCAATCCCTATCTTTTAATTAACGGGACTTAAACGAAGTTTAAGCTAGAATGGGCTGCCATGGTTCATCAAGCAGTGGGATACGATGCCGGTAAACAGAGTGACATCCTCGCGAATGGGCTTTCCTGGGTAGCACTTACCTATCAATTGACCCGGCAGTACGCTGCGTCCGGCATAAACGCCTGGGGAAACCCCAGGCGACGCGGACTTGTCAGCAGGCTGTTTCCTTTCCGCAGTCGTCCCTGCGTACTTACTGATTCCTTCAGGTCTGCTTTCCAATGCGCGGGAAACCCGCGCTTGAGTCAGACCTCTATTTCTGATTACTTCGGCTGCGGCTACATCACGATTGTTGGTGTAGCCGCATTCGCATTCATGCCAGCGAATTGAAAGGTCGTTACTCCACTCTTTTTCACATTTAGGGCACTGTTTGCTTGTTCCTCTAGAGTCTACTTTGGCAAAGAATTTCCCTCTTTGCCAACAGACCCACTCCAAAATGGATCGGAACTGTCCAAACCCACCGTCAAGCATTTGCTTTCCGAACATTCCTTTTGCACTGATGCGGAAGTCCAAATCCTCCACGAATATGGAGTCTCCCAGATCACAGATTTTGTGAGCAAGCTTGTACTGGAAATCCTTTCGCTTGAAGGCAATGTGATTGTGGAGTTTTTCTACTTTCTTTCTGGCTTGATCGTAATTTTTCGACCTTTTCTTTTTCCTGGACAGTCTCTTTTGCAGCAATTTCAGCTCGCTTTCGAGATCCTTGAAAAACTTGGGTCTGGGTAAACGAAACCCATCGGAAGTCGCTAAATACTCAAGAAGTCCAATATCCACTCCCACTGCTCTCCCCCAAAAGCCAACTTGTGGAACATCCACATCAGCAGAAATTGAGAGAACAGCAAACCAACCGACTGCTTTTCTCACCACTCTGACCTGTTTGAGTTTGAACCCTTCTGGAATCCGTCGATGAAAGTTGCACACAACTTTCCCCAGTTTGGGAAGTTTAATGGTATTTTCAAAAATAGGTGACTGGTTGAATTAGGGAAAAAGAATCGAAGGTTTCGACTCACACGAGGAGTCCATGGATGAGGGGCTGTGTGCGGAATTCATTTCCGCACCTTGAACGGCCCCGTCCCGTCGCTAAACCTTCGGTTATAGCGCGGGACTTATCGCTCCTCGTGCTCCTCACCAGTTAAAGAACCCCTCATCTTACATGCAAAAATCACATTGGGTTACGATGTTCCTTG
>CAZAYV010000046.1:0-24919 GCA_964489465.1 uncultured Dactylococcopsis sp. | reverse complement strand
AGGAGGTTGAATGGGATGACCATTAACATAGTGTTGATTAGTAATCGGCATTGCTTCGTCTCGCCCGGATAACGCTTCCTCAGGATTAGGAAGACTGAGTTTTTTTCCAAAACCGAATAAACCCATAAGATTCATCTTGCTTAATATTGGTTTGCATTTCTATTGTGACTTATGTTTTCGTGACTCTTGTCAACCATTAGACTTAAACAAGATCCGGTTTGTTAAAGTAGAGAATAGAAAAACGCTGCTGAATCTAGGGAATATGACACAAGCAACTCAGTCCCAAAAACAAGGAATTCAACTTTCAGAAACGGCTCTCACTCATTTAACCAAATTACGAGAAGAACAAGGCAAAGACCTATGTTTGCGCGTTGGTGTTCGTAATGGCGGGTGTTCGGGAATGTCCTATCTAATGGACTTTGAAGACCCCACTAATGTCCGAGAGGATGATGAGGTCTTCGATTATGATGGTTTTAAGATTATCTGTGACCCCAAGAGTTTACTCTACATTTACGGATTACAACTCGATTATAGTAATGCTTTAATTGGCGGTGGCTTCCAATTTACTAACCCCAACGCCTCCCAAACCTGCGGTTGTGGCAAGTCTTTTGGTGTATAAATCCATTTTTTGCTAAAGTATCATCTGGGCAGACAAGGCGAATTGTCTGCTCTTTTGTATTCAGGAGCAGGGTAAAGGATGAGCGAGTCGATTAATGAGTTATATGAGCAAGGGTTAGAAAAGTATCAAGGGGGAGAACCGATTGAGGATTTAATTAAGTATTTTCGCGATTTGCGCGATCGCGCCCCCAAAAATTCTGCGGTTTGGTGTAGCCTGGCTTGGCTATATTTACTTGCGGATAAACCCAATTCCGCCTTGAAAGCGGCCCAAAAAAGCGTTAAACTCGATAAGCAAGCGCCACAAGCCCGAATTAATCTCGCGATCGCGCTCCTAGAAGCTGGAAAATCTGGGGTTCGGGAACAAATCGATGCTGCCCAAGAAATGATTGGGATGAGTTCACAACTGCGCGAGGAAGTGATTAAAAATTTAGACGATGGCTTGGCCAAAAAACCGGACTGGAAAGCGGTGACGCGGGTTAAAAATTGGATTAGTTAAGGGGGGGCTTTAGCTTCATGTGCCAACAAGACGTTTGAACTTAAGTCTGATCAAGGAAAATTGCTCTTAACGGGACTTAGACAACAAACAAGAAGCAAACAGCTGAGAATGACAGCGTTTTTTAGCTTAACTCCTCTGTTGCTAATACTCCAGGTTTAATTTTTCCAAGGCTGGCTTACTCGATCCAACTGCTGCACATCTTCTGGACTCAGTTCCCACCCCAAAGCACCGGCATTCTGTTGGGCTTGCTCAGGATTTTTTGCTCCGGGAATTGGAATTGTTCCTTGAGTGATGAGCCAATTTAAAGCGACCTGGGCAGGGGTTTTTTCATATTTCTCCGCTAATTGTCGCAAGCAATCAATCACTGGAGAAATTTTATTGATAGCAGAGGATTTAAACTTGGGATCGAGGCGACGAGCGCCAGTGGGTTGTTCTTCACCCGTATATTTGCCGGTAAGTAAACCTTGGGCAAGGGGACTGTAGGCAATAAGGGTAACGCCTAATTCTTGGGCAGTCCGCCAAATCCCATTGCTTTCAATTTTACGATTGAGCAGAGAATAAGGCACTTGGTTACTCGCTAAGGGAACCCCCCGTTTTTGCAGTTGTTCATGGGCTTCCCGCATTTGGCTGGCGGAATAGTTACTCACCCCAACGGCTTCAATGCGCCCTTGCTTGACTTCTTCTGCCAAAGCTTCCATAAGCGTTTCCTGAGTCATGAAGAACGTAAAAGGAGTATGCACTTGATATAAGGGAATGCTGTCAACTTGCAGGCGTTGTAGGCTTTCACTCAAAGCATCGCTGACCGATTGACGGAATACGCGCCAAGGTAAGGGAAAATATTTGGTCGCGATCGCGGCGGCGCCATTGTGTTCTCGGGCAAACGTGCCTAATAACCGTTCTGATTCCCCCAAACCATACACTTCTGCTGTATCAAATAGGGTAACTCCTGCCGCAAGAGAGGCTTGAAAGGCGTCTTCTACTTGTGTTTGGTTGTAGGTTTTGCCATAATCCCAAAATAAACGATCTCCCCAAGACCAAGTTCCAACACCAAGGGGCGTCACTTGCGGACCATTTTTGCCTAAAGCTACTGTCGCTGTTGTATTCATTCAATCTTTACCTTGTCAAACCAATGTTGGGTCTCTGTAAAAGTATATTATTTGTGCAGTTGTGGTAAATTAGTTCTCGGTTTTGTAGGGTAGCCTTGAAACTGATGATGCAGTTTCGCCTGTTGTTGCGCGATCGCGTTTAAATGAATTTCTGGATCTTGGGCAACCCAGCCTTGTGGCGTTTGATAACGCACTTCAAAGTGAAGATGAGGATTGGGAGAATGGGGGGTTCCGGTTGTTCCAACGCTACCAATGGTTTGTCCTGCGGTAATGGTTTCTTCTTGTTGAACGGCGAGTGTTTTCAGATGACCGTAGCGAGTTTGTTTCCCCCCTGCATGGTTAATAATAATAAAATTCCCATAGACGGGATGTTCTCCAGCAAATGCCACCTGGCCTGATTCTGCTGCCAAAACAGAGGTTCCAACGGGGACAACGATATCAACGCCACTGTGTAAACTTGATTGTTCTGTATTTTCAGACCAGCCATAACTGAGCGCAACTTCCCCAGACTGTGATAAAGGATAATGACTCAGCCCCGTGTAAGTATAAACGGCATCAGGATCTTGACTTTGCCACGCCACACCTGGCAAGAAAACCACTTGGGGTTGGGCTGTACAACCATTGAGTTCAAATAAGACATCAGCGCGAACACCATAGGCAGCTTCCAAATCTTGCCATGTTGTTCCCTCAGGAACTTCAATGCGAACCCCATTAAATGGCGGAATGAGAATTTCGGAACCAACAGGGACATCGTCTTGCTGCAGATTCGGGTTGAGACGAATTAGTACTTCCGGTAATAAATTATATTGTTGAGCAATACTTTCTACCGTCTCGCTCGGCTGAATTTGATGACGATCAAGCCGTGAAAGAATAGGAGCCGGACAACTATTTTCATCGCTGATAAATTGAGCCAAAACAGAAGCGGGAAATAAAATTCCCGCTAATAAAAGTACCGCTGAGATGAGAAGTTGATTCATGACTAGGCAGCTTTCCAAAGAATCACTTAGATTTTAGCGAAATTGCAAGTCTTAAAAAACGATCGCGCCACGGTTGAGGAGTGCTATGGTGAAGGGATTAAGGATTTTCAGAGGATAAACGCGATAGAGTAGCTTAAGCGTGAACTAAATTCAATTAACTGAAACGATTTAAGGAAAAACAACCATGCGCATGTCTCAGATGCTCTTAGTGACGCTAAGGGAAACCCCGGCAGAAGCTGAAATTCCGAGCCATCAATTGCTGCTCCGAGCGGGTTATATTCGTCGCATTGGGAGTGGGCTCTATGCGTACCTTCCCTTAATGTGGCGCGTGCTGAACAAAGTGTCTCAAATTGTCCGTGAGGAAATGAATGCCACCGGAGCGCAAGAATGTTTACTCCCCCAACTCCAACCCTCAGAATTATGGAAAGAATCGGGGCGTTGGGAAACTTACACCAAAGCAGAAGGCATTATGTTTGCGCTCATTGACCGGCAAGAGCGACAACTGGGACTGGGTCCGACTCACGAGGAAGTGATTACCGCGATCGCGCGCGACAGTATCCGGTCTTATCGCCAACTACCGCAAAATTTATATCAAATTCAAACGAAATTCCGAGATGAAATTCGCCCCCGTTTTGGACTGATGCGCGGTCGCGAGTTCATTATGAAAGATGCCTATTCCTTCAATGCTGATCCTGATAGTTTAAAAGAAACCTATAATCTCATGGGCAAAGCCTATGCCAATATTCTCCGGCGCTGTGGCTTAAGTTTTACTGCCGTCGAAGCCGACTCAGGAGCGATTGGCGGTTCGGCTTCTCAAGAATTTATGGTGCTTGCGGATGCCGGTGAAGATGAAGTCCTTTATACCGAAGATGGGAAATATGCGGCGAACTCAGAAAAAGCGGTTTCCCTGCCGCCAGAAGCAGAAACCTCTCCGTTTACCACCTATGAAAAACGAGATACCCCCAATACCGCTACCATTGCCGCTCTTTGCCAGTTTTTAGATTGTTCTCCCACGACTGTGATTAAAAATGTTCTCTACGAAGCGGTTTATGATAACGAGAAACAAGTGCTGGTTTTAGTAAGTATTCGTGGGGATCAAGATGTCAATGATGTGAAACTGAATAACTTCCTCGCCAGTTTAGCCCCGAATTATGGGGCACAAGCGTTGATTGCCTTGAATGTTCCCGATGCAGAAGCCCAGAAAAAATGGGCAACGCGACCGTTACCTTTAGGCTATATTGCCCCAGATCTGAGTGATGATTATATTCAAGGGGGTGAGAAAGTCGAGCCGAAATTTTTACGCTTAATTGATCAAACCGCCGTGAACCTGGAAAACTTTGTCACCGGGTCCAACGAAACCGGCTATCACGTTGTCGGTGCTAACTGGGGAGAACACTTTACCCGACCGGAAACCGTGGTGGATGTGCGAGAAGCGCAAGTGCGCGATCGCGCCGTGCATGATCCCAGCCAACTGCTACACAGTGCCCGGGGAATTGAAGTGGGACATATTTTCCAACTGGGAACCAAATATTCCGAAGCCATGGGGGCGACTTATACCAACGAACAAGGGGAAGAAAACCCCCTTTACATGGGCTGTTACGGGATTGGTGTTTCTCGACTAGCACAAGCAGCGGTGGAACAATCCTACGATAAAAATGGTATTATTTGGCCCGTCGGGATCGCGCCCTATCAAGTGATCATTACTGTTCCCAATATTACCGACACCCAACAATCTGAAATTGCAGCAACCCTTTATCAAGACTTATCAAAGGTCGGCATCGAAGTTTTACTCGATGATCGGGATGAACGAGCCGGCGTTAAATTTAAAGATGCGGACTTAATTGGCATTCCCTACCGCATTGTCACCGGACGCTCCCTGAAAGACGGGAAAGTGGAAGTGGTGAAACGGGCCGATCAATCTGCCGAGGAAATTCCCATTCCTGATGTTGTCACGACACTGCAACAATGGATCACCGAGAATTAAAGTTTGATTTGTTCTTATCACCTTCCCCCGCTCTCCTGGTCTCCCCTTCCCCCGCTGTTAGTAACTGGTAAACGATCACTAAACCATATGGAACCCCCTCTCGAACGGATCCGCCTCTCCAAAACCGGACGGGATCAACTGATTAAACTGAAACGCCAAACTAAAATCGAACAATGGAACATTCTCTGCCGATGGGGCTTTTGCCGTTCCCTCGCTGAACCCACGAAGCCTTCACCGGTTCCCATTCCATCCGACAGCAACTTAGAACTCACCTGGCGGATCTTCGGAGGGGAAATGTCTGATTTATTGATTCTTGCGCTTAAACAACGCTGTTATCAAGATGAACTGGGTACTGATGCAGAAACTCTTGCTCAGCAGTTTCGCTTGCATTTACATCGCGGCATTAGTTACTTAGCTGGCGATCCGAACTTAAGGAGTATTGAGGATTTGTGTACCACTGCCCTATTTAGGAACTCGTAACTCAACCCGTTCACGATCTTAATCCGTCCTGGCTTTCACCCAAACCGGATCGCCAGTGCGAAGGATTCCCCCTTGCTTGATTGATCAATAAATTTGAGTCGATACATCTGCATGAGTTGAGGAGTGACTTTTTCCACTTCCTTTAAACTTATGCCTATTTTGCCAAGTTGTATGTTAAAAGCATCCTCAGAAAGCAAATAATTGTGAAACTCACCTTACCTCAACTGTAGATTGTGTTTTAAATTAAAGATAGGAGGAGAAATGATCCACTTTAGTAGCAGCTGAGCAAGGAGGTTTGGTCATGGCTACATACATCATTTTAAGTAACCTGACTGATTCTGGAGCTGAGACAATCAAAAAAAAACCAGGTCGCATCAAAGAGGTCAACAAAGAATTAGAAGCTCATGGGGTAAAAGTTGTTTCTCAATACGCCCTGTTAGGTCCTTATGATTTCGTCAATATTGTTGAGGGAGCTGACAACGAAACGATGGCACGAGTGGCAGCTGAGTTGTCGTCACGGGGTAGCGTAAAGGTTCTTACTATGGCTGCTATTCCCATTGATGATTTCATCTCTCGTTTCGAGTGAAAACATACCTGCTGCTATAATTTCATTGTCCTATATATAGGCTGTTGTTTAGAAGGGCGGCTCTAAGAAATGCCTTAACTTAAAGAAAAAGCAGGTACGATCTTAGATTGAAAGGTTCTTTTGAGCCTGACTTTGAATAATCGTAATCGCTACCGTATTAATAATGTCATCGACAGTGCAGCCCCGAGAGAGATCGTTGACCGGTTTGGCTAAACCTTGAACAATGGGACCGATCGCGAGGGCACCGGTTTCTCTTTGCACGGCTTTGTAGGTATTGTTTCCGGTGTTTAAGTCAGGGAAGATAAGAACTGATGCTTGTCCTGCCACCTCCGAGTTCGGAATTTTCTGAGAACCGACGGTAAAGTCCACCGCTGCATCATACTGAATCGGTCCTTCTAATTTTAACTCCGGGCGTCGTTGGCGCGCGATCGCGGTTGCGGTTCTGACTTTTTCCACTTGTTCTCCTTTACCGGAAGTCCCGGAAGAATAAGACAAGAGAGCGACTTTCGGTTCAATGCCAAAGGCAGTGGCGGTATCTGCCGAAGCAATGGCAATTTCTGCTAACTGTTCTGCATCGGGATTGGGATTAATGGCACAATCACCGTAGACTAGCACCCGATCTTCTAAACACATAAAAAAGACAGAAGAGACCAGCTCACAACCGGGCTTGGTTTTAATGAGTTGCAACGCCGGTCTTAGAGTATGCTGAGTTGTATGAACGGCACCAGATACCATGCCATCTGCTTCCCCGGCATAGACCATCATCGTGCCAAAGTAAGAGACATCGAGTAAATATTCACGAGCCAGTTCTGGGGTGATTCCCTTTTGCTTTCTCAATTGATAAAACTCTTCCGCATAAGATTCAAATTGTTCAGCTGTCGCCGGATCGATAATCTTAACCTGACGGGTGTCTAAGGAGATGCGATTTTGATTAATAAGTTGCTCAATTTTTTCCAGTTTTCCTAAAAGCGTCAAATTGACAATATCTCGACTGATGAGAAACGCTGCTGCTTTGAGAATTCTAATCTCTTCCCCTTCGGGCAAAACAATCTGCTGTTTTTGGGACTTCGCTTCTTGTAATAGATTGTAAGTAAACATCTTGGGGGTAATCCCCTTGATTTTAATCGTATTAATTTGCTCTTCTAAGCGGCTCAAATCAACATAATCATCAAATAAATGAATACTCAAAGCAATTTTTTCCCGATCCACTTTCACAGAAGGGGTAACATCATCGTTACTGACTAAGGAGGTATGAACTTGTTTGACTTGCTCAGAGGTTTCGTAAGTATTTGTGGGGACAGAGAGAATTGGTATCGGGTCGTAAAGACCGTCAATGAGTACTCGAATTGAGGGATCGGGTTGCAAGTCCCCTGAGAGTAAAATGCCTGATAAATGGGGATAGTTGACAGATTGATGGGCTTGGAGCAAACCGACAATAATATCGCTGCGATCGCCGGGCGTAATAATTAAACAATCTTCTTTGAGCCAAGTAATGGCATGTTCTAACCTCATCGCCGCAATCACATAGTCGAGGACCAAATTATCGAGCCGATTGTGTCCATAAAGCACTTTCGCTTGCAGCTGTTGGGCAATTTCTTTCACTCTTGGACTACTGAGCCTGGGATCATAAGGAATAACAGAAATTAAATAATTCGTATTCTCAAATTGATTCTCTAACGCAATTGGGAGTTGTACCGAGAGTTCCGGACTGGCTTTATTAAAAACGATGCCAGCGACTTGACAGTCCCGAGCTAGATACGATTCAAGAGACATTTTAACCGGAGCAACTGCCTCTTCCACACTTCTGCGATCAGCATTTCCTAAAATCAGAATCGGACAACCTAAATTTTTAGCAATTTCTGTATTCAAATTAAATTCAAAAGCAGAAACTTGTCCTAAATAGTCAGAACTTTCACATAAAATAAAGTCATAATCTTGCTGTAATTTTTTATATTTGACAATAATTCTGTCTAAGACCTCGTTATAGTTACTCCGATTCATTAGGGCTTGCACTTCTTCGACATATAAGCCAAAAGATTGCTCATAGGCTTGATTAAGATTAAAATAAGTCAGAATTAAACTAATATCTTCATCTTGCTTGCCTAGAGGCTCTTTTCTAATGACCGGTCGAAAAAAAGCGACCTTATTGGTTTTTCTGAGAATGAGTTCGATAATTCCCAAAGAAATCAGAGCTTTTCCACTCCCGGCTTCGGTCGTACTGATATAGAGAGAACTTGTCATGACGAGGCGTTCCTAAATTTGAACGGTTGAACCCTGATTAGTAATTAAGGTACCACACAACTATTTTTTCAGAGCTTTAAAAAGCTAAAGTTAAGTTAAAGCCTGATGACGAATTCCCTAATGATATTAATAAAAAAAGCGAAACTTTCTGCTTGGGTTACCGATCAACCAGTGATGGGTCAGAGAAAGTTCGCTTGACTCTCTAAATATCGCTTTTAATCCTTTTTTTATGTCCTCCCGATTGATTATGTTTCTTGGCGTAACTGTTCTAAAACACTGCGATCTTCTAGCGTTGAAGTATCACCAGCTACTTCTTCCCCTGCTGCCAAATTACGTAAAAAGCGACGGATAATTTTACCGGAACGGGTTTTTGGCAGGGCATCAGTGAACTGAATTTCTCCCGGACGCGCGATCGCGCCAATTTCTTTCACTACATGTTGTCTTAACTCCGCCTTTAACTGATTATTGGCTTGATAATCTCCTTCTAGGATGACAAAAGCAAAGACTTCTTCTCCTTTCACCTTATCGGGTCTGCCCACTACTGCTGCTTCGGCGACTGCCGGGTGAGACACTAAAGCGGACTCAATCTCCATGGTCCCCAGGCGATGTCCCGAAACATTGAGGACATCATCAACCCGACCCATTACCCAGAAATAACCGTCTGGGTCGCGACGGGCACCATCCCCAGAAAAATAGAAGTATTGCTCATCTTTTGGGGGGATCTGTTCCCAATAGGTCCGACGATACCGATCATCATTGCCGTACACCGTCCGGATCATACTGGGCCAAGGGGACTTAATAACTAAATAACCCCCTTGATTATCGCCAACGGAATTGCCTTGGGCATCCACCACATCCGCGATGATTCCGGGGAAGGGGAAAGTCGTTGAGCCGGGTTTGGTCGGAGTTGCCCCTGGTAAAGGCGTCAGCATACAGCCGCCGGTTTCCGTTTGCCACCAGGTATCAACAATCGGACAACGTTCACCGCCAATCACTTTGTGGTACCACATCCAAGCCTCCGGGTTGATGGGTTCGCCCACTGTCCCTAGAATGCGCAGCGACGATAAATCCCGTCCTTTTGGATACCGATCTCCCATTTTCATTAAAGCCCGAATTGCGGTGGGAGCGGTATAGAAAATCGTGACGCCATATTTTTCAACGATTTCCCAAATGGCATCGGGTTTAGAGGGGCGGGTTGTCCCTTCATACATCAAAGTGGTTGCCCCGTTAGATAAGGGACCATAAACAATATAGCTGTGTCCAGTAATCCAACCGACATCGGCGGTACACCAATGAACATCAGTCTCTTGTAAATCAAAAGCCCACTTAAACGTAACATGGGTGTAGAGATTATAGCCGCCGGTGGTATGTACCACGCCTTTCGGTTTCCCGGTTGTTCCAGACGTGTAGAGAATGAAGAGCATATCTTCGCTGTCCATCACTTCTGGGGGACACTCAGTAGACGCCTGGGGTTGCAGGTCGTGCCACCAATGGTCTCGTCCGGGTTCCATGTGAATGTCGGCTTTGGTCCGCTGGACAACCAGTACCTTTTCGACACTGGGCGCCCCATTATTGGCTAAGGCTTGATCGACTTCCGGCTTGAGGGCAACAATTTTGTCCTTCCGAAACCCGCCATCAGCGGTAATCACGAGTTTTGCTTTGGCATCGACCAAGCGATTGCGCAAGGCATCGGCACTAAACCCCCCAAACACAACCGTATGGGGGGCGCCAATGCGGGCACACGCCAACATCGCAATGGCGGCTTCGGGGATCATGGGCAGATAAATCCCCACTTTATCGCCTTTTTTAACACCCAACTGTTTCATCACATTTGCCATTTGGCAAACCTCGCGATGGAGTTGGGCATAGGTTAATGTCCGGGCATCTCCGGGTTCTCCTTCCCAAATTAATGCGGTTTTATTTTTGCGCAATGTGGTGAGATGGCGGTCTAAGCAGTTGTAGGTGATATTGATTTTGCCATTGACAAACCACTGGGCAAAGGGGGGTTGCCAATCAAGGACTTTGTCCCAAGTCTGAAACCAATCTAGTTCTTGTGCAGCCAATTCTCCCCAAAATTTCTGGGGGTCAGCTTTAGCTTGTTCATAAAGTTTTTGGTAGGCTTCTAAACTGTTGACATGAGCATGGCGAGATAATTCTTCCGGAGGCGGAAACAAGCGCTTCTCTTGTAAGACTGATTCAATAATTGTAGGTGACATAATCTAAAATTTGGCTCTGCTATCGGTACGTGTTATCTGATCTAAATCAAAGAGGTACATGATCGATTCAATGCCATAACAGTCTCTGTCCAAAGCTTCCGGGTTTTTCACTGACTCCAATGCCCGCAACGATTTTTGACTGGCCACACAAACCGGGTTGAGGGGTTAGCGACGATACCCAAGAAAATGATGGGCAGGGTCATTGGCTTTGTTGGGAGTTAGGATCCTGTTGCGCTCCCTCCCTTTACCTCTCTACCCTTAGTTTACGTCAAACGCAACCGCTTCACTCTTAAGTTTCATGAATGTTAGTAGATCAAATGATTTTTACACTAATCATTTTTAGGGATAATATTTATACAGTTTATTCTCTCAAGTTAGTGAACTGAAATTAAGCTTTAAATTAATGTTTTTGAGCAAAAGTGAGGTTTAGCAACTTTCTTTTTATGCTATTAATTATGATGGCAGTTGCAAGGAAAGTAAGTAGGAGAGTTTGATCTCCTACCATATATAATTAAAAATTGCACGATATTCTAAAGAGTTGAATCAAGATGATGATGACTTTTTTACAGTGTGATTTCAAGTAAATAATTGAGCTTAAAATTCACGAACGCTGGCTTCATTTCCTTTAATTTCTCCAACTAAAATAATATCTGCAACCCCAACAAATAAACCATTTTCTAATACGCCAGGAATATTATTAATTTCTCTCTCTAATTCTCCCGGATTTGGAATTTCTTCAAATTTAACATCAATGACTAAATTCCCTTGATCGGTTACGACCGGACCCGCTTTTTTCACCCCCATTCGTAACTCGGGCTTTCCTCCCAACTGGGTTAGTTTTCGCATTACTGGCGTCACTGCCATGGGAATCACTTCTACTGGTAAAAGGAAGGTCGAACCCAGTTTATCGACCAACTTCCCGCTATCAACGACCACAATAAACTGATCCGCTAGCGCATCAACCACCTTCTCGCGGGTATGGGCTGCACCGCCCCCTTTAATTAAATTCTTGTTGGGATCGACTTCATCAGCCCCATCAATAGCAATATCAATATGATCCACCGCATCCAAATTAGTTAAAGGAATACCATACTGTTTTGATAACACTTCCGCCTGAAAAGAGGTGGGAATGCCTTGAATATTTTTCAGTTCTCCCTTTTGCAACCGTTCCCCAATATACTGAATCGCATAGGCTGTAGTGGAACCAGTTCCTAAGCCGACAATAGAATTGGATTGAACGCGATCGGCTGCTGCTTTGCCCACTTCTTGCTTCATCACTTTCGAGAGATCTGGATCTGCCATAATGTCCTCCGTGTAAAGTTTTGACTTTTTCATCTTTAGCACTTTACCACTAATCCCTAACGCTCCGTCGATTGAACTGATCGTCTTTTGCTTAAGTCGCCAATTATTGTATTCTCATTTGGGCAGCTACTGAAAGCAATCAAAAAGCGATACTTTTTAATAAATCCTGTTTCCAGACTCTTGCAAAATTAAGTTAAAAAGATTGATATTCTAATTCAGTTGTTGCGAAAACATTACGAGTGTATTCGACTGCTTTAACGGTGTCAAAGGTTTTGCAAGTAAAGAGGACAGAAGCAAAGAAACGGGCAGCCGTCCAAACATAAAGTGAAATTCCTGAATCAATTAGATGAACAGACTAAGTGATGACGGTTCTCAAAGCCTTTTTTCAAGCCTAATTGAGATGCTCTTACCCTGCTTCTGACTGAGGAAAATTGCCGAATGAGTTGGAAAGAGATGACAAATCTGATTCGGTTTGAGGAACTTTGGAGCAGCAAGGAAGTCAGTTAGGAAACAGTGTAGTGCCCATCACAAAAATTGAATCAAGTTACTTCTAACCAACTGCTTTATCATTTAAAGTCAAATACCAATCATGACCAACCTAAGTTAGATCGAGATTAACGGTACAAGATGAACAGTTGAGATGGGATAACTACCGCAAAATGAAACGATCATGCAACTGAATCACTATACGACTGGTTCCTATACGCCTGGTGCTCCCTATTGGAAACAACTGCTATGGTATTTTCTCGGATGTCCGTTGCTCGAAAGTTACTGGATTCCATTTTCTGCTTTTAAAGTATATTTATTAATCGCATTTGGTGCAAAAGTTGGTTCCCAGGTTCGGATTAAGCCCGGTGTTCGGGTTAAATTTCCTTGGCGACTCACCCTTGGCAACTATGTTTGGTTGGGGGAAAAAGCTTGGTTAGATAATATTGCTCCGATTATCATTGAAAATCATGTTTGCGTGTCTCAAGGCGTCTATTTGTGTACCGGTAATCATGACTGGAATGACCCTAATTTTGCGTTAATTACTGCTGCCATTACCCTTGAAGAAGGGAGTTGGATCGCTGCTGGCGCAATAATTGGACCAAATGTCACGGTTGGTCGGGGAGCAGTGTTGGGATTAGGGAGTGTTACCGGAAAATCCCTTGCACCCATGACAATTTATGCCGGGAACCCAGCACAACCGATTAAAAAACGGTTTAGTCAAAATCCTACGAAACCAGAGAGAGCAAAATCGTCATGAATCAGTTAGGCAATAGTGTAACTCTTTTTCTGAGCTTAATTGTTGAAGCCTTTCCTTTTTTATTAATGGGGGTAATTCTATCTAGTCTTTTACTCCTCTTTATTGATGAAGCTAAACTGATTCATGTTCTGCCCAAAAATCCAATTTTAGGGGCGTTAATGGGAAGCTTAGTGGGATTTCTTTTTCCCGTTTGTGAATGTGGAAACGTCCCCGTTGCCAGACGTTTACTCTTAGAGCGAGTACCGATTTCTGTTGCGATTGGATTTTTATTAGCTGCGCCCACCATTAATCCGATTGTGATTTGGTCAACTTGGATTGCTTTTCGCGATCAACCAGAAATTGTTGGTCTAAGGGTTTTGTTTTCTTTAATCGTCGCTGTGATTATTAGTTGTCTTTTCAGTGTCCAGAAAGATGTCAAAGTGCTTTTACAACCCACCTTAGCCAGGCAACTCCAGTATTCCCGCAAAAAAGTTAAGCGCTCGAGTCAGTCGCGAAAGCAACAATCCCCTCTACTGCAGTCTGGTACTTTTTTACTCAATGCCAATGGTCAACCCATTTCCTTAGAAATGGTTTCCACTGTAGACACACCGAAGCAAGGGTTAACCGGTTTCCGTTGGCAAGCTTTCCTCAATAACTTAACCCAAGAATTACGAGAGTTAGGGGGAATCTTAATTTTAGGGAGCGCGATCGCGGCAGGGATTCAAGTATTTACCCCTCGGGAGCTAATTTTAGGCTTAGGACAAAGTCCGATCACTTCGATTATTGTGATGATGACCTTAGGTGCTTTAATTTCTATTTGTTCAACGGTTGATGCCTTTTTTGCCCTTTCTTTTTCCGCCACATTCACTACCAGTTCTTTACTGGCGTTTCTAGTTTTCGGTCCTATGATCGATCTCAAAAGTGTTGGCTTACTATTATCAGTCTTTAAGCCCCGCATCATTATTTACCTGTTTGCAACTTCAGCTCAGTTAATCTTCTTACTCACTTTAGGATATAACTATTTATTGAGCTAGAACGCTGAATTGTGACAACGAGGCACCCTTTTTGAGAGGCTATTCCCAAAACATTCAGACTAAATTAATGATCGAAATAACAATCTTAAAATAACTTGAGTCATTATAATTGAGCTGAAAATTTAACTTATTTCTGGTAATTTTTCTGAATCAACGACTGAACAAAATCCGGAATGAGCCCAGCAAATCTTTGATTGTCTATCCATTGTCAAAGAACAAGCTTTCCTACCCTTGTCATCACAAATTCATAACTTTCTAACAATTTTCTAAGAAACCAAGTACCATTTTCGTGGTTTTCTCTGTTGCAGATTCGTTGTGAATCGAGTAGATTACATTGAGTTATCAATATTAATTACTTAGCTTCAATATAATGTCACTTAGTCAATTTTTTATTAGCCATCGCTTAGGATTGGCATTGCTTAGAGGTGTGATTGTTGGGTTGCTATCAAGTGGAAACTCGGTTGCAGAAGCTAGAGACTTGATTTGGACAGCAAGCGCTTCCCAAACTTCCCAAGCTGCTAGCGAGTCCATTCCATTACCGCAATTAGAGAAAATTGATTCAAAACACATTTATTCTGTAAGATTATTAACAAGAGAGGAATTCCAAGACACTATCCGCGCTTTGGAGTTAGTGCCAACATTTAATATTTCTTCTTCAGCCAAAAAACAAACGCAAATGATTAAGGAGCAACTCAGACAATTACAGCAGAAACAGTCAGCTCCTTATCAATTAACATCCACTCAACTCCAAACCCTGAAAAATCTCTTTTCTGGTTTCAGTAAAGCTGAGTTAACGACCCTTAACCAACGTCTGAAGAACCAAAAGTCAGAAAATCCTTCTCCCATCAATTGGCACGAAAATAGAGCTCAATCTGCGACTCCAGAACAAATCTCTGCTAACCATTTGAGTAATTTCGGACTCTCCACGAACAATACGACAATCAGCTCAATTTCTAGCTCAAAGCAACTGGCTCAGTCATTATCAGCTTCTTCTTCCGCAAGCCAACTCTCTTTCAGTAGAAATGAGGATGTTGAAGCAACTCCCACAGCCAACCTCGCCCAAAATGAAGTTGATCGTCCCACTCGTGAAGAGTTAATTGAACAGCTTTCTGTCCCTGAACCAGACTTTGAAAGCATATTAGTCGAAACCCAAAGAGCTGCACCAGCAATTGCACTTAGTGTTCCTTCCGGGTTTGGCGGATCCCAGGGTCAATTCTTCGCAAGCCTAACTTTTCAAGAGCAAACCCGTACCTCAGATAAGTCTGACGCTGGCTTCGGCTTTGGGTTAGGCCTTGGCAATCCTGAAGAAGTGATTGGTTTCGATGTAATTTATAGCTCTTTTTCAACGATTCGTAGTGCTCCCTTTGATACGGGATCTGTCAGTCTTAAAATTCACCGCCGTTTAAGTGACACCAGTTCCGCTGCAATTGGCGTCGAAAACTTCATCAGATATGGAGATTTTGATGCTGACATCAATTATTTTGGTTCATTCACTAATATTTTTGCCTTACGCGAAAACCCCACTGATCTATTTAATTCGCTTGCGGTGACTGTAGGATTGGGATCAGGGCGTTTCCGGGAAATCGACGAGATTCGAGAAGGTGACGAAACCATTAATATTTTCGGCTCAGCTGCTCTAAGAATCAATGAACAGTTTTCTCTGCTTGGAACTTATACCGGTAATACCCTGGCAGCTGGGATTTCAGTTGCCCCCTTTCGAGACATTCCTCTAGTGATTACACCTCGGGTACAGGATTTAACTGGTGAATTTGATCCCCGCTTTATTGTCACTGTTGGTTATGGAACAGCTCTTTTCTAAAAAACAAAAAGGAGGTTTTTAACTTATGAAATTCAAACGTCTTTCCGTCCAACTTGGTCTCAGCTTTGCCCTAATTAGTGGATTGGCAACAATGCCAACTCCAGTGCAAGCGGATCAGCTATCTACTGATATCACTACCGATTTTAGTGAAGTTTTGCCTACGGATACAGTAGAGACTGACTTCAGTACTGATTTTATTGATTTACTTAATACCCTGATTGACGAGCTCAAACAAGGAACAAAGTTTCAGCAAGAATTAGCATTGCTGTTAACTGATCCTAATGAAGCCGATAGAGGATTTATACTGAGACAATTAAACGCAATTGATGGCGTTAATGGAGCAGGAGGTTTAGTCAACACTCTGGCTGGTGCACTCACTGGTTCTCCAGAGGAACAAGCTAACAAATTAGTCAATGCCATCATAACTTATAATGACCTAGTTAGAAGTTTGGAGACTGAAACGTTACAAAACCCGCCACAGTCATTCATTGAGATTTATCAACTCTTGTTTGAAATTGCAACTGGAGCTGCGACGGGAGACGATTAATCCTTGCCAATTATTGATTTCAGTTGCAAAGGAGACTCGGAATTTTGTCGAAGTTGAAGAGAGGATTTTCAATGAGTCAATTTTCCGATATCCTCTTAGATGGCAATCAATCTTTTACGATTATTAAGGTTAAGAAAAAGTTATGGCAGATGCAGCCGCTAATCCTTTAAATCAGCCGTTAGATATCCAAGAAATCGCGATTACCCTCTCGGCTCAAAATTTAAATCCCACAATGTTAACGCTGGATAATTTGCGATCGCTGGGAGTGATTCCCGACAATTGGGAACTGTCAAAACAGCCGGTACTGAACCAACTGCAATCCCGTTTAAATTTTAAAAATGGTGTTAATATTGTTGCTCAGCAACGGAACATTACGTTCGCTGAACCATTAAGCAACCAGAATAAGGAAAATTTGCAATCCGCGAGTATAGCTAAAGCATTTATGGATAAATTTTCCCAAGCTGGTTATCAAACTGTCAGTATTGCTCCGAAAACGATTGTTAGTTTTGGTAACCCAACAGATACCAATCCGCGTCAGTTTATTGTTCAAAAAATTATCGCTCCAGGACCTTGGCAAGAAGTTGGAAATGGCTTGCCCCAAGCCTCTGTTAATTTTGTCTATCAACTACAAGAGTGCCAGTTAAATTTAAGCATCAGTGAAGTCCAGCTTCGCACCCAAACTGAACCGAATCAAGCTGTACCTGCACTCTTATTTTCCGGCAGTTTTAATTATCGTTCTCAGCAAGTCGGAAGCGATGCAACATCTCAATTACAGTCTCGGATTGATCGCTGGTCAGATAACTGGGAAACCTTCCATGAAATTGTTCATCAAAAATTCTTAGGAAAAAGTGAAGGGGGTATCTTTCCTTCCCAAGTTATGCCAAACTAGCCCTTAATTCCCCCCTCTTGTAGAAGCGCTTCTTACATCCTAAGTTTGAGTAGCCTATTCGGTTTCAGGAGGATATGCCGGCATGCAGTCGATCTGCACTCTATTGTCGAAACGTAAGAATATCTCCCATGACTGAGGTGATCAAAGTTAACCAAACCCCTATTCTCCCAGAACAACTCCTCTCTCATCTGAAAAAGTATCAGATGTTGCCCCAATTCTTGCGAGAATTAGTGACGGATCACGCGATCGCGTCGATTGAATGCTCGGCAGAAGAAATAGAAACAGCGAAACAGGAATATTGGAACCAAAATCGGCTCACTGACCCGAACCGATTACAAGCCTGGCTCGATCAGATGCGCTTACAACCCGCTGATTTAGAAAAAATTGCGGTGCGCAACTATAAAATCAGAAAATTTAAACAAGAGACCTGGGGTCCAAAAATCGAATCCTATTTTCTTCAGCGTAAACGGGATCTTGACCAAGTGGTGTATTCCCTGCTTAGGACAAAGGATAATAATACGGCCACCGAACTGTATTTTCGTCTCCAAAATCAAGAAGCCAGTTTTGAAGAATTAGCTCAAACTTATTCCCAAGGGCCAGAAGCACAAACCCGAGGCATTATTGGTCCCGTGCCAATCACAACTCCCCATGAAAAACTTGCCAACATCTTACTTCAAAGTGAAGTTGGTCAACTGTGGCCGCCGGTTCGCATTGGCGAATGGCATATTATTGTGCGTTTAGAAAAGCTCATTTCTGCCCAGTTGAATGAGGGAACGCGTCAAAAACTCTTGCATGAACTCTTTAGCCAATGGCTGGAAGAGGAAGTCAAAAAAATTACCACGATTGAACCTTTAAATTCGGAAACCTCCGAGGTAGCTTCATGAGTTTTACACGAACTGATTTTGTTTCTTTTCTCAGCGATGAATTTCCCTTCAATCAACTGCCGCAGGAGGCGCTGGAAACTCTCTCGCAAAAGCTACAACCCCTACGCTATCAAATGGGGCAGGCTCTTGCCCTACGGGAACGGATGCCCACAGAAATCCAAATTGTTTATGAAGGACAGGTGCGGCTTCTTGGATATCAAGCCAAAACTCAAATGCCCATTACCTTAAAATTGGCTTCCCCTGGAGAAATGATCGGTTGGGTGGGTTTAGTGCGAGGAACCCCCTGCGAAACCGCGATTGCTTCGGAAGAGTCGATCTGTTTAAGTCTGAAAGCTGAAGATTTTTGGGAACTGTATCAACACTACGATCAGTTTCGGGAAGCGGTGCAAAATCAATGTAGCGCGATTGAAATATTTACTCTGCTGGGTCAAGAACAAGAGCGTCAACCTCACGGTGGGATTGATCTAAAAGCTCTAACAGACACCACTTTAGAAACAGCAGTGGTGCAACTTCTTCCTCCTGGCCGGTATGCCCTGGCTAATTTGCCGAGTGACCACCCGCTAAAGGATGAAGATCGGGTTTGGTTAGTCAGTGGCGGTGGCAGAATTAACAATTTGGCAATGGGGAGTCGCTTGGAACTGACCGAAGACACGGTTCTGAGTGTAGAAGGGCAACAGCCGGCGCGCCTCATTGGCTTTCAGAAAGCGGAATTACCTTGGTTTAATCCACAATCATTTACTGCCTCTGCTGATATCTCAGAAACAGTAGAAACTAAAGAAGCTGAAGCCGTAACATCAACACTAATTGATGGCGTTGAAGTGACAGAGGCACCAAGGGTGATTCCAGGAACCGATGATTATGAAGGGGAAGGGGAAACCGTTGGCTTAAAAAAATACCCTCATGTGCGACCCCGAGGGAATAATGTTCTTGAACGGGCTTTTGCTTGCTTTCAGATGCTGAGTCAATACTTCCAGGTGCCGTTTCGGAAGGAAGTGATTCGACGGGTGTTGAGTGATCAATTACGACGGAGTGAAACCTTATCATTACCCGTTGCGGGCGCGATTGCAGAACTGTTAGGACTGAAGGCGCAACTCACTCAAATTCCGACAAAATCCATTTCTCGCATTACTCCTCCGGCTTTGATTCGTTGGGGAGAAGACCTGGCGATTCTTTACGAGAGTAACGACCGAGAAGTGGTCTTAGGAATTCCTGGAGAAGGTGTTGTTACCAAATCGATGCAAGAGTTCGCCGAAAGTTGGGGGGAAGGGGGACAACTTGTCCTCTTAGAGGCCACAAAAGAAACTCCCCAACAACGATTTGGCATTCAATGGTTTATTCCCTATCTCAAAAAATATCGAGGCACCCTCATCCTCGTTTTCGTGGCTTCCTTGTTTGTCCAGCTCTTCGGCTTAGCCCACCCCCTGATGATGCTGGTCATTATTGACAAGGTGATTGCGCAAAATAGCCCCGATGTCCTCAACATATTAGGGATCTTCGTTTTAGTGATTGCCATCTTTGAAGCAATCCTCAGTACCTTACGAACCCATATTTTTGTGGATGCCACCAATCGCATTGATATGAGTTTGGGGTCAAAAATTATTGACCATTTACTCAGGCTACCGTTACGTTACTTTGAAAAACGTCCGGTTGGGGAACTCGCGAGTCGGGTCAATGAACTCGAACGCATTCGTCAATTTCTGACCGGGACCGCTTTAACGGTTGTTCTCGATTCGATTTTCTCCGTTGTTTATATCGGAGTGATGCTGATCTTTAGTTGGAAATTAACCCTCGCTGCCTTAGCGGTGGTTCCTGTATTGATGGGGTTGACTCTCGGCTTTTCCCCCACGATTCGCCGACAACTCCGTACTAAAGCAGAACGGAATTCTCAAACCCAATCGTATTTAGTGGAAGTCCTGTCGGGCATTCAAACAGTGAAAGCCCAAAATATCGAGCTGCGATCGCGCTGGCGTTGGCAAGAACTCTATTCTCGTTATGTGTCTGCTGGCTTTAGAAATGTGGTTACTTCCACCATTTCCAGCTCAAGCAGTAACTTTTTCAACAAAATTTCTGGATTAGTTGTGCTCTGGTTGGGGGCCTACTTAGTGCTGCAAGGAGAGTTAACCCTAGGGCAACTCATCGCCTTCCGAATTATTGCCGGCTACGTCACTAGTCCCTTACTCCGACTTTCACAACTGTGGCAGAACTTCCAAGAAACTGCCCTTTCCTTAGAACGTCTCAGCGACATTGTTGATCATCCCCAAGAAGGAGAAGAAGACCGGGATAACATTCCCATGCCCTTAATTGAGGGAGCGGTGCGTTATGAAAATGTCTCCTTCCGCTTTAAAAATACTGGCCCCATGCAGCTCAATAACATCAATATTGACATTGAACCGGGACAGTTTGTGGGCATTGTCGGGCAAAGTGGGGCTGGCAAAAGTACCCTCACCAAATTAGTCGCTCGTCTCTATGAACCGGAAACAGGGCGAATTCTCATCGATAATTACGATATTGCTAAAGTCGAACTTTACTCTCTCCGACGGCAAATTGGGGTGGTACCGCAAGACCCCTTACTCTTTGAAGGCACTGTTCAAGAAAATATTTCTTTAACTAATCCCGATGCGAGCACGGAGGAGATTATTGAAGCGGCCCAAGCGGCAGTCGCTCACGAATTTATTATGAATCTTCCGGCTGGTTACAATACAAGAGTAGGAGAACGGGGAGCAGCGCTATCGGGAGGACAACGGCAACGCATCGCGATCGCGCGCACGATTCTTCAACGTCCGCAACTGCTCGTTTTAGACGAAGCAACCAGTGCCCTTGACTACAATACCGAAGAACAACTTTCTCATAACTTAGCAGACGTCTTCCAAAATCAAACCGTGTTTTTCATCACGCATCGCTTGGCAACTATCAAAAATTCCGATCTAATTTTGATGATGGATGCCGGAAGAATTGTCGAACAAGGTACTCATGAAGAATTAATGGCTCTCCAAGGTCGCTATTACTACCTCTATCAACAACAAGAATCTCGTGTTTAGTTCTTCTTTACTACTCAACCGGAGATAAAAAATGAGCCAAGCTAACAATAACCATCCTCAATCTATGGTTCCCCGTCAAAATGGGAAGCTCAATGCTAACCCTTCCCAACTGGAAAAATCTCAAAGCGCCAATTCGATTTCCTACAATACCTATGAAGACAACTTCGACCAAGCTGTTGTTCTCAGTCAATCTCCCCTGTGGCCGCGAGTTGCGCTAGTAACCATCTTAGGTGTGATTGGTTTTGCTGTCGCTTGGTCTTACTTCGCCAAAATTGAACAAGCCGTTGGTGCCCAAGGACAACTGAAACCACAAGGGGATGTGAAAGAAGTGCAATCTCCCATTAACGGTGTCATTAAAGGCATGGCGACAAATTCTACCATTGAGCCGGGAGAAGATCCCAGCCGTCAAGGAGAGCCCTATGCAGAAGGGGATATTGTGCAAGCAGGGCAAGTCCTCTTACATTACGACTCAACTACGGCGAAAGCGCAAATTGAATCTTTAGAAAGAATTCGGGCCTCGCTGCAACAAGAAAATAGTTTCTATCGGCAAATCATGAATAGTGCCACAACTGCACCGGCAGCGGTAGAAACAGAAATTAATCGCCTGGATATCCCGACCGAAGTGGCAATGCTGGCTCGTAATCGGAGAGCACTGGTGGAAGAAAATCAGCTTTATCGGGCTCAAATTGGCATTGGGGAACCAGATGAAAATTTAGGGCGCGATGAACTTGAACGCCTCCAAGCCTCAACAAGAGAAGCAACGACTCGCACAGAAGCCGCTCGCCTAGAAGAGCAACAAATTGCAAAGCAATTGCGACGAGTAGATGTGCAATTGGAAAATACCCGTGTTCAACTGCAAACGGAACGAGAAAAATTAGAGAAATTAACAACTCTCTTTGAAGAAGGTGGAATTTCTGAATTTCGGCAAATTGAACAAAAACAAAGAGTTCAAGAACAAGAGGCCAGATTAGCCGAACTCCAGCAAGAAAAACAACGGCTCTTGCTTGATCAAACTCAAGCCGGACAAGAGTTAGAAAATACCACAGCAACCACCCAAAAAGATGTCCTCGACCGCATTGCTCGCAATAAACAACAAATTGCACAAATTGATAGCCAGTTAACGAAAGCAATTGTTGATAATGAAAATCGCATTTCTGAACTGAACAGTCAGATCAGTCAAACCCAGCAACAACTGGAATATCAAAACTTAAAGGCACCGATTAGTGGCAAAATTTTTGACCTTGAAGTTAGTCCGGGCTTTGTCGCGAATACGAGTCAAAAATTAATGAAAATTGTTCCCCAAGAAAACTTAATTGCAGAAGTTTTCATTACCAACCAAGACATTGGGTTTGTCAAAGAAGGGATGACTGTGGATGTGCGGATTGATTCTTTTCCCTTTAGTGAGTATGGGGATATTCAAGGAGAACTGATTTCGATTGGATCGGATGCCTTGCCGCCCGATGAAACCTATGACTTCTTCCGCTTTCCCGCTAAAATTCGGTTGGATGATCAAGTCTTACAAGTGAATGATCGAGAAATTCCTTTACAATCTGGAATGTCAGTCAGTACCAACATTAAACTTCGGGAAGATCGACGGGTGATCAGTCTCTTGCTAGAACGCTTTACCAAAGAAGTGGAAACCCTGAAAAATGTTCGCTAGGCTGAAATTAGAGCAGAGTTACTAAAAACAACCAATGACAATGGAAATTACCGACTTAAAACGAGACGCAGAAACGGTATTACAACGCCTGGGGAAAGCCCAGGAGTATCTTTGACCTGCCGTGGATCAAGGCGAAAATCGAAGATTTAGAGCAAGAAGCGGCCCAACCAGAATTTTGGGATGATCCCGAAGCAGCTCAACAAACCTTGCAAAAACTCAATGATTTGAAGTCCGCTTGGGAACAGTATCAACAGTGGCGCGATCGCGCAGAAGATACGCAAGCGATCATTGAGTTACTCGAAACTGAAGCTGATCCAGCGCTCTGGGAAGAAGCGACTCAAAACATCACCGAACTCCAGGAATCTCTAGAGCGTTGGGAACTGCAACAACTGCTGTGTGAACCCTATGATGAACGGGGGGCTGTCCTTACCATTAATACGGGGGCAGGCGGAACTGATGCGCAAGACTGGGCACAAATGCTACTGCGGATGTATTCGCGTTGGTCAGAAAAGCAAGGCTATAAAGCCCATTTAGCAGAATTATCAGAAGGAGATGAAGCCGGAATTAAGTCCGCCACCCTCGAAATTGAAGGGCGCTATGCCTATGGCTATCTCAAAGGAGAAAAGGGAACCCATCGCCTAGTTCGGATTTCTCCCTTTAATGCCAACGGGAAACGACAAACCAGCTTTGCTGGCGTGGAAGTGATGCCACTTTTGGATCAAACGACGATCCAGGATATAGAACTGCCAGAAAAAGACTTAGAAATTACGACGTCTCGCGCCGGCGGTAAAGGCGGACAAAATGTGAACAAAGTGGAAACAGCCGTCCGGATTGTTCACCTCCCCACTGGCATTGCGGTACGTTGCACGCAGGAACGCTCGCAATTACAAAACCGAGAAAAAGCGATCGCGCTTCTCAAATCGAAGCTGATCGTCATTGCCCAAGAACAACGAGCACAAAAAATTGCTGAAATTCGGGGGGAAGCCGTGGAAGCAGCCTGGGGAAACCAGATTCGGAACTATGTGTTTCATCCTTATCAGATGGTCAAAGATCTCCGGACAAATGTTGAAACCAGCGCTGTTGATGATGTTCTCGACGGAGAGATTGATCCCTTTATTGAAGCCTATCTACGCAGTAATCAGGATTAACCTTAGAACCAAGCTCTATTTTGGGAAGTGGGTGAATTAAGTAGCTGAGTTAATCATTAGCATCAATTCTGAGCAAATGTTAAGCTAGTCGCAATATTAGTGATCGATTGCCTAAAAATGACCGAACAACCAATGAATCCTACTTATTCCCCTGACCCACACTCAAAACAGGAATCTGCCACCTCAGAACCTGTAAACTCCGAGGTGCAAACCCCTAGTTATACCAAGCTTGCGATGCGGAACATGGTACGCAAATCTGGAAAATCTTTACAACACTTCTTTCTCAGTACCATTGGTTTACTGGCGTTGTTTATTGGTTTATCCTACCTGACGCACTGATGTCTCCCTCTGTGCCCCTAGCGGTCTATATCCAAACCGATTGTGCTGAAGAAGGACTGCCCAATCCCTTACTTTGGGAACAATGGTTTCAACAGTGGATTGATGCGCTGCAAGCAGAACTACCGTCGGCTGAAGCGTATGAATTAACCCTCTGTTTAAGTAATGATGCTGAAATTGCCGCTTTTAATGCCCAATATCGGCAAAAAAATCAGCCCACTGATGTCCTTGCCTTTGCCAGCCTAGAAAATTCCTTATCAGAGCAAGCTGCCTCCCTGTTTCGGGCAGAACCTCTTTACTTGGGAGATATCATTATTTCTGTGGAAACGGCTC
>CAZAYV010000045.1:0-24982 GCA_964489465.1 uncultured Dactylococcopsis sp. | reverse complement strand
CTCGTCATTAGTCATTGGTTACTTAGGCGAAGGACAAAGAACGAATCATGCAAAGACGTTTCATGGATGTACAGACGTTCCATGGAACCTCTCTAACAACCAATAACAAATAACAAAAATGCTTAGAGCAGGAATTGTCGGACTCCCAAACGTCGGTAAATCAACCCTTTTCAACGCCCTTGTTGCTAACGCGAAAGCAGAAGCAGCGAATTTCCCCTTCTGTACGATTGAACCGAATGTGGGAGTGGTTGCTGTTCCTGATGAACGTCTAGAAGTATTGGCTGAAATTTCCAATTCCCAGCGCATTGTTCCCACTCGCATCGAATTTGTGGACATTGCCGGTTTAGTGGAAGGGGCAAGCAAAGGAGAGGGACTGGGGAACCAGTTTCTGGCCAATATCCGCGAGGTGGATGCCATTGTTCATGTGGTACGTTGCTTTGAAAATGATGATATTGTCCATGTTTCGGGTTCCGTGGACCCGGTGCGTGATATTGAAGTGATTAATTTAGAATTGGCCTTAGCCGATTTAGCGCAAATTGAGCGACGCATTGCCCGCACGCGTAAAGAGGCGAAGAAGAATAAAGACGCGCAAGTGGAATTAGAACTCTTAGAAAAACTAGCCGCGGCAATCAATGAGGGCAAAACCGTTCGCCAAGTTGAACTCACAGAAGAGGAAGAAGCGATCATCAAACCCCTCGGTTTACTCACCAAAAAACCGATTATTTACGCGACGAATGTTTCCGAAGATGATTTAGCAACCGGAAACCAATGGGTCGAACAAGTCCGAGAATTAGCACAGCCAGAAAAGGCATCCGTCGTTGTTATTTCCGCGCAGGTGGAATCGGAATTGATTGAACTCTCCGATGAAGAAAAAGTTGACTTTTTAGAGTCTTTAGGGGTGCAAGAAGGGGGGTTACAGTCTCTAATTCGGGCAACCTATGATTTATTAGGACTCCGTACCTATCTCACAACCGGCGAAACCGAAACGCGGGCTTGGACGATTCGGGCGGGGATGAAAGCCCCCCAAGCAGCCGGTGTTATCCACTCCGATTTTGAACGGGGATTTATTCGTGCTGAAACGATTAGTTATGAAAAATTAGCGGAATTAAAATCTCTAGCCGCAGCAAAAGAAAAAGGGCTAGTGCGTTCGGAAGGGAAAGATTATGTAGTACAAGAAGGGGATGTGATTGAGTTTCGCTTTAATGTTTAAATTTAAATCAATTACGTTATTTGTTACTGATGGGGCGTGTTATTTTCCAATTTCCAATTGCGGAATCACAAAGGACAAATAACAAATGACGAATGACAAACAACAAAATGGCTTCTGAGAAATTTCGCCAGCAATTAAGAAAAGAAGCAGAAAAGTGGCAAGCAGAGGGGTTAATTGATCCCTCTGTTTTTCACCGCTTAGCCCAACGTTATCAGTTTCATACTCTCGAAGCGGATCGTCAGAGTCGCTTTATCATTATTTTATTTGGTTTGGGCGGATTGCTTCTCGGCTTAGGTTTAATCACCTTAGTGGCAGCCAACTGGCAAGGATGGTCGCGAGGAGTGCGAGTAGGATTGCTCTTAAGTCTCTTTATTGGGGTCAATAGTGCTGGCTTTTGGGGATGGCAATCTCCGCAACAGCGGTGGCAACGATTGGGAAAAGGACTCCTTTTATGCGGTGCTTTGCTTCTTGGGGCAAATTTAGGGTTAATGTCCCAAATGTTTCACCAAAGTGGCGCCGTTTATGAACTGTATTTTGTTTGGGGAATAGGTGTCTTAGCCATGGCTTATGGGTTACAGCTGACTTGGCTGGCGATTCTTGCCATTGCCTTGATCGGAGTGGGGTACTGGTGGGGACTCCCGAATGTGTTTGATCCGGGAGAGACGACGCGATTTTCAGTTGTTATGCAATATGTTCCCTTACTGGCAATGGTCCTCTATCTTCCGCTAGCGGAATTGTGTCAATCACAATGGGTTTTAGTTTGGGGAGTTGTAGCAGTGGTTTCAGCCTTTGAAGTCAGTGTGATTCGGGAACTATCAACGATCGCGCCTTCTTTCTTAGCCGGAGGAATGGTTACTGCCGCGATCGCGCTGCCTCCTTTATTATTATGGTCTTACTATCCCCGACGAATCGACATTCGACTCCAATTTCACGCAGTTACCTCTCGTCTGGCTATCTTGTTTCTTGCTGCTGTCTGCTACTTGTTTTCCTTTCACTATATCTGGCGTGATTTGAATGTGGGTCGCAACGAGGAAGCAGTGCTCTCTCATCCGGCTGTTTTCGGACAACTGATCATCTTTACCAGCCTCACGATTTATCAGTGGTGGCGTTTGGGTCAGAGAAGAAATCGAGGGTGGCAATTGGCGTTCAACAGTACACTGGTTGCGGTTACGAGTGTCTTAACTGGCTTAGGAGTCGGCAGTGCCGTGGCCGGATTCAGCCTTCTCAACGTCGTGTGGTTGCCCACTGTCATCTATAATGCCCTGCTCTTTTTTCTCGCGATCGCGCTGATTCGACAAGGACTCAATCAAGAGATCCGTCTCCAGTTCTGGGCTGGTTTATTATTTTTGAGTTTACAAATTTTCTCCCGGATGTTGGAGTATCAAACTGGCTTAGTCTTCAAGTCGGTCATTTTCTTTCTCTGTGGTCTTGCGATTGTTGTTGCCGGCTTATGGTTTGAACGCTATCTCCAACAAGAATGAGAAGCTGCCTTGAAGGAAGACAAGGCAAAGGGGTGAGGGGGAGAGCTGGTGAACCCAATAATGAGTCATTGGTATCTGGTAATTGCTCACTAACGACGAGACGGACGCTGCATTTTCGAGAGAGTGGGTAAAGGACGGGGAGAGGGGGTATCGGACCCAGTGAGATAACGAGTTGTTGTTTTGCGTTGGGAAACGGGGCGATATTGATAGCTTTGCCACCACCGGAGCGCGATCGCGCTGGTGCCCACTAAGAGTCCTAGCGTCAATAAGCTCCAACGCTCCCCAAAGCCGCCAATCAGGGCGTTGACGACTCCAATCGTCAAAATAAAAGCAGAAATGGGTTCTTTGCGATAAGCACGAGTAATAAAGCGCGGTAACAAAATGTTCATGCTTGTCCTTGAGCGTTAAATTTTAATTCAAAGTGCTAATTCTACAGTAACGAACGATCAAACTAATCCTAACCAAGCCAGTAAGCCCTTTCCGGTGAGAAATTCGATCAGCAATAGGGCGACAAACCCAATCATAGCAGCGCGACCATTAAGGCGTTCTGCATATTGATTAAAGCCAAATTTAGGTTCTTTGGTATTGGGCGTGACACTCGGTTGGGGTTGATTCATCATTAAACTTTTACAGTTGCTACCTTAATCATCAGTGGGGAATTTACCAGGACGAACCGTCAGCGTTTCTTCCTTACCATTGCGATTAACGTTTACTGTTAATGCTTCACCAATGGCACTCCTTTCCACCGCTTCTTGGACATCAGTGGCAGTTTGGATGGCATTTCCGCCTACGTTCAAAATGATATCACCTTCGCGAAAACCGGCGCGATCAGCCGGAGACTGATCCATTACTTCCACGACTAGTACCCCTTGTTCAGTTGCAACGGAAAAGTCAAAGCGACTGTCATGATTAATTTCTTTGCGAAGATCGGGGGTCAATGTTACCATCCGAATCCCCAAATAAGGGTGCGCGGCTTCTCCTTCTGTGACCAATTGGTTGGCAATGCGGGAAGCCAGTTCAATGGGAATGGCAAACCCTAACCCTTCGGCATTGGCGCGAATTGCGGTGTTAACCCCAATGACCTCTCCTTGGGCGTTTAAAAGCGGCCCCCCAGAATTGCCCGGATTAATCGCAGCATCGGTTTGAATGAAACTGACCCGCTTATTGCGAATGCCCACTTCCGAACTCGACCGGCCAATGGCGCTAATAATGCCCACAGTAACAGTATTATTTAAGCCAAGCGGATTGCCAATCGCGATCGCCCAATCCCCGGGGATAATCGCTTGAGAACTCCCCAAAGTAACAGTAGGAAGGTTCTGAGCCGGAATTTTAATCACGGCGACATCGGTTACTGGATCAGCGCCAACCACAACTCCCTCAAAACGGCGCCCATCTTTCAGCGTTACTTTGACCTCATCGGCATCTTCCACCACATGGGCATTGGTTAAAACTAAACCATCTGCACTAAAAATAAACCCGGATCCGGTTCCTTCCCGCACCCGAGGACGTTCTTGAGGGGCTTCTTCCTCAAAAAATCGTCGATAAAAAGGCTCCTGTTCCTTTTGTGATATAATTCGAGCCGAGTCAAGGCGAACAACGGCTGGACCCACAGTTTGTGCTGCTCTAGCAATAAAGCTGGAGTTTTCTAGGGGAGGTGTAGTGGGTCGCGAGGAAGAATCGGGAAGTTGGATGGGCTGCACGGGGGAGAGATTAACCCTCGGCTGTGGATCGTCTTGCCAATACTTACTTGCAGATAATCCAGCTATTCCTCCCAAAGTAAGTAAACCTAAATAAAGTCCTAGTTGCTTACTGAATCGGCTCATGGGGTAGCGTTTTGCTTTTCTTTCTAGTGTACGTAATTTTTGGGAAAGTAGCAGATGACGCAAACGTCTCGGCAATGGAAAAAGCTCTTCATTTTTAACTTGCGGTGGCGAGGAGGAATTATGATTGCCCTCCCTGTAATTTGTTTGCTGACCGCGATTTTAATGATTGCTGGTTTACGGTCTCAAACGGCAAATGCCCGGACTCAAGAACAAAAAAGTCAAAGTATTCTCAATGCTGCCAATGCCTTGCTGCTGGGATTACAAGGGGCAGAATCGGAAGTCCGGGGTTATAGTGTTACCCAAAATCAGACCTTTTTAGATAACTATGAGCAAGCACAAATCACGATTAATAAAAATAGTGACGAGTTACAAGCCTTAGCCCAAGAAACTGCCATACAAAAAACACAAGTTGCTCAGATTCAAGAGTTAGTTAAAAAACAACTGAATCATTTAGAAGCAACTATTCAACTCAGTGATAACTTGACTCAGAGTCGCCAAAAATCTTCTGCCCTTGATCAGCAACTTTTAAAAAACGAGATTCAATTTCAGGAGCTAGAAAATGTAATCGCGCAGTTTATTGAACAACAAAAAAATGCACAAGGACAACGGGAAGCACAAGTTGAGAATTGGAAAAATTTAACCACCCAAGTGCAATGGTTAGCCCTCATTGTTGGCTTAACAGCAACCGGAGGTGCGATTTATCTTTTTATTAATTTAGATCATCAATTGTCGCAATATACAGATCGGATTGAAGAAAGTAATGCTTATTTAGCGCGGACGACCCAAACCCTCGAAAAACGCAATCAAGAATTAGACCAGTTTGCTTATATTGTGTCTCACGATCTCAAAGCCCCCTTACGCGCGATCGCGAATCTTTCCACTTGGATTGAAGAAGATTTAGCCGGCACATTAGACCCAGAAACGCAACATCAAATGGATTTATTACGGGGAAGAGTCCACCGCATGGAAGCATTTATTAATGGCATTCTGGAATACTCTCGTGTGGGACGGATGCCCTCGCAAGTCGAGACCGTCAATGTAGAAGCGTTACTGAAAGAAATTACTGATTCTCTTGCCCCGCCACCGGAATTCACCATTGAAATTTCGACTCCCATGCCCACTTTAGTCACTGATCCCTTACCTTTACAACAAATCTTTACAAACTTAATTAGCAATGCGATTAAACATCATCATCGTTGCGATGGAAAAATTTTTATTGCTTCCCAAGAACTAGCAAACGCTTATCAATTTAGCATTAGCGATGATGGCCCCGGAATTGATCCCAAATTTCATGAAAAAATATTTATCATGTTTCAAACGCTGCAAGCGCGAGATACCGTAGAAAATACAGGTGTTGGCTTAGCAATTATTAAAAAAATTCTTGACGATAAAGGAGGAACAATTAAAGTAGAGTCGGAACCCGAAAAGGGAACCACTTTTTATTTCACTTGGCCGAAAGGATAAACCAATCATCCATTTTTCAAAAACTCTATTTTTAAGTAGAGTAAAAGAAATAGTAGCCTTTGTTACACTGAAGAGCCACGACGTTAATTGTTGCAACAAAAATGTCAAAAAAACAACTTAATATTTTATTAGTAGAAGATGATGAAGTTGATATAATGACCGTGCAACGCGCCTTTAAGAAAAATAATCTTCTAAAAGACCATCAACTGTTTGTGGCAAAAAATGGGATTGAAGCCTTGAACTTACTGCGAGGAGAGGGAACGGAAACAATTCCTTTGCATAACCGGTTGATCTTGCTTGATTTGAATATGCCCCAAATGGGAGGGATTGAATTTCTCCATGAACTAAGGGCTGATCCCTGCTTGCAAACAACCTCTGTCATTGTCCTGACGACATCTGATGAAGACAGAGATAAAGTAGAAGCGTATAAGTTTAATGTTGCCGGTTATATTCTTAAGCCGGTGACATTTGATAAATTTGTGGATACGATCGCGGTAATTGATGAATATTGGCAGTTGAGTCAACTGCCAACGATTTATCCAGATCATTAATGGCTATGGTAAAAGTTTTACTGGTAGAAGATGACGAAGTGGATCGCATGGCAGTCGAGCGCGCTTTGAAAAAAGGCGTGGAAAATGAACTGATTATCCTCTCAGCAGATAACTGTGCCAGTGCCATCGAAAACTTAGAAAGTCATGATGATCTCGAATGTGTCTTTTTAGACTATCGACTCCCCGATGGCGATGGGTTGAGCCTGATCCAACAAATTCGGAATAAATACAGTAAACTGCCTTTAGTGGTCTTAACCGGACAAGGGGATCATCAAGTGGCAGTTGATTTGATGAAAGCGGGGGCAATTGATTATTTATCCAAAGCAGAGATCTCTCCGGAAAATCTCTCCCAAAGCCTCCACCGCGCGGTTCGGGTGTATCGTGCCGAACGCGAAGCCGAAGCAGCTAATGCCCGTCTCCGGGAAAGTGAAGAACGCTATCGACTGGTTTTAGAAGGCTCGAATGAGGGGATTTGGGATTGGAATGTTGAATCACAAGTGGTCTATTGTAATGACCGCTTTCTACAAATGATTGGTTTAGCACCAGGGGAGCGAGAAATTGAAAAAGACCAGTTTTATGGTCAAATTCATCCCGAGGATCGCGCCCAAGTGAAAGCAACGGTTGAAGACTGTTTGCTGGGGAAAATTAACCAAATTGAAGTTGAATTTCGCGTCCGCCACACCTCTGGCGAATATCGCTACTGCATTGCCCGCGGCAAAGCCCAACACACCCTTCGCGGAGAAGCCCGGCGCCTCTCAGGGGTGTTAATTGATATTACTGAACGCAAGCGCAATGAAGTGCGCAGTCAGTTTCTCGCCGAAGCTAGTCAACTGTTGTCGTCTTCCCTTGATTATCGCACCACCTTGGAAAATTTAGCCCGTTTGGCGGTGCCTCGTCTTGCCGATTGGTGCGCGATCGATGTGGTGGATGGCGAAGGAGTCTATGGGAGTCCACCCAGCTTAAAACGGATTGCAGTGGCTCATGTTGATCCTAATAAAGCGAACCTGGTTTGGCAATTAGAACCTTATCTCAATAATCAAGAAAAAAAACAATATCATTGTGGTGCGGCTGTCTTGCGAAGTCATGGTTCCGATGCCTGTTTTTATGTCAATCGGGCAAAAAATCATGATATGGCAGTAGATCAAGAACATCTGCGCATTTTAGAAGCCTTGGCTTGTCGTTCTTATATTTGTGTGCCTCTGGCAGTGGGTGAAGAAATTTTAGGCACGCTCTTGTTTGCCAGTAGTGAATCGGGGCGACATTATACCCAAGCCGATTTATCCTTAGCCGAAGATTTAGCCCAACGGGCGGCGTTAGCAATTGAAAATGCCCGTTTGTACCAGGAAGCGCAAGAAGCGACCAATAATTTACGCACCACTTTTCGGATTTTACAAGAACAAGAACAACAGCTGCGCACTCTGCAACAGTTAACCAATTTATTGAATCAACGGTTGAGTAATTTGCCGGAACTTTTAAAGGTGATGGCACAAGCCACATATAAAACCATTGCCCACGCAGAAGTCTGTTTAATTGCTTTGTACAATTCCCATCAGGAAGTCATGTTAACCGTTGCGGCAGGAGAACAGACGGAAAATGTCGATTTAAAGCAGGTTTTTTCCTTAGAAAACGGGGTTTTAAAATCCGTTTTTACTTACGGGAATTCAGAAATTTATCAAAATGAGCAGGGGATTGAACAGTTACCGCATTTGATGTACGGGGTTGCGATTGAATCGGCAAAATCAGGGCGCTTAGGGATTTTAGCGGTGGGTCGTTGGCATCAAAACGCAAGGGAAAATTTTCAAGCAACGTTTAATGAAGAAGATCAAAAGCTATTAAAAGCCGTGGGCGAACAAGCCGCGATCGCGATTGATAATGCCCGACTGATTAAAAGTTTAGAAGAGGGAGAAGAACGCCTCGAACAACAAAATAAAATTCTCGCTCAGCAAAATCAAGAGTTAGAAAAACAGCAACGGCATATCAAATTACAAAATATCAAATTGCTCGAAGCAGCGCGTTTAAAGTCGCAATTTATCGCTACCATGTCTCACGAACTCCGCACGCCAATGAATGCGATTATTGGCTTTTCGCAGTTGCTCTTACGGCAAGTGAAAGAGACTGTAAAACCCCAACATACCCAGATGTTAGAGCGCATCTTGAGTAATGGAAAAACCCTATTGGCTCTCATTAATGATATTCTCGATCTTTCTAAAATGGAGGCAGGACGGTTAGAATTGCGCCTCGAACGCTGTAACCTGCAAACCGTTATTTCTGATACGGTAGAAGAGCTGCGATCGCTGGCAGATGAAAAAAAGATTGCCTTGAATTTTCGGTCTGAACTGAAAAATCCTTGGGTGATTAATGATAGTACTCGGATTCGTCAAATTATTATTAATTTACTTTCCAATGCGATTAAATTTACTGAACAAGGATCGGTAACAGTTATTGTTAGAGAATTACCGGAAAATTGGATTAAAATTATGGTTCAAGATACGGGAATTGGCATGACTGAGGAAGAAAAATCGCAGATTTTTGAAGCCTTTCGCCAAGTGGATCAGACCCTAACGCGGAAATATCCTGGAACCGGCTTAGGACTGGCAATTACTGATTCTTTAGTGTCATTAATGGGTGGAGAAATTACGGTACATAGTATGATCCATCAAGGCTCTTCTTTTGAAGTTAAACTCCCTCGTGAAGTTAAGGAAGAGGATAACAAAACCTATTCTCAGTCTTCTTGTCAACCAGGTCATCTTTATTAATTTATGATTAGCCCATGGCAAGCAAAATAGCGGGAGGGGTGTGATAGAGATGAGAGGAAATCACCCACTCCTCTCATCGCTTGCTGATTTGAATTAATTAACTGATTCGTTTTTCCAAATATTGACCAATCATAATTTCTTCCCCAGCGCGGGAAATAATCGTCTGGCGAGTGCGATACCGATTGCTGATGAGTTTGAGTTCTTCTTCAAAAACGGAACCGTTATATTCAGTTCGCAAACAAAGGGTATTGGGATTGGTAAAGTAATATTCGGCAGTGACGGGAGAGGCAATGGCAAAGCCGCGATCGCGATATAAGGTATTTCCCAAAGCCCCAAATAAGGTGGAATCTTCGGATTGCTTCTTCCCAGTCTTGCTATCTTCACTTCTCCAACTCACTTTTGCGCCACATAAGAGAGTTCTCGGGGGAAATTCATGTAACCCTTCCAAAATTGCAAGCGCTTCACTTCCGGCTTCGAGAAATTCGACCCAAATCTCACTGGTTACTTCTTTCGTTTTTCCATCCGTTAAAGTGTAGTAACGGCGTTGGGAATGCCAGTGACCGGCAGTGGTGCGGAAAAATTGAGCAATTAAGGGTTCAGTTTGGGTTGAGAGTGGCTTCGATTGTACTTTCACAGATATCCTCGCGCTAAGCTGGCTTTACCAGAAAAATTTATTTTTCCGGTATTTACTTTACATTGTTTAACAAAAATAAGGCAAATCGCTTCCCTCTGTTGTAATAAATTTAGCGGAATTGGCAGAAAATTGAACTCATGGCAAAAGTTGAACTGCGACAAGTATCACGACGTTATGGTAAGACAAGCGCAATTGAGGATATTTCCCTAAAGATAGCGGATGGACAATTTTGTGTGTTGGTCGGTCCTTCCGGATGTGGAAAATCAACACTTTTACGCGCGATCGCCGGGTTAGAAACGGTTAGCGAAGGCAGTATTTATATTGCCGATCAACTGGTCAATGAAATTCCCGCACGAGAACGAGATGTGGCAATGGTGTTTCAAAATTACGCCCTCTATCCTCATCTTACTGTTGCGGAGAACTTGGGGTTTGGTTTAAAAATGCGAAAAACGCCACCTAAAATGATCGAGCAGGAGGTACAGAAAACGGCGCAGTCTTTGGGAATTTCGCACCTCCTCAACCGTAAGCCCAAACAACTCTCCGGGGGACAACAACAGCGGGTTGCTTTGGGACGAGCGATTATTCGTCAGCCACAAGCCTTTCTCTTAGATGAACCCCTTTCTAATTTAGATGCTCAACTGCGAGAAGAAACCCGCGCCGAACTGAAACGCCTTCATCAAGAATTAGGCATTACCTCCATCTATGTCACTCATGACCAAGGGGAAGCGATGACACTTGCTGAACAACTTGTGGTTCTTTCTCAAGGGCGCATTCAGCAAATTGGGACGCCGGAAGAGGTCTATCATTTTCCCACCAATCTGATGGTGGCTGGTTTTCTAGGCAGCCCTCCCATGAACGTTTTACAGGCAAAATATGCTGAGGGTTATTTTCATTGTGGCGAACAACGTCTTCGCGCCACAGCGGTGATGGAAAAAGAGACTGCGTTCGCTTCACAAGAAAAGTTGTGTCTTGGTATTCGTCCAGAAGCCATTGCCGTTGCCAACTCTCTTTCCCAAGCAGAATCAGCCTGCTTAAAGCTAGAAGTACAACTGATTGAACCGTTGGGTCGAGAAACCTTACTGCAAGGTCAGGTTTTAGGAACGAACGAAAGCCTAAATTTTGTCGTACCCGGCATTTGGCAAGGTCACCGTCAAGAACATCTGAGTGTGCAAGTTGATTTAAATCAGTTATTTGTTTTTGATCAGAGTAGTGGTGACAGAATTTACCCTAAAAATTAATGATCATTTATGATCATTGACCCAAAATATATCCCTTGCGGAACTCTAATTCATTCATGCTTACCTTAATTTTATGCCACCAAACTGCTGATTTTGACGCTCTCGGATCAGCTGTGGGGTTAACCCGTCTCTATACTGGTGCCAAGTTGGTGTTAACCGGTGGGGCGCATCCGGGAGTCCAATCTTTTTTAGCCTTACATCGGGATGAATTAGCAGTTATCGAACGACGTAGTGTTCACCCGGAAGAAATTGAGACATTAATTGTGGTGGATACGCAGCAGCGCGATCGCGTTGGTAAAGCCCAAAGTTGGTTCGATCTGCCACAACTGAAAAATGTTGTCCTTTACGATCACCATGCTTTCCAAGGGGATATCCCTGCCACGATGACGCACATCGATCAGGTTGGTGCAACAACCACCCTGATTGTGGAAGCCTTAAGAAAAGCGGGTCCCTCTCTCACCCCGATTGAAGCGACCGTGATGGCATTGGGAATTCATAGCGATACGGGTTCTCTTACATTTCCCCAAACAACTCCCCGTGATGCCGAAGCCCTGGCTTGGTTAATGGCAGTGGGGGCAAATATTAATGTCATTGCCGATTATGTGGAACCGAGTCTTTCCCCACAGTTGCAACAGTTTTTAGCGGAAGCCTTAGACCAGGTGCACATGGAAACCGTGCAAGGCTACACCTTAGCTTGGGTGCATCTCGAAAGTGAACAGTTTGTTCCGGGATTATCCAGCGTCGCAGAACGACTAATTGATGTGATTGAAGCCGATGCCTTGTTACTGCTACACGCTTATGCCCATGGGAATGAACCGCGAGGAAGTTTAATTGCGCGATCGCGCCTCCCGAAAGTGAATTTAAATCAAATTCTCGCCCCATTTGGCGGCGGCGGGCATAGTCAAGCGGCTTCTGCTAACTTAAAAACCGCTGATCCCGAAGCAACGCTGCAGGAACTGATTGCACAGATCAAAGGGCAAATCCCGCATCCGCCCACCGCCCAGGAACTCATGTCGTCTCCGGTGCGTACCATTCGCCCCAATACCACCATCGCTGAAGCCCAGCGCATTCTGCTTCGTTACGGACATTCGGGGTTATCGGTAGTAAATGAAAACGACCAATTGGTCGGTATTATTTCCCGTCGCGATCTTGATCTCGCCCTCCATCATGGGTTTGGTCATGCCCCTGTCACCGGCTATATGACTCGCAATCTAAAAACGATCGCGCCGGATACGCTACTACCAGACATTGAAGACTTGATGGTCACCTATGATGTGGGACGATTGCCGGTTTTAAAAGACAATCAACTCCTCGGGATTGTCACCCGCACCGATGTCCTGCGGCAACTCCATCAAGAACGGGGGATTGATAACTCCGATCAAGACCATAAATCCTTAATTTCTGCTTGTTTACTCCCTAATTTCAAACATCGCCTGCAACCTGCCCTCTGGACTCTGCTTTCCAAGGCAGCCGAAGCAGCAGAAAAACGGGGTTGGCATCTTTATATCGTTGGTGGTGCTGTGCGGGATATCCTCCTGGCAAGTCCGCCTCAGGCAACAGAATCTAACGCCCCGCTATTTTTGCAAGATATAGATTTAGTGGTGGATGGCTTTCATCGCGCTGCAGATGTGGGGGCAGGTGTGGAATTAGCGAAAGCCTTACAAAATGATTATCCCCCTGTTCGTTTAGAAGTACATGGGGAGTTTCAAACCGCAGCTTTGCTATGGCACAATCATCCCGAGTTAGATTCCTTGTGGGTGGATATTGCGACGGCGAGAACGGAATTTTATCCTTATCCGGCAGCGAATCCAGAAGTCGAAGCCAGTTCCATCCGTCAAGATTTATATCGCCGCGATTTCACCATTAATGCCTTAGCAATCCGATTAACCCGACCGAAAAGTGGAGAACTCTTAGACTTCTTTGGCGGCTTGATTGATCTGCGATCGCGCTTAGTGCGAGTGCTGCACGCCAATAGCTTTATTGAAGATCCCACTCGGATTTATCGTGCTGTCAAGTTTGCGGTTCGTCTGGGCTTTGAAATTGAATCGCAAACCGAACAATATATTCGTTACGCGATCGCGAGTGGAGTTTATGATCGCTCTCGTGCCGAAAATAGCAAAGCCCCAGCCCTACAAACGCGCCTCAAAGCAGAACTCAAGTATATTCTAGAATCACCTTACTGGCGACCTGCCCTGAAATTACTCTCTGATTTAACTGCCCTCCGTTGTCTGCATCCCCAGTTGGAGTTAGATGAACGGCTGTGGTGGCAAGTGCAATTTTTGGGACGGTGTTTACAACGCTTCGATCCAGACCATACGCTGATTCATTGGCAAATGCGGTTAGAAGTCATTCTTGCTTATTTACCCGCTACAGAAGAACGAGTTTCCGTTGCGACACAACTTGAACTCCCTAGTGATAGTATTAAGCGCCTCAAAGAACTGGAAACTGCAAAAGCAAACATTACCACCCATTTATCGGAAGATATCTCACCGGCAGAAGCGCTTGATCTGTACGAAACGTTACAACAGCAACGGGCTGATCTACTGCAACAACCTGCAAGTGCAGTTGAAATTCCAATTAAAAACACGCTTTTTCAAGAGAGATATCGTCCCCAAACCCTGGTAAAAGTATTACATCAGTATAAATTACCCACACTGGTCTTAACCGCCGTTCAAACTTCCCGTAAGGTCAGAAGACGAATCTGGCAATATCTCACGGATTGGTCACAACTGAAAGCACCATTAGATGGCAATGACCTTAAAGCCTTAGGTTACAAGCCAGGACCCCAATATCGGGAAATTTTAGAAAGCCTTTTAAACGCGACCCTTGATGGTGTTATCCAAACGAAAGCCGAAGCACAGCAGTATCTCGCCCAACATTATCCGCAAGACTCGTGATACTTCTAGGGTAATCAGGTTGAGGCAATTGCCGGCTTGCTTCCCCGCTTCAATCACACGGGTAAGAAATGTTTTACACTATACTTTATGTCAACATGACTGCATAGTTAAAAAAATTAAGATAAAATAAAACTAATATTAAGATTTAAGTCCTTTTTGAGTATTATTACTTTACTGTTATGCCCCAGTTAGATCAAACCTCTCCTGAAACCCTTGGCTTAGTTGCCGATTACTTTAAGGTGTTATCAGAAGTGAGTCGCCTTCACATCCTCAATTGTTTAAGAGAAAAACCCATGAATGGGAAACAACTGGCAGAAGCCACCGGTTTAGGACAAGCGAACCTTTCTAAACATTTAAAAGTCTTAACGCAAGCAGGAATTCTCAAGCGAGAACAACAAGGTGTCAGTGCTTACTATCGCATTAAAGATCCGATGATTTTTGAACTCTGTGAATTAGTTTGCGGCACAATTAGCAATGAATTTAAAGAACGAGCCGAATCATTTAGTCAACTTTCTAACTTTAGCTTAGTTCGGAACTAAAAGTTTTCTAGTTAGGGCTTGCTGGATCAACCGAGACGCTAAACTAGCAAGGAAATTTCCCCTTTTTGAAGCTTAAAAATGAGCAAAGGAATTGCTTGCAGAAAGGAAAAGGCTTTGTACGGTATGTTTAATAGTGCCTGTTCCCTAATCTAATAACAAAAGAATCTCAGCTAACCCAGAAGTGCTAGAGCATAGATCATGACGACAAAGTTTATAAAGACGGGCACCCCATTCAATCGCTCCGAACATCAAGAAATTGACGGTCCGAAAGGTAAGGGGCTGCGACGGACGTTGCGACTGTTGCGCCTGATTCTTCAACCAACCGCCTATATGGAGGACAACGTTCGGCGATATGGTCCCGTGTTTCAAATTGGCGGGGAGACTTCACCACCACTGGTTTATGTGGGCGACCCCAATTTGGTACGAGAAATTTTTGCTTTAGATGCCAAGCAAGTGATAACGGGGCAAAACAATGGTATCCTGCGGGCAATGGTCGGCGATCACTCAATTTTACTGCTTGATGGTAATCCTCATCAGCGACAACGCAAACTCTTGATGCCTTCGTTCCATGGTGAACGTCTGCGGACTTACGGGCAGCTTATTTGTGATATTACTCGAAAAGTAAGTGCGACCTGGCAACCCGGTCAGTCAATTGTGGCGCGTCCTCCAATGCAAGACCTAACCTTAGGTGTGATGCTGCAAGCTGTTTTCGGTCTGCGGGAAGGGGCTCGATTATCGCAAATTCAACATCGGATGAGCACGATGCTGGACGCCTTTGCTTATCCAATTAGTTCCAGCTTTTTGTTTTTCCCCTTTCTCCAGAAAGATTGGGGGGCTTGGAGTCCTTGGGGAAGATTTATCCGCTTACGGGAACAGTTACGACAGTTAATTTACGACGAAATTCATGATCGCCGTCAATTTCTGGAGCAACCAGACGCTAACCCCGAGGAAAAAACTGACATCTTGACGCTCCTCCTCCAAACCAGAGATGAAAATGGGCAAGGGATGAGTGATGCAGAACTCCATGATGAGCTGGTCACCTTACTCTTAGCCGGACATGAAACAACGACTTCCGCCTTGGTTTGGATGCTGTACTGGATTCATTACATACCGGAAGTGGAAACCCAACTCCGGGCGGAATTGGCAACGCTCGGATCGGCACCCGATCCAATTGCGATTACCCAACTGCCTTATTTAACAGCGGTTTGTCAAGAAACACTGCGGATTTATCCGATTACACCAACAACATTTGTGCGAGTGTTGCACGACCCCATGTCAATGGCTGGATATTCCTTTGTTGCCGGTACGGCGCTCATGCCAGCCACTTACATTATTCACCAACGGTCCGATCTCTATCCTGACCCCAAGCAGTTTCGCCCAGAGCGGTTTTTGAACCATCAATATGCCCCTCATGAATACTTGCCGTTTGGTGGGGGTCATCGGCGCTGTATTGGCTCAGCCCTGGCAATGATGGAACTCAAGCTAGGCGTTGCAACGCTATTACAAAACTTTGAGTTTGCTCTGACCCACTCCCGTCCTCTCCAACCGACTCGGCGGGGTTTAACGATGGCACCACCCGCTTCCATGAAACTTAAGGTCAAAGATTACGCCTTCCGTTGAGGAAGGCGCCTGCTTTGACCGTTGGTCAAAGCAAAACTTTAAAACCCTAAATCGGCTTTTGCTGCGTCGGCGGCTTCAAATAATTCCTGATCATCCATTTCTTGCCAATCGGGATCGGCAATTTCGGCGTAGAAGATTTGATCAAAGGCACGGGTTCGCACAACCACGGGCATCGGAACAGCATGACCTAAAATTAAGGCTTGTTGTTTGGAATCAAGTTTAGCCAGAACCGACCGTAAGTTAGCCCCACCGGAAACACCGGTAAAAATGGCATCAATATCTTTTTCATCGTTCAGTAAACAGGTGACACGGGTTCCCACTTGTGACATGACCTCAGGGTCAATGCCAGAAGGACGTTGATCAACGACAAGTAGGGTGACAAAATATTTGCGCATTTCTCGCGCGATCGTGCCAAAAATGGTTTGCTGAACCGTTGCTGAATCCAGGAAACGATGGGCTTCTTCAATGGTAATGACCAGTTGGCGCGGACGTAAACTCGGATTTTTCGATTGAAGAAAGTCCTCGGATTTTTTCACATAAGAAGCGTGAATGCGCCGTGTAATCATGTTGGTCGCCAACATATAGGACAACATATTCGATTGCGACCCAAACTCGACAACGACGTGCTTGCCCGCATCTAAAGATTGTAGAATTTGATCGATGTAGTTGTGAGGACAAGTGGATCGGATATATTTTAAGCTCTCGAGGCGCATTAATTTCCGTTGCAGTGCACTAATTGACCCTTTATGTCCTTGTTTCTGTTCACAAAATTCCTGGATTTCCTCATTACTCATCGTAATCAGTTGCGTAATCCAGTGTTTTCCAAACTCGGAATATAAAATTTGGGCGTTGTCTAGCGCCGCTTCCGATAATCCTAATTCTTGTCCCACTAAACGTAGATCTTCAATGGTAATTTGGTCATAACTGAGATAGAGTTCTTGCGCGTCATTCACGCCGCGGCGTTTTGTGGAGTCTGGATCAAGGGTATAAATTTCGACTTGTCCGGGGAAGAGTTGTCGCAATCCTTTAACGGTATTAAAGCCTTTTCCTTCTTGAATCGCTTCCCACCCGTATTCCGAGTGCATATCAAAAATGAGATTGACTGCTGCTTGTTGGCGGATAATTCCAGAGAGTAAAAGGCGGGTGAGAAAGGATTTTCCCGTTCCCGATTTCCCAAAAATCCCGTTACTGCGTTCCACAAAGGTTTCTAAGTTCAGACAAATGGGAACCTCCATATCTAAAGGTTGTCCCACAGAAAAGTTTTTCCGCATGGGATCATCTTCCCAACCAAATACTGCCCGAAAATCTGCTTCACTGGCTTCGTGAACTTGGCTAAAATGACTGGGAATCGTCTTCACCGGTAACAGTTCCATGTCAGTACTGGTCTGGGCTTGATAGGATGCGAGTGGACTTTTCCCGTTTTGTTCTTGTGGCTTGGGCAGCGTTTTCTTCTTCTCGGGATAGGTGAACATCAACATGGGAGAGAGTTCAATCGTTCCGTAAGTACTGCTTCCTGCTAAGACTTGTCGCAGTAAATCATCTCCTGGTGAGGGGGGATCTGAGACAATCCGACTACTTGAGGTTCCCAAAGACACATCGGTAAGGAGACAGAAAAAGCGCGATCGGGTTCCTTGGACAACTAAAAATTTCCCGACTCGCATTTCTTCTACTGACACATCAGGATGGAGTCGCACTTCTAATCCTTCTGTAAGAGAACCACCCACAACTGAACCGAGAGGAGAAGAAAACTGTTCTTCCATAAAGAATTCACATCCGGTAACTTGTTGTGATTTTAACAAGAATATTCTTTATTTCCCAAAAAAATTATTTCTTCCCGATTGAGAAAGTCTCTTTTTGAGTATTGCTGATCTTTCGTGTCAAAGCAGAATCGATATAACTTTGATGAGCGGTTTTTTAACTTTCAGGAAAGGACTAATCCCAGACAAACAGATTTTTCTGAGCAAGGAGTAAGCTAATTTTACAAATCGCGATCGCGTTTTTCTTGGAGTTTTATTTCTCTCAAGTAATTTTGCAATTTTCTACTATCCCCTGACAATACTGCCTCTCGACCTTGTTGATTGCCTAATGCTTGCCAGATTGACAAGGGTGGAACCCGAAGAATAGCACTGGGTAACGTCAACAAGAAAATCAGTGCTGCTGAGGTTGTATAAAGTACTGGGTAGGACAAGATAAATTTGCGTCTTCGTTTCCCCTGAGAGAAATTAGAGGGTTCACTACCAACCGCATAAAAATTTAGTCCTTGTTGATCGAGCTGAAATATTGTTTCTCTTTTCCGTTTCAAGAAAATTTGTTGATATTTGTTTAACGTGCCTTTGAGTGTATCTAAGGTACGGCGCTGACCAATCAGAGTTTTGGCTAAAAGATGACAACGATTTTCTTCCTCAAGTAATTCATCGAGGACTGCAGTATGTTCTTCATCGGTAGCAGTATCCAATTTTTCTCGTAATTTGTCGATTTCTTCTAATTTTTCAAGAACTTCCTCTTCTTGGTCACGAACAAAATCGATTGCTTGTTGCAATGATTGTCCTAACTCATCCATTTTCTGTTCTAACAGGTCAAGAGGCATTTCTTCTAAGTATTGCCAGCTTTCTTCTGCTTGTTTGAGTTGAGTTGGATCATCATTGCTCGCTGTAGAGTCGTTGAAATGAGTAGAAAGGCGTTTCATAATCATGATGCTACAGGAATTGGCTCAAGAAAATACTTTGATCTTAATGCAGTCCCTTGAATTAGGAACTGGAAAAATTACGTATAGCAATCAGGACTCAGATCAATATATTCCTGATTGCTGTACATCATAATATGATTTACGTATCAATCAATAAACTATGCAAAATTAGAGCGACTTAGCCAAAGGCAAGGAAGTGAGGATTTCCTCGGCAAAGGAACGCCCGACGAGGTGGCGCCGCTTTCCCCAGTTTAGGAAGGCGTAATCTTTGACTAATAACCACTCATCAAATGTTAATTATCCTGTCTGATTACTGGTTACTAGTCATTACATTTACTGGACAGCTGTTGCGGTTTGCGGATTCAATTTATCCCCTTCTTGCAAGGAAGCAGAAAGACGGTTGAGGGCATTAATATAAGCTTGTGCGGAAGCAACAATGACATCCGTATTCGCTGAATGACCGGAGTAAACCTTTCCTTCATGACGCAAGCGAATGGTCACTTCGCCAATCGCATCAATCCCAGCCGTTACTGATTTAACGGAATACTCAATCAATTCGTTGGGAACTTTGACCACCCGATTAATCGCTTCATAAACCGCATCCACAGGACCGGTTCCGATCGCGGCATCAGTTAATTCTTCCCCTTGGGGCGTACGAATGGTAACCGTAGCCGTAGGACGGGCATGATCCCCACAAGAGACTTGGACTAACTCTAAACCAAAGATATCGGGGGCTTGTTGCGTTTCGTCGTTGACAATTGCTTCGAGATCCCAATCTGTGACTACTTTTTTCTTATCGGCTAAATCTTTGAAGCGTAAAAAAGCTTTATTTAAATCCGTTTCGGAGAGTTCATAGCCTAAATTTCGCAGACGACTGCCAAAGGCATTGCGTCCCGAGTGCTTCCCGAGAACAATTTGATTACTGGTCCAACCAATGGATTCGGCATCCATAATTTCATAAGTTTGCTTATGCTTAAGAACGCCATCTTGGTGAATCCCAGATTCGTGGGCAAACGCATTCCCACCGACAACAGCTTTATTCGGTTGAATCGGCATTCCGGTGAGGTTCGACACCAAACGAGAGGTCTTATAAATTTCTTTGGTATTGATACGGGTTAACGGTTCTTCCGACTCCGGTACCCGTCCCAAGAAAGGATTATAGAATTGACGGCGGACATGGAGGGCCATCACTAATTCTTCGAGGGCGGCATTGCCTGCGCGTTCGCCAATCCCATTAATGGTACATTCTAACTGTCTTGCCCCATTTTGAATGGCAGAGAGGAAGTTTGCCACCGCTAAGCCGAGGTCGTTGTGTCCGTGAACGGAAATAATCGCTTGTTCGATGTTGGGGACGTTTTCTTTTAAGCCACGGATTAAAGCGCCAAATTCTTCAGGTGTGGTGTAGCCAACGGTATCGGGAATATTAATTGTGGTTGCGCCCGCTGCGATCGCGCTTTCTACCACTTGATACAGAAATTGCGGATCAGATCGTCCGGCATCTTCTGCGGAAAATTCCACATCATCGGTAAAGGTTTTCGCATACCCCACCATTTTGGGTACCGTTTCTAACACTTGTTCCCGCGTCTTCCGCAGCTTATATTGCAAATGAATATCAGAGGTAGCAATAAAGGTATGAATGCGTCCTTTTGCTGCTGGCGCAATGGCTTCTCCGGCGGCTTTAATATCATTTTCCATTGCTCTGGCTAAGGCGCAAATGGTTGGACCATCGGGCGTTCCCACCGTTTCGGCGATAGCTTTTACCGCTTCAAAATCCCCCACACTCGAGTAAGGAAACCCCGCTTCAATAACATCAACGCCTAAGCGAGACAACGCACGAGCAATCGTTAATTTTTCATCTCCATTAAGTGTTGCACCCGGAGATTGTTCACCATCGCGCAGTGTTGTATCGAAGATTATAATGCGATCGCGTTCGTTACTCATAAATTATTTTCTAACAATTAAGCACACTGTTTGATCTTCAATTTTAATCGATTTTTTCGATACTTTCTCGAATATCATTCAGGTCAATATAGCGATCAGTTGCATTACGCAGTTCCCGTGCAATCATCCCTTCGGTGGAGACAACCGTAATATGCGTATTTTTTGACCGTAACAGCTCGATCGCGCGTTCAAAGTCGCCATCCCCGCTAAATAAGATCACACGATTATACTGCTCAACCGTGTTAAACATATCAATAACAATTTCTATATCTAAATTTGCCTTTTGGGAATAGCGCCCCGAGACATCATCATAATATTCCTTTAATATTTTTGTGCGTACCGTATAACCTAAACTAATCAAGGCATCACGAAAGCCTCTTTGATCTTGAGAATCTTTTAGTCCGGTGTACCAAAACGCATTGACAAAACTAATGGTCGGTTCATTTTTAAAGTAGTCTAAAACTCGCCTGGGATCAAAAAACCAGCCATTTTTTTGTTGAGCATAAAACATATTATTTCCGTCTACAAAAATTGAGAGACGGTTCGGATTACAATTCATAATAAAAATACTAATTATTTACAATAAATCGAGCCTAGTCAGTAACCGTAAAATTTTACTTTTGCCAAGTCCTTTTCCGAGCAGCAGCAGAGTCAGTTGTACTCCTGATTCTCCCTAGATTGAATCTAGTCCCAACAGAAGCTCAACTGTGCCAGGGAATTAATACAGAATAAGGGGTGGTAATCCCAATTGCCATCACTTGCAGCAAAAGCCGTTACTTAGATATAAATTACGTTTAAATAAAATAAAAATAATTGGAGACATTTAGAAGCAATAAGTAATAAATTTTTCAACGGAATAAAAGCAATAATAAATTGATAGAAGGCTAACCTTCTAAACTAAAATATAAAGATTAAGTTCCCCATTGGGAAACAAAAGCAAAGCGTTAGCCAAATCTGACGAAAACGCTTCCTAATCCATGATACCTAATTTTTTTTAACTAGAGTAGAATAATGTTGCCGAAAATATCGCAAAAACTGAGTCCGTTCCCCTTTCCTTGGCTGATTTGCCTTTTTGCAGGCAGTTTGATGGGAATAACTAGTGATCCAGTCAATGCTTGGTTTTTCGCCTGGATTGCGCTGGTTCCGTTATGGATCTGGGTGGTTCAGCAACCGCACTTTCACCTTCAACAAATTATACCTGCCCTCACTTTCGCGATCGGTTATTACGGAGTGACTCTCTTTTGGATTACTGGCGTACACCCCATGACTTGGATGGGCGTTCCCTGGTTCAACAGTCTTCTGATTGCAATTGCTTGTTGGGTCGTTTTGATCATTTGGGGAAGTGTCTTAGTCACGCTATGGTCGTTGGCAATGATGTTTTTAAATCGTTGGCTGCATCATCCCTTACAACGAGTTGTTATTGGGGTTACGATTTGGTGTAGTTTAGAAACCCTCTGGAGTTATACGCCACTCCATTGGACAACCTTCGCTTTTACCCAAAGTCCGTATAATCTCCCTATCTTACAACTGTTGTCTATTTCGGGAACCACTACGGTTACCGCAGCAATTGTTGGCTTTAATGGCTTAGTTGCCGAAGCGATCCTCCTCAACTCTGGAAGAAATCCGTCTCGTCTGGTTGGCGGGTTGATCAAAGGCGCGATTGCCTCTGGCAGCGCCCTTTGGGCGATCGCACTGTTAGTCACTTTACATCTTGCCGGTTGGTTACTCTATCTGCAACCTGTAGAAACTTCTCCCAACCAAGCGATCCGTGTCGGCATTATTCAAGGGAATATTCCGAATACCATTAAACTCTATCCCGAAGGCTGGCGCAAAGCGATTGACGGTTACACCACAGGATACATTAATTTAGCCCAAGCGGGTGCCGATGCCATTCTCACCCCAGAAACTGCCCTGCCGTTTCAGTGGAGACAACAAGTGAATCAGCGTAGCCCCTTCTATCAAGCGATTTTAGAGGAAGGGGTTCCGGCATGGGTTGGGGCATTTGGCAAAAAAGAAGGACGGATCACAAACAGCTTATACAGCATTAGCGCCAACGGAGAAACTCTGAGTCGGTTTGATAAAGTCAAGCTAGTCCCCTTAGGAGAATACATCCCTTTCGAGGACTGGTTGGGACAACTGATTAACCGCCTCTCTCCTCTCGACTCGCATCTGGCGAAAGGAGATCCGGATCAAAGGTTTCTCACGCCGTTTGGGAAAGCGATTGTTGGCATTTGTTACGAGTCAGCTTATGGCGAACATTTCCGCCGTCAAGCTGCCAATGGGGGCGAATTTATTCTCAGTGCCTCCAATGATGCTCACTATAGTGAAACCATGCCTGCCCAACATCATGCTCAGGATATCATGCGCGCCATTGAAACCGATCGCGCCATGGTTCGCGCTACGAATACGGGATATTCTGCGATTGTTGATCCACGAGGGAATACCTTGTGGTTATCGAATATGGATGAATATCAAACTCATCTGGGGACGATTTATAAACAACAAACCAAAACCTTATATGTTCGTTGGGGAAATTGGTTAAATTGGGTTTTATTGGGTTTAGCAATTATGATCATCATCAAGAATTTTCTGCAAGAGAGAAGCTAGCGTTAATTGGGATATAACCACAAAGACACAAAGATCACAAAGGGAGTAAAAACACAATTCTATTTATGGTTTTAGGTGCAATTGCTGGGGATATTATTGGTTCAATTTATGAATCTCCCCTGAAAAATATCAAGACCAAATCGTTTCCGCTTTTTCAACCGGAAAGTCGGTTTACTGATGATACAGTTTTGACCGTGGCAATTGCGGATGCCCTTTTAAACAATAAAAATTACACCCAAAAATTGAAAGAATACTATCATCGCTATCCGCAGGCAGGCTATGGGGGAAACTTTCGTCGTTGGGCGGCTTCTGATAACACTAAACCCTATTACAGTTTTGGCAATGGTTCAGCAATGCGGGTGAGTGCAGTGGCTTATGCGTTTTCTGATTTAGAAACGGTAAAAATAGAAGCTTTAAAGAGTGCTGCAGTGACTCATAATCATCCCGAAGGAATTAAAGGGGCACAAGCCATTGCGACAGCCATTTTTTTAGCGCGAAGTAACTCAAATAAAGCAGAAATTAAGCGTGTCATTGAAAAGGAGTGTCAATATAATCTTGATTCAACTGTCTCTGAACTGCAAAAAAAATATACGCTTGATGTGTCTTGTCAAGGTTCCGTTCCGCAAGCGATTATTTGCTTTCTAGAAGCAACAGATTTTGAAGATGCGATTCGCAATGCCATTTCCATTGGTGGCGATAGTGATACCATTGCTTGTATGGCTGGTGCAATCGCCGAAGCGTTTTATCAGGGAATTCCTGATCCGATTCTCCAAGAAGTTCATCAACGCTTGGATGAAAAGCTAAAAACGGTTGTTGAAGAATTTCAATTCGTCATTGGTCATTAGTCATTGGTCATTGGTCATTCGTTCTTTACTTTCTCCCTCTCTCCCCCTCACCTTGTCTCCCCTCTCTTGATCACTGGTCACTGAAACGACGGTGGCGTTCCGTAAGTTTTAAGAGAATCTCTTCATGAAATTCCCGGGTAATGGGGTAAATATAGGCAAAAATCAAGCCGCCAATTAAGACTAGGCTGGGAATTGGACCAATTAACCAACGAATGGCAAGTAACGCTGAATCCGGTTGGGTCATTGTAGTTGCTTGTTCACTGCTAGAGGAGATAAATCCAGAAAAATCAAGGATTTTTCCTACCATAAACAGCGAGATCGCGATCGCGATTTTCTGCAATTGCACGACAAACCCATAAAAAATCCCTTCCCGTCGTTGTCCAGTTTGTAACTCATCGAAGTCAATCACATCCGGTAACATTGACCAAGGAATGAGATAAGCAACCGCTAATCCCGCACCGGCTAAAATACCAATGCTATACATGGCGATGACTTGACCAGGTTGTAACAAAAATAAGCCCGCTTGGGCAATTAACGTTAACGGAATCGCCACACAATAGACTTTTCGCTTGCCCCAACGGTGTCCCCAATAACTCCAAAAGCCTGTCATCATTAAAGCCGTAACTTGTACCGCTAATGCCATTTGGGTAAAGTGATGATCGGGGAGTTGCATCCAGTTGACAACAAAGT
>CAZAYV010000044.1:0-25274 GCA_964489465.1 uncultured Dactylococcopsis sp. | reverse complement strand
AGGACATAGGTAATCAATATATAGATGATTCGACTTACCAGTTGAACAGGGGACAAACTTGACCCAAATCAATTAATTGAGTTAATTGAGTACCCTAAAAATTGTTTTTTCAGGATTATGCCTTATTATAGGTTGTCTGCTAAAAACTGGGTCATGTAGAAACAACAACTCTGGATTCAATCAATTGGTAATTGGTGTTGGTTTCTAATGACTGCAAAATTTATCTTTTGCTTCCCATCCTCAACTTTATTTTGAATGACTATTTATGCTTGGTATTTTAGTAATGTTACTGGCAGGTGGCTTTTTGTCTCTGCAAAATGTGATTGTCCGCGTATTTTTTCAAGGCAATGCAGAAATTGGCGGGATCTTACCGTCTAACTTTGAGCATACTGTCCTCTTTTTGCAAACTCGCACTTTTTTTATGGTGCTTTTCCTGAGTTTAATCGCATTGCGGATTTATCCGAAAACTTTTACTGAAATTGCCCAAGCTGGAATGCGCTTAAAATCCGCTTTACTCAGCGGTTCAATTTATTTTGTCACGGTGATTCTCCTTTATTTAGCGATTGGTAATATTCCCGCGGGCATTGCAGTGACGCTCTTTTTTATCCACCCCATTGTCGCAATGTTGTTGGGATGGTGGCGCGATCGCGCAGCACCGAATCGCTGGCGTTGGGGAATTATGACCGGTGTGACCATGGGTCTCATTTTAGTGACCCCACAGTTGCAAGCCAACCTTTCTTCGCAGTTTACCTTCGGCATGATGTGTGCTTTGGGGGCAGGCATTGGCTTTGGATTATATGCTTTTACTGCTCAAAATGCCTTGATTCAGTTTCATGCCATTTCTTTTTCCCTCATTACCTTTTTTCTACTCTTTCTTTACTCCAGTCTGACGACCTTGATCTTGCAAATTACCATTCCCCAAACCCTCTGGTTAACCTTACTGCTGTGGAGTGCGGGATCAGGTTTGATCACCCTTGGGGGATTAGTCTTTACGAATTTAGGAATTCGCTTAGTGGGGGCAGCAACGGCTACTTTAGTAGGCGCGATCGAGCCGGCACTGACGGCAGTGGTAGCTTGGTTCATTCTACAAGAAACCCTCGATCCCAGACAGATATTCGGGGTTGCCCTTGTTACTCTCAGTATTGCCAGCTTAGGATTAGAGAGACGAAAACAAAGCTCAACTCTCCACGGGAACCGCTCTTAACAGACGGTCAACAATTACTTTTTCCTGGCGTCCTCCCGCTGGAATTAACCGATGAGAAAGCACATAAGGAGCAAGAAATTTGACATCATCAGGAATGGCATAATCTCGCCCTTCCAGAAAAGCGAGGGCTTGCGTTGCCCGTTGCAGGGTAACGGTTCCCCTAGGGCTAACCCCTAACCTCACCTCTTCATCTTCCCGCGAAGCCCGCACTAGGTTCAGAATATACTGTTGTAGAGGGGTAGCGACTTTGACCGCCAAGACTTGACGCTGCAATTCGATAACATCTTCTGGGGAAATGGAGGGTTGTAGCGCCTCCAAACTACTGCCTTGACGTTGTAGCATTTGGAGTTCTTCTTCTGCTGTGGGATATCCTAAACTTAAAGATAGAGCAAATCGATCCATCTGGGCTTCTGGCAGTGGAAATGTTCCTTGGTATTCAATAGGATTTTGCGTTGCAATCACAAAAAAAGGCTTTTTGACCGGACGCGTTTCTCCATCAATCGTGACCTGCTGTTCTTCCATGACTTCCAATAATGCAGATTGCGTCCGCGGAGTAGCCCGGTTCACCTCGTCTGCGAGAAAAATATTAGAAAAAACCGGACCCGGAACAAACTCAAAGGTTTGATCCCGCTGATTCCAAATATTGGTGCCCGTGACATCGGACGGTAGGAGGTCAGGGGTACATTGAATGCGTTGAAACTTGCCATTAATCGAACGCGCTAGAGATTTTGCAAGCAGAGTTTTTCCGACACCAGGCACATCTTCGAGGAGAACGTGACCGCCACTGAGCAGGGCAATAATCACTAAGCGAACAGACGTATCTTTACCCACAAAAATTTGGGCAATGTTCTCGGTTAGTTGTTGAATATGATCTCTCATGGATTTACAGGTAGAGAAGAAGGATGGGGAAGAAGGCGACGTGCTGTTTCGCAATCTCTGGTAATTTGGGCTTTCAGGGCATCTAAAGAGTCAAATTTGGCTTCGGGACGAAGAAACTGCTTTAATTGTACGCTCAAAGTCTGTTGATACAAGTCTCCACTCCAATCGAGAAGATGAATTTCGATGGTGGGATGTTGCCCCTTAACCGTAGGACGCATCCCAATGTTCATCACAGCCGGGTGAGGTGTATTGATTGAGTCATTCATACTTGTCACTTGCACGGCATAAACGCCATGACAAGGAATCAATTTATTGCGGGGAAGGGCAAGGTTAGCAGTAGGAAACCCAATCGTCCGTCCTCTTTGTTCTCCAGTAACCACTATCCCTTTCAGAGTGTAAGGTCGCCCTAAGAGTTGATTGGCTAGTTGAATTTCCCCTTGATTTAGGGCTTCACGGATCCGAGAACTACTGATGCGTTGTTCGGCATTCGTTTGTAAATTAGCAATATTAACCTTAACCTGAAAAGCAGACGCGATCGCGCGCAGATCTTCAGCCGTTCCCTGACGTTGGTAGCCAAACCGAAAGTCTTCTCCCACACTAATATAGTAGGGGTCTAATTGTTCAATTAAAATTTTTTGCACAAAGTCTTCGGGAGAAAGGGCAGCGAGTTCTCGATTGAAAGGGAGCAAAACCAGTTGTTGGATCCCCAAAGCTTTGAGATGACTAATTTTTTCCTCTAGAGGCGTGAGGAGAGAACAGGGCTGTCCACTAAAGTATTCCCGGGGATGGGGATGAAAAGTGACCACTGTGGAACGAACCGATTGCTCTAAAACCGGTTGAATGACATTATGGTGTCCGCGGTGAACACCATCAAAATTACCGAGCGCGATCGCGGTTGGCGTTAAAGCCTGTTCTGGCGTTGAGGTAATCCACACAGGAATTGTTGCTGACTTCCTTTTCAAATCTTCATATTATCGGAAATCCTGAAATTTGGCTACTCAACCTCCTCATTTAAGAAATTGATTCACGATTGTTGATTCCTGATATTGGGACTTCGGATAAAGGAGTCTCCTTCATCTGAGGGAGAGGCTTTCCCAGAGAAGTTTTAAGCAAATGACTGGAACTGAGCACATCGATATTTAAACGATACCCGACATTACGCACGGTTTGAATCAGCAATGGCTGTCGGGGATTGGTTTCTAGTTTTTTCCGTAATGATAGGATATGGGTATCAATGGTGCGGGGATTATCAATCGCTTCGGGCCAAGCCCGACGTAATAATTCTAAGCGAGACAAAGCAACTCCTTGGGCCTGTGCTAAAACATAAAGTAAACTAAACTCTTGTGGCGTAAATTCAATTTTTTCCCCTTGCAAATAAACTTTGCGCTGGGCCAAATTAATTTTTAATTGACCGTAATCGAGCAATAAAGGGACATTACTTCCTCGAAACCGTCGCGCTAGCGCTTCAACCCGCGCCATGAATTCCCGCATACCAAACGGTTTTACCAGGTAATCATCGGCTCCCGCTTTTAGCCCGGCAACAATATCTGCTTCACTGTGACGGGCTGATAGCATTAAGATCACTGCTTGTTGATAGCGATGCAACCAATAGCAAAACTCCAAGCTATCTCCATCTGGCAAATCGGAATCCAACACCACCAAGGTCAATTCGCTACTGTGCAAGTGCTTTTTCCCTTGCTGGATCGTCCCCGATTGAGACACAGAGAACCCAGCCTGCTGTAAATGCCAACCCAACAGTGATCTGAGATGGGGATTCCCCTCAACAATGTGAATAGAAATTGATTCCACTTTATGCTTTACTGCTGTCATCCTGGTGGTATCAAAAATAACAAAGATTCAGGGAAAGTTCCGTAACAAGTGTTACCCAAGCAATCGTCACTGAAAAGACCCACACAAACCGATAAAATCAACATACTGTCTTGGGAGGACTTAATCAAATGCTAGCTCATTTACTTGCTCTTGCAATTGCCTTAGGAAGCTTTATTTTCTATTTCTCGGCCTTTTTTTTTCCAGAAATTCATCGTAAAAGCGACTTTTACTGGAGTGGCTTGGGACTCTTTTATGGTCTCGTTTTATGGGTTTGCGCAGGACGAATCACGGGTGCTGTTCTACTCGGAACGGTTGCAAGCACCGCTTTACTCTTGTGGTTTGGTACACAAACCTTACTCTTGCGCCGGGCACTCGCTTCACCCGCTGAGAAAACGAAGGTCTCTCAAACCATTGCCACTCGTTTGCAAGCCCTTTCTCCCCAACGCCTCTGGCAAAAACTGAGAGGGAAGTCAACAACGCCAGAACCGGCTGTTAATCGTCAACCCGAAACAACACAACCAGCAGAAGCCGCTGGTGAAACTGACTCAACACCCCCCGAGTTGCAACCAGAAGAAGAAACCAAAAAGCAGTTATCCACCAACAAGGAAGAAAGTTCAGAAGCATCTTCTGAAACAGAGGAGAAAAACACCCCATCCTAACGTTAAAATAACGATACAACTTCACTGAATTTGTCCACCCCACAAGCACAACAAAAGACCGTGACAACCAATAATAAGAGTTATAAGGACACGATTAACTTACCCAAAACTGATTTTGCGATGCGGGCAAACGCAAAACAGCGAGAACCTGAAATTCAAGCGTTCTGGGAGCAGGAACAAATTTATGAAATGCTGTCGCAACAAAATCCCAAAGATGTTTTTGTTTTGCATGATGGACCCCCCTACGCTAACGGTTCACTGCACATGGGGCACGCCTTGAATAAAATTCTTAAAGATATAATCAATAAATACAAACTCTTACAAGGTTATAAGGTGCGCTATGTCCCGGGTTGGGATTGTCACGGTTTGCCCATTGAATTAAAAGTTTTACAAAATATTGAGGAGAAAGATGCCTACGGCTCGGTCTTCGACCTACGCGCCCAGCTGACTCCCATTAAGCTACGGAAAAAAGCAGCAAAGTTTGCTCACAAAACAATTGAGGTGCAACGGGAAGGCTTCAAGCGTTATGGGGTCTGGGGGGATTGGGACAACCCTTACTTGACGCTAAATCCGGCTTATGAAGCGGCGCAAATTGGTGTTTTTGGGGAAATGGCACTGAAAGGGTATATTTATCGGGGTTTGAAACCTGTGCATTGGAGTCCCAGTTCTCAAACTGCCCTCGCTGAAGCAGAATTGGAATATCCTGAGGGACACACTTCCCCGAGTATCTATGCCGTGTTTCCCATAACGGCTTTGGGAGAAGCGGCACAAGCCGCCTTAGGAGAATATGCGTCCAGTTTAGGGGTTGCCATTTGGACAACTACCCCTTGGACCATTCCAGGGAACTTAGCGGTGGCGGTCAATCCCGATTTAAATTATGCGGTAGTGGAACCCTCAGGAGACAACGCGCCCTGTCAGTATTTGATTGTGGCAGCAGAGTTAGTGGAGAAACTTTCCGCAACCTTAGGACAATCGCTAACGGTACAAACAACGCTTCCGGGGAAGGCATTGGAATATTGTCAATATCGCCATCCCCTCTTTGATCGCGAAAGTCGGATCTTGATCGGTGGTGATTACATTACAACTGAATCAGGAACCGGACTGGTTCATACTGCACCCGGACATGGTCAGGAAGACTATGTGGTTGGGATGCGCTACGGTTTACCGATTTTATCTCCCGTTGATGAACAGGGAACTTTTACAGAGGAAGCCGGTAAATTTGCAGGATTAGAGGTGCTTAATGGCGGGAATGATGCAGTTATTGAGGCGTTACAAGCAGCGAACTCTCTTCTAAAACAAGAACCCTATCAACATAAATATCCCTATGATTGGCGCACCAAAAAACCAACAATCTTCCGGGCGACCGAACAGTGGTTTGCTTCGGTAGAAGGGTTCCGCGAAGCTGCCCTCATGGCAATTGCCTCAGTCAATTGGCTGCCGAAACAAGGGGAAAATCGCATTCGGGCGATGGTTTCTCAGCGGAGTGATTGGTGTATTTCTCGCCAGCGTAGTTGGGGCGTTCCGATTCCGGTATTTTATGACGAGGAGACGAATGAACCGTTGCTGACCCCTGAAACCATTGCTTTCGTGCAAAATATTATTGCCGAAAAAGGATCGGATGCCTGGTGGGAAATGTCTACCGAGGAGTTGTTACCGCCGGAGTATCGCAATAATGGACGCACTTACCGCAAGGGAACGGATACGATGGATGTCTGGTTTGATTCTGGTTCCTCTTGGGCGGCGGTAGCGAAACAGCGAGAAGAACTGAAGTATCCGGTGGATATGTATTTGGAAGGATCCGATCAACATCGGGGTTGGTTCCAGTCCAGTTTATTAACCAGTGTGGCGACGCAAGGCATTGCCCCCTATCAAACGGTTCTCACCCATGGCTTTGTCTTGGATGAAAAAGGCTACAAAATGAGTAAGTCCATGGGGAACGTGGTTGATCCAGCGGTGATTATTGAGGGTGGTAAAAATCAGAAAAAAGAACCGGCTTATGGGGCAGATATTCTGCGTCTCTGGGCATCTTCTGTGGATTATTCGGCGGATGTTCCCATTGGTCAAGGCATTCTGAAACAGTTGGCCGATGCCTATCGCAAGATTCGCAATACAGTCCGCTTTCTGTTGGGCAATTTACACGATTTTGACCCGAAAACGGATGGCGTAGCGTATGATCAACTCCCCAGTTTAGACCGCTATATCCTGCATCAAACGACGGAGGTATTTGAGGAAATTACGGCCGCCTTTGAAGCGTATGAGTTCTTCCGTTTTTTCCAAACGGTACAGAATTTCTGTGTGGTGGAACTCTCCAATTTTTATCTGGATATTGCCAAAGATCGGTTGTATATTTCCGATGCAAACTCCTTACGGCGGCGCAGCTGTCAGACGGTATTATCGATTATTGTGGAGAATTTAGCGCGCGCGATCGCGCCAGTTTTATGCCACACCGCAGAAGATATTTGGCAAAACATTCCTTATCCCGTGCCTCACCAATCAGTTTTCGCTTCTGGATGGATTCCCCAACAAACGGATTGGAAAAATACTGACCTGGCGGAAACTTGGTCGAAATTACGACAAATCCGCGCAGAAGTGAATAAAGTTCTTGAACAAGCGCGAACAGAAAAACTAATTGGCGCTTCTCTCGAAGCTAAAATCTTACTTTATGTATCTGACTCGGGGTTACGGGAACAACTGCGTGCCATGAATCCCAGTGAAACAGTCGGAGATGGCTTACACGTGGATGAACTGCGCTATCTATTTCTTGCTTCACAAGTGGAAGTGTTAGATACCCCAGAGGCAGCGCAAAATGCTGTGTATCACAGCGAAACCGAACTGGGAACAGTTGGAATTGTTAAAGCCGAGGGTGAAAAATGTGATCGCTGCTGGAACTATTCTACGCAAGTCGGCAGTTTTACAGAGGATCCCACCCTCTGCGAAAGATGTCATCATGCTTTAGCCGGTAATTTCTAATCCAAAGGGGAGAGGCGTCTCTCACGTTTTTAACAGAAATTCATCATGTACTCAAAAAATATTGAAGTTTGACCTTTATAAATGAGCGAAGCGACAAAAGTTTGGTGTTTATTTTTAAAATTTCTAATGTTTATTTACAATTAGCTTCATAATACTCATTTTCTCGTTAGATTAGAGATAGTAGCCAATACACCAGGAGGGTTAGTTATTATGGTTACTGTCAAAGATCTTGAACAACAAATTACTGATGCCAAAGTGGATCAAACGGATCTGGCATCGCTTCAAAACTTAGCTCAAAAGGCAAAACATTGGGCGCAAGAGATTTCTCAGGAAAAAGGAGTTCATTCTTCTGATAGTGCTGATGCCTGGAATAAAGTAGAAGAACTCTTAGCCGTTATTTCTCATCGCCAAGCAGAACAGAAAAATAAAACTTACCTTGACAATTATTGTGATGAACATCCCGAAGCCATTAAATGCCGAGTCTATGATGTTTAACTGAAAAAGGGGATGGGACGAGTTACTGAAAGTGTAGTGCGTACAACGACTCTCGCAATTGAAGAATTAGCGGTACACCGGACTTTGAGTCCGGTGCGGGGCTTTCAAGCCGGAGCAAAGCGTGAGGACGGAAATGAATAGCCTACGGCACACAGCCCCTTGCCTGCCCTGACCACCCAGCCGCGGTCAATAAAGCACTTTCTGTCCTGAGCGAAGTTAAGGGCTAATTTTTAAAAGCTTATGGCTTAGATTTTTCCCCTCTGCAAGCAGAGGGGTTTTTGCTCAAAGTAAAGAGAAGTTCTCATGGTGAACTTCACTATTGGCAATGGACTGATAGACTGCTGAAAACTCGATTAGCATTGCACAAATCATCAATCGTCACTTCGGAGATAGACGCTCATGGTTGCCGCATCCACTACAACCAACTATGAACCCGCCACGCAAACGATCGCGCTTTGGCTTTTGGAAAAGATGGGAGAAAACCGCTCCCCCTTGGCTTCCCTCCAGTTAGATGATAAATTGCTGGCTTGGGCGATGAACAATCCAGGGTTACGGGTGCAACTCTTCCGTCTAATTGATTGCTTGCCTTCGTTAGAAACTCGTCCGGAAATCGCAACCCATGTTCAGGAATATCTGAGTGATGAGAGCGTAGAACTGCCCAGTTCTCTCAAAAACCTCCTCAATTTTACTGACCCCAATTCTCTGGCTGCCCAAACCGCTGCCTCCACGTTTCGCAAAGGGGTGGCGATGCTTGCCCAAAGATATATTGCTGGAGAAACCACTGAGCAAATTCTTAAGACCATTGAACGCTTGCGCCGCAATCAAATGGCGTTCACGATTGATTTACTGGGGGAAGCGGTGATTAGTGAAGCCGAAGCCCAGTCTTATCAGCAACGATATCTTGATTTGTTAGCGACCTTATCCCAAGCCGCCCAAAACTGGCAGCCCGTTCCGGCAATTGATACGGCGGAGGGAGAAAACTTACCGAAAGTCCAAGTCTCGGTGAAATTGACTGCGTTCTACTCCCAATTTGATCCCCTCGATCCCAAAGGCAGTCGCGAAAAGGTTTGTGAACGCGTGCGTCCGCTGTTACGTCGCGCGCAGGAATTGGGAGCGGCGATTCACTTTGATATGGAACAGTACGTTTACAAGGATCTCACCCTTGCCATCATGAAAGACTTATTGATGGAAGAAGAGTTTCGCGATCGCGCTGATATTGGTGTGACGCTGCAAGCGTATCTCCGTGATTCCCAACAAGATTTAGAAGACTTAATCGCCTGGGCAACGCAACGAGGCACGCCGATTACTATCCGCTTAGTGAAAGGGGCGTATTGGGATCAAGAAACGATTCGAGCCACTCAAAACCGTTGGCCATCGCCCGTCTTTCAAACGAAAGCAGAAACGGACTGCAATTTTGAACAGATGACCCAGACGCTACTAACCCATCATCAATGGCTTCATGGGGCCATTGGTAGCCATAATGTGCGTTCACAAGCCCTTGCCATCGCGATCGCGGAAGACCTCAATATTCCCCGTCAGCGCTTTGAACTGCAAGTGTTATATGGCATGGGAGATCCCTTAGCTAAGGCAATGGTCAAGCGGGGTCATCGAGTACGGGTGTATTCTCCTTACGGGCAACTCTTACCCGGTATGGCTTACTTGATTCGACGCTTATTGGAAAATACAGCCAACAGTTCCTTTTTACGCCAAAAATTAGAAAATCGCCCGGCCGAAGAACTCCTTGCGCCTCCTTCTCCCCAACCAGAGCAAGCCCCTACGCCCAACCCAGGGGTATTTGCCAATGCTGCCAATACTGACTATGCTGACCAACAGCAACGGGAAAACGCACAAACGGCACTGGCTAGGGTGCGGCAACAATTCGGTAAAACCTATTCTCCTCTGATTAACGGGGAATATATTGAAACCGCTACCTATCAAGACTCGGTCAACCCCTCTCAACCCACCGAACGCATTGGTCGAGTCGGACAAATTTCCTTAGAACAAGCGGAGGCAGCAATGCAAGCGGCGCAAGCTGCCTTTCCCGCTTGGAAAAACACTCCCATTTCCGAGCGAGCGAGAATCATTCGTCAAGCCGCTGACTTAATGGAACAACGCCGTCACGAGTTAAATGCTTGGGTTTGTTTTGAATCCGGAAAAGTGCTGGCTCAAGCCGATCCAGAAGTTTCAGAAGCCATTGATTTCTGCCGTTACTATGCGGATGCCATGGCACAGTTGCAGCAGGGTCATCACTTTGATCTGACGGGGGAAACGAATTTCTATCATTATCAACCGCGGGGACTGGCTGTGATCATTTCTCCTTGGAACTTTCCCATTGCGATTTCAACCGGGATGACGGTCGCTGCTTTGGTGACGGGTAATTGTGCGTTGTTAAAACCCGCGGGAACCACTTCCATTATTGCCGCCAAACTGACCGAAATTCTGATTGCTGCTGGCATCCCGAAAGGAGTGTTTCAATATGTTCCGGGTCGCGGTTCAACGATTGGGGATTATTTGGTGAAGCATCCTCAGACCCATTTAATTGCCTTTACCGGGTCAAGAGAGGTGGGATGTCAAATTTATGCCGATGCGGCAGTACTGCAACCGAAACAACGGCATCTCAAGCGAGTGATTGCTGAAATGGGGGGCAAGAATGCAGTCATTGTTGATACCAGTGCCGATTTAGACCAAGCCGTCTCAGGGATTATCTCGTCTGCCTTTGGCTACACTGGTCAGAAATGTTCGGCTTGTTCACGGGCCATTGTGCTGGAAAGTGTTTATGATCGCTTTGTTGAACGACTGATGGCAGCCACCCGCTCGCTGCAGGTAGGAAAAGCGGATCACCCGGCGACAAAAGTGGGTCCGGTGATTGATGAGACAGCGCGCGATCGCGTTTGTCATTACATTAACCAAGGTAAACAGGAAGCCAACGTAGGGCTACAAATCTCTGTTCCCGAAGACGGCTATTATGTTCCGCCCACTATTTTCACAGAGGTTGCTCCTGATGCTGTTATTGCCCAAGCAGAAATTTTTGGTCCGGTGATTGCTGTGATTAAAGTAAAAGATTTTGCCGAAGCTTTAGCCGTGGCGAACGATACGGATTACGCCCTAACCGGAGGAATTTATTCCCGCACCTTATCCCATATTGAACAAGCAAAAGTCCAATTTGAAGTGGGGAATTTTTACATTAATCGGGGCATTACGGGCTCAATTGTCGCCCGACAACCCTTTGGCGGCTTTAAGCTATCGGGAATTGGATCTAAGGCGGGGGGTCCTGATTATTTAGTGCAGTTTATGGAACCTCGCGTGATTACAGAGAATATCCAGCGTCAAGGCTTTGCTCCCATCAGAGGTGCAGATTAAGGAAAAAATCGCGTATTTCCGATCAGCTTGTTTTCCCATCACCGTCATTGACGCTAGTAAAGTCAGTGAAGAGGTCACCCTCTCCACGGCACGCCAAAATAAAGAGTTTCCCCGCAGAGCAATGATTTGGATGAGGGGGATACCAATCAAAGATTTTTCTCAATCGCTAGAGCTTAACGCCAATCTTCCCAATCATTATTGAAAATGGATGTATTCGGAAAGGCTGTGGGGTTGCCATTTGCCTCCAGTTGTTGTCGTAATTGTTGTAATTGTTTTTCTTGGATCAGCTGCTCATCAACAAGTTGATAAGGAAAAATATCGTTTTCTAAAGCAAACGCGGCAGTTGTTCCTGCCGCCGCCCCCACTGACCACTCAAAGGAATGCACCCGATAAGCGGCTGCGGCGATGTGGCTAGTGGCAATACTTTTACCAGCGACCAAAAAATTATCAATTTCTTGAGGAATTAGCGCCCGTAACGGAATTTGAAAGGGATAAGGCAGCCCAGCCCCTCGTCGTTCCCCTTCTCTTTCGGTATTGCCTGGTTTTTCTGGCGGATGCTCACTCATACAGGGATGGAAGTCAATGGCATAATGGGCAATGCCCACGGAGTCAGGATAAATGCGCGATCGCGTTCTATTTTTACTTGTTTCTCTTTTTAATAGGACGGCAAAGGTATCTCGTCCAGCCACTTCTTGTTGCAGATCCTGATAGGCTGCTGGCGACAGCACCTCCTGATAGTACTCATCGGTATAATCTTTGCGGGCAATATCCACTTCCCACACGGTAAATCCGTCAGGATAGCCATAGCCTGGTCTGCCGATAATCCGTCGTCCTTCTCTCATGTAAGGGTACTTCGACAAGCCATGGACTGTTCCCATGGGCGAATCAATCCCCCTTAAAAACCGATAATTGGGATGCGGTTCTTTCACCCCATCTCCGAGTTGGGAATCGGTTGTTCCTGCAACCAACCAGTGGAAAAAACCAAAAGCATTTTCCTCGCCTTTGGCTAAGGTTTCTACTCGCAGTCCCCCTTGCCATCCCCCTGGCGATAACTGTCCATTGGCTTGCAGTTGTTCTCGCGTATAAATTAAATTATCCTCAGCAGTTCCGGGGCGATAGTCATTCCCCCAGGTCCAGTTTTGCATCGAAATATCACCAACTGTGGGTTCGGTGAAATCAATTCCACCAAAGGTTTCTTCTTCTCCAGTTTTTGGACTCCAAATTCGGCGATAGGTAAAGACTAAATCAAAACTGGCTAGACGGTCCAACTCATAGCTGTAATAGGGCTGATACTGCTCGTAAAAGGAGGGTTCTCGATGAGATTGCGGTGTTTCCGTCTCTTCCATGGCAAAGGTGTAAGTAAATCCTTGGGTGCAGTAAGGATCGCCATTTTCGCTTGCTGAAGAAGGTTCAAGATAAGACCGCGGATCAATCCCTAAACGATAAGGAACATCACTTAAGCCAACCAGTTCACCCGTTTCAGTCGCATCAATGACATACCAATTCTGATCTTGAGGAACAAAACGAATAATTTTTTTCTCAAAGCGGTCTGAATCTTCGTAACGATACCAATCGGCAATCGTTTCAGAAAGGGGATAGGTATTTAAGGGCGATCCGGTTGCTGTGGGTTCATGTTGAATCGCCGTAACTGTTTCGATGAGGTTACCTTCACCATTCCGTTCTAAATCTTTGATTACCGTGGAAGGAAACCACTTCAGCGTTCCTTCTCCTTCTTCTGCTGCAGCGAGAAGTTGGTCTTTTAAGATTTTGTGGGCATCAGCGGGAATAAAACAAGACTCACTGACCCAACAATCCCCTGGGTTTAACTCCCCGTAATAGTCTTCGATTCGGTTTCTTAATTCTAAATATCCTCGGGGAAAATATAACAAACTGCGTTGGGTGGCGCGTTCATCGAGTGCCGATGTGCCCTGGGATGAAATTTGTCCGCCCAGCCAATCGGTGAGTTCCGTTAAACAAACTGTCTTTCCAGCTAAAAGCCCTTCATACGCCGTTGCTGCCCCAGCTAAGCCCCCGCCAGCCACCAGTAAGTCACAACTGATCGTTTCTTCGGCAGGAGGAGCAGCAATACTAGGAGTCGGATAATTGACAATAGTAATGAAAACGGAAAAAACAGGAAGAAAACGGCGTAACATCATGCTCGTTGAAATAATTTTCAGTTACAGGCTCTGCCAGAGCCTTTGGTCAAAATAATCATACAATACGAGCCGATTTAAATTTGCACTATTTTCAGACTCAATAGAATTGGGCCCCTTTGTATTGAGCTGTTTTTTGCGCATTCGCTGCTTCCCCGCAGGTGCGAGGGGTAGGAAATAACTTAGTGGGATTGGCTAATCCTTTGGGGTTAAAAGCACTGCGCACATACTGCATTGTTTCTAGATCAACCTCGCTAAACATATCGCTCATATAGCAGTTTTTGTCGGCGCCAATACCATGTTCCCCAGAAATACTTCCTCCTGCTTCCACACAACGCTTCAGAATCTTTCCCCCGATTTCTTCAACTTTTTCTAAATCTCCAGGAACGGATTCATTGTATAAAATCAACGGATGCAAGTTGCCATCTCCGGCATGAAACACATTGGCAATGCGATACCCATATTCTTCGCTAAGGGCTTCAATATCTCGTAAAACACTAGCCAGTTGCGTGCGAGGAATGACCCCATCTTGCACAAAGTAATCCGGGCTCAGATGTCCAGCAGCAGCAAACGCGGCTTTTCTCCCTTTCCACAATTTCGCTCGTTTTTCGGCGTCAGTAGCAATGGTAGTCTCTCGTGCCCCATTTTCTTGACAAATGTTAGCGGTGCGTTCAATATTATGGCTGACTTCTACTTCCGATCCATCTAGTTCGACTAATAAGATCGCCCCTGCATCTCGCGGATACAAGCCAGCACCAACGACATCTTCCACAGCATTAATCGTCAGATTATCCATCATTTCCATACCTGCGGGAACAATCCCATCGCCAATAATGGCAGCAACGGCATCGGCAGCCGCTTCAATGGTTTCAAAATCAGCAAGTAAAACAGCAACGGATTCAGGAGTTTTGAGAATGCGAAGCGTAATTTCTGTGGCAATGCCTAAGGTTCCCTCCGATCCCACAAATAAGCCGGTTAGGTCATAACCAGGCATCTCCGGAACCCTCCCACCCACATCGACAATTGAACCATCAGGTGTGACAATTTTCAGTCCGAGAACATGATTGGTAGTGACCCCATACTTCAGGCAATGAACGCCGCCCGAATTTTCTGCCACATTTCCGCCAATGGAACAAATAATTTGACTAGAGGGGTCTGGGGCATAATAAAAGCCTTTTCCACTCACTGCTTGTGTCACCCAATTATTAATCACACCCGGCTGTACAACTACGCGCTGGTTCGGGATATCGGTTTCTAAAATTTCATTCATGCGGGCGGTAACGATTAAAACACCGTTTTCTAAGGGAAGTGCGCCGCCCGATAAGCCTGTTCCTGCCCCTCGTGCTACCCAGGGCAAATCAGATTGATCGCAAATTTTTACCACCCCGGCAACTTGTTCTGTGGTCCGAGGAAGCACGACCACCGCTGGCCGTTGGCGGTAACTGGCAAGTCCATCACATTCGTAGGTCAGCAGTTCATCTTTGCGTCGAACCACACCATCTTTACCAACAACATCTGCAAATGCTTTGATAATGGGTTGCCATGAGTCTTTTGGCGAGGGACGGAAGAGACTTTTCAACATAATTCTGGGGGACAGAGCAAAATCAACTAATTAAAATTGTAACCCCACCCCTCCCTGCAAGGACAAAGCGGTACCACCACCTTGACGGTAGGCATCGAAAGCAACGATCGCGTTGCCAAATAAGACGGTATTACTTTTGGGAATCATAAAATCAACGCCCGGCTGAATGGCAAAACTGGTTTGATCTCCAACTGGTGAGGGGGAGTCGCCACTGGCAAAAGAAAGTCCCGCCCCCACATAAGCATCGGTCTGCCAATTTAAGGGAAAATCATAAGAAACTGTAGGCACAAGTGCCGTTCCTTCACCAATCAGTCCTTGAACCCGCAGTGAGAGGGGCAGCTTTAAAAATTTATAGCGCACATTAACCACGCCCCCAACTTGACTTCCTTCATCATTGCTATCTTCGGTGGGACTGTAACCAAGCCCAACGCCAATATAACTGCCATAAGCGGGTTGGGCAGACACACTCTCAGTGGTTAATAAGAACGCTGTCGCTACGGTTGCGGTTGCCAATAAAACTTTGAAATCCTTCATTTTTTTCTCCTCAGTACCCAAATGAAATTGAGATTTTACGCTAATTTTAGCGAGGAAAAAGTGAATTTTGGCGTCCTTTCCTCTAAATTTTCACATAAAAAACGTGATAGATAAAATTATCTGCATTGATTTTATACAATTAAAAACAGCGATTTCGTGTAATTTTCAATCTTGACCCAGTTTGCATCCTCAAACCTAGTTACAGCTACTGTCCCTGTTTCGCCAAAACTGATTCCCGCTTCCTAACTAGATCGGTTTCCGATACAGATCTCACTTTCAAAAGGGATCAATGCGACCAACAACTTCCAGTTGATTTTCCGGATTGACTGCTATGACCACCATTTCTCCTGACGAAACGCCACTGCCACTTAAGGCTGAGATATTAACAAAATGAGTGACCATCACAGTTACCCCTGGTGTTTCTTCCTGTTCCCGCATCAACTGCCGCACTGCCGCCGTTTGTTCTGACTGGGTAGAGCGATCGCGAAAGAAAGAGTTTAAGGGAGGAAATGGCTTAACTGGACCCAAATCCATTAATTTTGCTGTATCTAAACAGCGACACCACTGACCAACGGTCGTAGCAGGCGCCGGAATTTGATTCCGGCGTAATCTGCGACTCGATAAGACCTGGTCCACTTCAATATTCCGCTGTTGAAAGGCTTCCCCGGTTCGTTTTGCTTGCACTCGTCCTTCTTCTGACAGATTACGCTGAGTTGAGCAGTCTTCCAGTTCAAAATTAGGCGGATCGCCAGTTCCCGGCGCTAAGGCATGACGCATCAAAACAAAATAATGCGTTTCAGCTTGTTGCAGTTGTGACCACAGACGGTCTTCGGCATCAGTGCGTTTCGTTCCCGTTTCAGTTTGAGTCTGATCCGTTGCTGATCCTTGAATAGTAGGGGAGGAAGTTTGGGAACCCCAGTGGGCACATCCAGTAACGCTCAACCCGATCATACCTAGCGTTAAGCCAATCGCTGTTCGTGGAAAAGATGATAGATTCATGAACCATGCTCTCTCGATAGCAGTTTACTATTTTAGGAGGCCGTGCAAAAGGCAGCTGCTTAGATGGGGAAGATATCAATTCAGTAGGTATGCCACACTAAAGTTGACGCATTCTAGGCAAATGTTATGACTAACCGTCTCGCTGAAACGGAAAGCCTCTATCTTCGTAAACATGCTGAAAACCCAATCGATTGGTGGTATTGGTGTCCCGAAGCATTAGAAAAAGCGAAAGCGGAAGATAAACCAATTTTCCTGTCAGTGGGTTATTCCAGTTGCCATTGGTGTACGGTGATGGAAGGGGAAGCCTTCTCCGACAGCGCGATCGCGCAATATCTCAATGATAATTTTATTCCCATCAAAGTGGATCGCGAAGAACGTCCGGATCTCGATAGCATCTATATGCAGGCGTTACAAATGATGACCGGACAAGGCGGTTGGCCCCTCAATATTTTCCTCACTCCCGATGAGCGGATTCCGTTTTATGGCGGGACATACTTTCCAGTGGAACCGCGCTTTGGTCGTCCTGGTTTTTTAGAAATTCTGAAAGCGATTCGGCGCTTTTATGACCAAGAAAAAGAAAAACTGAATACTTTCAAAAGTGAAGTAATGGGGTTACTGCAACAATCGGCCACCCTTCCTGAAGCCAGCACCGAACTCAATCGTGACTTATTACTTAAAGGCGTAGAAACTGCCGTCGGCATTACCAGTAGTCGGGGCACCGCCCCCAGTTTTCCCATGATTCCCTACGCCCAACTTGCCCTGCGCGGCACCCGATTTAATTATGAGTCTCGCTATGATGCCCAAGCAATTGCCCAACAACGGGGCTATGATCTCGCTTTAGGTGGCATCTATGATCAGGTTGGCGGGGGCTTTCATCGCTATACCGTCGATGGCACCTGGACCGTTCCCCACTTTGAGAAAATGCTCTACGATAACGGACAGATTGTGGAGTATTTAGCCAACTTGTGGAGTAGTGGCGTTCAAGAACCGGCTTTCAAACGCGCGATCGCGCACACAGTCGAATGGCTACAACGGGAAATGACGGCGCCAGAAGGGTATTTCTACGCCTCGCAAGATGCCGATAGCTTTACCACCCCCAATGCCGACGAACCCGAAGAAGGGGCGTTTTATGTCTGGTCATACCGCGAATTGGAAACGCTACTGAGTCCTGAAGAATTACAAGCGCTACAAACTGAATTTACAGTCACTGCAGAGGGCAATTTTGAAGGCAGCAACGTCTTACAACGGCAAAAGGGCGGAAATCTATCCCATGATGCTGAATCAGCGCTAAAGAAGCTATTTAAGGCGCGTTATGGTGCTTCCTCCCTGGTTACGTTCCCACCGGCAACGAATAATAGTGAAGCCAAGCAAACCCAATGGCAAGGACGCATCCCCCCCGTTACCGACACCAAAATGATCACCGCTTGGAATAGCTTGATGATTTCCGGTTTAGCTAGGGCATATGCCGTATTGGGGGAAGCCCACTACTGGAATAGTGCGGTGAAAGCAGCGGACTTTATTTGGGACAATCAGTGGGTAGAAGGACGCTTCCATCGTCTCAACTACAACGGAAAAGCCACTGTCTCTGCCCAATCTGAAGATTATGCCCTCTTCATCAAAGCCCTCTTGGATCTTCATGCCTGTCATCCTGAACAAACCCAATGGCTAGACAAAGCCACCCAACTCCAAGCCGAATTTGATCAATATCTGTGGAGTGTGGAAACGGGTGGTTATTTCAATACAGCAAACGATAGCAGTCAGGATTTAATTGTCCGAGAACGAACCTATATCGATAATGCTACCCCTGCTGCCAATGGCGTTGCGGTTGCCAACCTGGTCCAACTGTTTGAAATCACGGAACAAACTGATTATCTCGCCAGCGCTGAAAAAAACCTACGTGCCTTTAGCAGTATTATGGAAAAGTCTCCCCAAGCTTGTCCTGGGTTATTTTCGGGTTTGGATTGGTATTTGCAAGGCACCTTAGTCCGTTCAACGCCTGAACAGTTGCAAGGATTAGCCAGTCAATATTTACCCACCTGCACCTATCGTGTGGAAACGTCTCTCCCAACGGGTGCCGTCGGTTTAGTCTGCAAAGGCTTAACCTGTTTAGAACCAGCAACAAATACAGAACAAATGATGACACAAATTAGTCATCAGTAAGCAAGTATTATGATAAGGAAACTGAGAGAAGAGGGGAGAGTGTGACTAGTGACCCAAATCAGTTAAAGGAGCAAGGTAAGGGGAGAAAGTCAAAGATTACGCCTTCGGAAAACGGAAGGCGCCTGCGCGTGACCGTTGGTGAATGTTGGCATCTCTTGAAACTTTCCTCTTATCCCTTGTTACTTTAATGGCTTGTTGCCGATTGCCGATCCATTAACTAAGACCCAATAATAAACAACAAATAATCAAGAATCAATAACAACTCATGTGGACTGATTTATTACAACCAAGCTTAGTATTAGGGAAACCGGTCATACATCTTAGTGCTGACATTCTCAAACAACATCAATTGCAAGGTTTAATTTTAGATGTTGATGAAACCCTAGTTCCCCTAAAATCCCGTCAGGCTTCCGATGAATTAATTACTTGGGTAGAAGAAATTCGCCAAGTCGCTAAGATTTGGTTAGTCAGTAACAACCTTAGGGAAAATCGAATTGGTGGAATTGCCAAGTCTTTGGCACTCCCCTATATTTTAGGGGCACGAAAGCCCTCTCGGAAACGGTTGCGTGAAGCTGCTGATGGGATGCAGTTACCCGTTGATCAAATTGCTATGGTCGGTGATCGCATTTTTACCGATGTTTTAGCGGGAAACCGTTTACAAATGTTTACAATATTAGTTGAACCGATGGTCGATCCGGCTGTGGTTGATCGCAGTTACCCGATTCGTCGTTTAGAAGTGCAAATTTCTCGTTGGTTAGGAGTCAGTTTAAAAGATAAAGGTCAAAGTTCACCCCAGACTAACAAACCCACATCAAGCTAAATATAAAAAAAATATAAAAAAATAAATAGTAACAAAACGAGATATGCAATGATAAAAATCGATACAAATGGGGTCAGCCGATATAAAGACCCTAAATATACTAAAACTCGATATAGTTAGGGCAATTATCCGCAATTTAAGGGTGATTGCCCTAATTGCTTAGAAATCTTCCTTCATCCTCCATGTCTCAAACCATCGTTGTCAAAATTGGTACCTCCAGTGTTACCCAACCTCAAACCGCTTCTCTTGCCATTTCTAATATTGCTGCACTAGCAGAAACCTTGACTGAGCTTCGTTCAAATGAGATGAGGGTGATTTTAGTTTCATCAGGGGCAACTGGTGTCGGATGTGAACGCTTAAACTTAAAGGAACGACCGCGAACCATTGCCCTGAACCAAGCGGTGGCAGCGGTGGGGCAAGGGCGACTGATCCGAATTTACGATGATTTATTTTCCACGTTACGCCAGCCGATCGCGCAAGTGTTACTGACGCGCCAAGAGCTCATTCAACGGAATTCTTACGTCAATATTTATAATACGTTTCAGTCGCTGCTGGAGTTAGGGGTTATTCCTATTGTCAACGAAAATGACACGGTAGCAGTCGAGGAGCTTAATTTCGGGGATAACGATACAATGTCGGCACTTGTAGCGAGCTTAGTAGAAGCCGACTACCTCTTTCTCCTCACGGATGTGGATCGACTTTATTCAGCCGATCCCAGACACAACCCAGAAGCACAACCGATTCAAAAAGTGGTGACCCGCGAAGAACTGGAAGAATTACAAAGCAAGGCGGGCAAAAGTGGTTCTCAATGGGGAACCGGTGGCATGGTAACCAAGCTAGAGGCCGCTCGCATCGCTACAGGGGCAGGTGTCAAAACCATTATCACCCACGGACGCCGACCCAAAGATATCCATAAAATACTGGCTGGGGAAGCGATTGGGACGCAGTTTGAAGCGCAACCCCGTGGGGAAAATGCTCGGAAACGTTGGATTGCCTATAGTTTAGTTCCTGTTGGCAAGCTATATTTAGATGAAGGGGCGGTTACAGCGATCCGCGATCGCGGCAAATCCCTCCTTCCAGCGGGAATCACTAAAGTGGAAGGGGATTTTCAATCCGGAGAAGCGGTTGCCTTGTGTGATGGTAGTGGTAAAGAAATTGCTCGGGGTTTAGTGAACTATACCAGTGCGGAACTACGCCAAATTCAAGGCTACCAATCTCAAAACATCCATACTATTCTTGGTTATACGAATACAGAAACCGTTGTCCACCGTGATGATATGGTGTCAGTTTTATAGGAAATTTCTGTACCAAAACGCACCAAATTTGGCAAAATAGACTCTGTAGTGATTCTTAAATGATGAAGTCGAAATTTGTCCTGATTAAGGCAATAGTAAACAGGGAAAAGAGAACAGGCGACAGCGTTAGACAATAACTCAAATTACTCAGTTTGTACTTCATCAAAATAGAAAGTGCTATATCCGTATTTTGAAATGAATGAATCCTCCACACCAATGAGCAAACCGCAAACTCTCTTCGATAAAATTTGGAATCGGCATTTAGTTCATGAACAGGATGATGGGACTTGTCTGCTCTATATCGACCGTCACTTAATCCATGAAGTGACGAGTCCCCAAGCCTTTGAGGGACTCCGTTTAGCCAACCGCACCCCGCGTCAACCCCAAGCAGCCCTTGCTGTCGCCGATCACAACGTTCCCACCTCTGACCGTTCCGAAGGCATTAAAGAACCCCAAAGTCGCCTGCAAGTGGAAACCCTCGAACGCAACGCAGAAGAAATGGGAATTCCCTTGTTTCGCATGAGCGATGAACGTCAAGGGATTGTCCATATTATTGGTCCTGAACAAGGCTTAACCCAACCGGGAATGACAATTGTTTGTGGCGATAGCCATACCTCTACCCATGGGGCATTTGGTGCACTAGCCTTTGGTATTGGCACCTCAGAAGTGGAACACGTTCTCGCGACCCAGACGCTACAAGCGAGAAAGCCCAAAAATATGAGAATTACCGTGGAAGGTTCACTACCGCTAGGAGTGACGGCAAAAGATATTATTCTCGCGATTATTGGCAAAATTGGTACTGCTGGCGGAACCGGTCATGTCATTGAATATGCCGGAGAAGCGATTCACAGCCTCAGTATGGAAGGGCGAATGACCATCTGCAATATGTCCATCGAAGCCGGGGCACGTGCTGGATTAATCGCCCCCGATGAAACCACGTTTAACTATATTAAAGGTCGTCCGCTTGCTCCTCAAGGCGAAAATTGGGAAAAAGCGGTTGCTTACTGGCAGTCTTTACCCTCAGATGCCGGGGCAACGTATGATAAGGAAGTCACTTTAAAAGCCAGTGAAATTATCCCGCAAGTGACCTGGGGAACGAGTCCGCAAGACGTTTTACCGATTACCGAAAGCGTCCCTGATCCCGATGACTTTAGCGACTTCAATCGTCAGCAAGCAGTCAAACGAGCCTTAGAGTATATGGGACTGACACCCGGGACCAAACTTACCGAAATCCCCGTTGATACAGTGTTTATTGGCTCTTGTACCAATGGACGCATTGAAGACTTGCGAGCAGTAGCCAAAGTTGCAGAAGGGCGTAAAGTGGCTGATGGGGTTTATGCGATGATTGTTCCCGGTTCGGGTTTAGTGAAACATCAAGCTGAACAAGAGGGCTTAGATATTATTTTTAAGCAAGCGGGGTTTGATTGGCGTGAACCGGGTTGTTCCATGTGCTTGGCAATGAATGCCGATCAGTTAAAACCAGGAGAACGCTGTGCTTCCACTTCAAACCGCAATTTTGAAGGACGACAAGGACGAGGCGGACGCACCCATTTAGTGAGTCCTGCCATGGCTGCAGCGGCTGCGGTAACTGGAACATTAACCGATGTACGAGAATTAGATCATTAAGGGAATTATGGAGAAATTTACAACCTTAACGGGGATTGCTGCCCCTTTACCGATGATGAATGTTGACACGGATATGATTATCCCCAAGCAACATCTCAAAACCATTAAACGGACAGGCTTAGGCAAAGTTTTATTTGATGAGTTACGATTCCAAGAAAGTGGTGAAGAAATTCCCGAGTTTGTTCTCAATCAAGTCCCCTATCGCGAGGCAAAAATTTTAATTGCCGGGGATAACTTTGGCTGTGGTTCCTCCCGAGAACATGCGCCTTGGGCATTACTCGACTTTGGCATTCGCTGTGTCATTGCACCGAGTTTTGCCGATATCTTTTTCAATAACTGCTTCAAGAATGGCATTCTGCCCATTGCTTTAGGACAAACCGAAGTGGATACGTTAATGGCGGATGCGCAAAATCCCGAAACCGTAACCATGACCGTTGATTTACCCGAACAAGTGATTCGCCGCCATAATCAGGAAACCATCCCATTTACGGTCGATGAGTTTCGGAAGGAGTGTTTACTCAATGGCTTAGACGATATTAGTTTAACCCTGCAAAAAGCCGAGCAAATTGCTGAGTTTGAACGCCAGCAACAGGAGTCATTGCCTTGGCTATGGGCTAATCGTTAGGGAAAGTCTAGCGCGATCGCTGCCTCTCCGAGAAGAAACGACATCATAGGAAATTCAGCCCTCAGAAATTACGGTTCGGATATCCCTACTCACTCAAGGCTTAGCACTCCCTAAAAGAGAGTGCTAAATTGACTATTGATGGACGACGACAATAAAAATTACAACGATGCCTAAAATCGTATCTTTTAACGAAAAAGCAAGACGCTCTCTCGAACGAGGCGTTGATGCCCTGGCAAACGCTATCCGCATCACGCTTGGTCCGAAAGGACGCAATGTCTTATTGGAAAAACAATATGGTGCTCCCCAAATCGTCAATGATGGGATTACTGCTGCTAAAGAAATTGAATTAGAAGACCCTCTCGAAAATACGGGCGCTCGCTTAATTCAAGAAGTCGCCTCGAAAACCAACGATGTTGCTGGAGATGGGACAACCACCGCTACAGTCCTTGCCCAAGCAATGATTAAGGAAGGATTGAAAAACGTTGCTGCCGGTTCTAACCCCGTTGCGGTACGTCGTGGGATTGAAAAAACGGTTAACTATTTAGTTGAAGAAATTGCTAATGTTGCCCAACCGGTCGAAGGAGACGCGATCGCGCAAGTGGCAACGGTTTCTGCGGGTAACGACGAAGAAATCGGTGAGATGATTGCTAACGCCATGGAGAAAGTGACTAAAGATGGCGTGATCACCGTCGAAGAATCCAAATCTCTTGCCACTGAACTCGATGTGGTAGAAGGGATGGAAATTGATCGCGGTTATCTTTCTCCCTATTTCATCACCGACCAAGAACGGCAAATTGTCGAGTTTGAAAATCCTCGCATTTTAATCACGGACAAGAAAATCAGCGCGATTCAAGATTTAGTGCCGATCTTGGAGCAAGTTTCCCGAGAAGGACAGCCCCTACTCATCATCGCAGAAGACATTGAAGGGGAAGCCTTAGCCACTCTCGTGGTGAACAAAGCCCGGGGCGTGCTCAATGTTTCTGCCATTAAAGCCCCCGGTTTCGGCGATCGCCGCAAGCAGATGTTACAAGACATTGCCGTTCTCACGGGTGGACAACTCGTTTCCGAAGATGTGGGCTTAACCATCGACTCCGTTTCCGTTGATATGCTGGGAACCGCGCGCCGGGTCACCATTGACAAAGACAGCGCTGTTATCGTCTCCAATGGTGAAAATAAAGGCGATGTCGATAAGCGGGTCAACCAAATTCGGAAGCAACTTGCTGAGACTGATTCTGAGTACGATAAAGAAAAACTGCAAGAACGCATTGCCAAACTCGCTGGCGGGGTTGCGGTTATTAAAGTGGGTGCTGCCACTGAAACCGAACTGAAAGAGCGAAAACTTCGCATTGAAGATGCGCTTAATGCAACGCAAGCTGCTGTTGAAGAAGGGATTGTTCCCGGTGGCGGTACTACCCTGATTCACCTCGCGTCAAAAGTTGCGGAATTCAAAAATACACTTACTCATCCGGAAGAAAAAATTGGTGCAGCCTTAGTGGCGAAAGCCCTAGAAGCGCCACTGTGTCAAATGGCAGATAATGCTGGCGCAGAAGGTTCTGTCATTGTGGAAAATGTCCGTGATACTGAATTTAACGTCGGTTACAATGCCCTCACCGGTGAGTATGAAGACATGATTGCTGCGGGTATTATTGATCCCGCCAAAGTGGTTCGCTCTGCCCTGCAAAATGCCGGTTCTATTGCAGGTATGATTATCACCACCGAAGCCTTAGTGGTTGAAGAACCGCAAGAAGAAGAAGCCGGTGCTGATCCATCCGCTGGCATGGGCGGCATGGGCGGCATGGGCGGCATGGGCGGCATGGGCGGCATGGGAATGATGTAATTCCCTCCCCCGTCCTCTCTTGCCCCAACACCGAACAGTAGAGACGTTCCATGGAACGTCTCTATTTCATGCTTGAGCATGAAATAGAATTCGGTTTTGGTTGTGATTGCGCTTCTCTAATTTTTTTATGAAAAGAATTTTGAGTGCGAGCTTCCTCTTGATTTGCTGACCACTATATATTTACTACTACCTAGGGCTTGCTGGATAAATCCAGAAATCAGGAGTGATCAAGGTTTGACTCCCTTG
>CAZAYV010000043.1:0-25577 GCA_964489465.1 uncultured Dactylococcopsis sp. | reverse complement strand
AGCCTGACCGCCATTATTGGTGGTGTAATTGCTGCTGTACTGCTGTTGATTGGCTTCAACTCATATACTGTGATTAGCCCAGGAGAAGCAGGGGTGCTGAGCATTTTAGGTCAAGCCCAAGAAGGGGCATTGCTGGAGGGCATTCATTTCAAACCCCCCCTCATCTCAAAAGTAGATGTTTATGATGTGACCGTGCAAAAGTACGAAGTACCCGCGCAAAGTGCTACAAAAGATTTGCAGGATTTAAAAGCCAGTTTTGCCATCAACTTCCGGCTTGATCCAGTGCGAGTTGTGGATATTCGCCGCAAACAAGGCACCCTTAGTAATGTAGTCGCAAAAATCATTTCTCCACAAACTCAAGAATCTTTTAAGGTAGCAGCAGCCAGAAAAACCGCTGAAGAAGCAATTACTCGGCGTGATGAACTCAAAAGAGATTTTGATGTCGCCTTGAACGAACGGCTGGATAAGTATGGCATTATTGTACTCGATACCAGTGTGATCGACCTTAACTTTACTAAGGCTTTTGCTCAAGCAGTAGAAGATAAACAAATTGCGGAACAAAGTGCTCAACGGGCAGTTTACATTGCCAGAGAAGCGGAACAAGAAGCGCAGGCAGATATTAATCGCGCGAAAGGACGAGCAGAAGCACAACGACTTTTAGCAGAAACATTGCGGGCGCAAGGGGGATCACTTGTTCTCCAAAAAGAAGCGATTGCAGCCTGGCGACAAGGTGGGTCCCAAATGCCTAACGTTCTCGTCATGGGTGGAGAGAATGAGAGCAGTGTCCCCTTCCTGTTCAACTTAGGAGACTTGGCAGAGGTGGATAAAAATCGTCCTTCTCCAGAAGAGGCATCTCCTCTTGATGAACCCTCTCCTTTTGAACAAGACGAGGATTCGGCTTCTAATCTAGACTTGCCTTCGGGTTATGACAGTTTAGATCTCAACTAACTCAAAATTAAAATTGACTTAATATTCTGAGGACAAGGTTTCGGTGGCATCATGACTGCCGAAGCTGTCTTCAGTTTCTCCTTCTTCAATGACAATGACGGTAATATTATCAGAACCGCCATTTTCTTTCGCTGTTTCAATCAGTTGAGTCACTGCTTGATCACAAGTGTCGGCTTCTTTCAGGTAGGTGGTAATTTCTTTTTCGGGAACTTCGCCCGTTAAGCCGTCACTACAAAGGAGAAGGCGATCACCCGGTTGAATATTGAGAATATCAATGTCGATACTATAAAGCTCTTTACGGCCTAAACACTGGGATAAGACATGGCGCCAAGGGTGAACTTCAGCTTCAGCAGGAGAAATCGTGCCCGACTTGAGAGCCCATGCCACCCATGTATGATCTTCCGTGAGTTGGCTGAGCTCATTATCTCGCCAGAGGTATAACCGCGAATCTCCCACATGAACGCACCACACTTGGTCTTTGCGAAAAATGACTGCAACCACTGTTGTTCCCATTTCAGCCCGTTCCGGATGAGTTTGTTGATCAGCAATAATTTTTTCATTTGCTTCCTCAACAGCTTGCTGAAGTAGGACTTCAGAGTTGATCTCAGCGTCCCAATGGTGTTCGAGATAATCGCTAATTGCTTGCGTCGCAATTTTACTGGCTTCTTGTCCACCAGCATGTCCTCCCATACCATCTGCCACAATAAAGAAACGCCCTTGCGGGTCGTAATAGAGGCAGTCTTGGTTCACTGCACGCATAACTCCGGTATCAGTTCGCCCATTAAAGCGACGTTTCATAGCCTTTTTTTTAATAACCAGTGTACAAAATAAAAAATAATAGGTTTATTTTATCGGCTTATTGCATTCGATCCCAACGGTCTAAGCGTTTTAATAAACGAATGAATGCAAATCCTGAAGCCCCTGCGGCTAAAGCCATAATAACTGCTAAAATAATTAGTTCATTCACCAGTAAAATGGTTGCAGAAATAATAAAAGCAGACATGAGGAGGGTGTAATTTGTTCCCAACTGAACACCGCTCATCCGCCGTAGAATCCGATCGCTTTCAATGGAACGAACACGCAGACGCAAATCCCCTCTTTCGAGTTTATCAATCGACTCTTCGAGGCGACGAGGTAAACCCAATGCGGTTGAACTGACTTGGGCGGCTTGTCGTCCAATTTCATCGAGAAAAGTTTTATTGCTGTCGTAACCGTTATTATTCATAAGATCCATTGCATAGGGTTGAGCAACTGCCATAAAGTTAAATTCTGGGTCGAGACTTTTGCCAACGCCTTCAAGAGTGGAAAACGCTCTCATGACAAAGGTAAACGTGGCAGGAAAACGGAAGGGGTTATTATAAGCAATTTCGTATAAGTCATCACTAATTTCGGCAACTGATTGTTCCTCAAAGGGTTCATCCATGAAGTGATCCAACATATATTGGATGGAACGACGAACGGCGCTGGTATCTCCGACGGGGGCAAGGGCACCTAGTTCCACGAGAGACTGCATTACGCGATCACCGTTTTTTTCGGCAATGCCAAATAACGTCTCCATTAATTGTTCCCTAACATTGCCTTTAATTCGTCCCATCATGCCAAAATCATAAAAAATGAGTTGTCCTTGCGGACTAACCGCCAAGTTTCCCGGGTGGGGATCGGCATGAAAGAACCCATCATAAAGGAGCTGTTGCAGATAAGTTTCTGCGCCTAAACGGGCAATAACGCTCCGGTCGACACCTGCAGCATCAAGGGCTTCGTGATGACTGACTTTAATGCCGGGCACAAATTCTAACGTTAAGACCCGCAATGAGGTGTAACGCCAATAGACCCGAGGAACACGGACTTGTTTATAGTTTTGAAAGTTCCGACGAAAGGTATCGGCATTCCGCCCTTCGTTAAGATAATCGGCTTCTTCCCAAAGAATGCGACAACATTCCTCATAAATGCCAATCCAATCGCGCCCCTTTCCCCAACGGGGATGATTTTGGAAATACCGGGCAATCCGCTTGAGAATCGCTAAGTCAATCGTAAATAATTTTTTCAGACCCGGACGCTGCACCTTGACCACAACCGTTTCCCCACTGTGCAGTTGGGCTTTATGCACTTGTCCTAAACTAGCTGCAGCAAGGGGAGTGGGGTCAAAACTTTGAAAGAGTTGGTCAACCGTTTTCCCTAAGTCTTCTTTAATAATGGCTTGGACTTGTTCAAAATCAAAAGCAGGGACTCGGTCTTGCAGTTTAGAGAGTTCCTGAACATACTCAATCGGGAAAATATCAGCACGGGTTGAAAAGAGTTGACCCACTTTGATGAAGGTGGGACCCAGTTCTAAGAGACTTTCCCGAATCCATACTGCTCTAGCTTGACGGCGGGCTTGCTTTTTTTCTTCGCTATAACCACCGATATAACTCCATTTTTTCCCTTCTAACCACAGTTTAAATAGAAGCGTTAAGACAAAAAACCAAATATCGAATCGTCGGCGGTTACGGGAGTAGTTTTCTCGATTCCAACGATAGGCTTTTTTCCCTGCTTCTGGAGAGGACGAAGAAGGGGCAGAGAGTTGTTGATTTAGAGGCTGATTCGATTTCTCAGAGAGCGCAGACACAGCACGATTCCTTGATAGCGTTTTGGCGGTAGAGTGCAGAGGAGAACTTACTTAAACAGAAACTCCTTTACGATTCTTTTTGACTTCGATAAGCGTTCAGTTCAGTGCGCAAGGTCGCGATCGAGGCTCTTAACTCGTCAATCATTGCTTGCACATCTTCGGGAGAACGGCGAGTGGTCGTTTGCGTACTAGAAGCAGTACTCGTCTGAGTCGTGGTTCCAGTGGAGGTAGATTGAGCTTCGCTTTGTTCTGCGCGAGCCATCACTTCGTCTACAAACTCTCGCATAGCTTCTCGCTGTTTGGCTTCTAATTGTCCGAGTTCACTCAGACTGTTGGTGACCGTATCTTCTATGCGTTCACCAAGGACTTCCGCAAAAGCGCGACCGACATAAAAGGCGTGCAAAGCAGGGTTACTCATAAAAAACAGTACGGATAAATGGCATTTGTAGGTTTCGTAACAAATTATAACGTGCAGATTAAAAGGAAAGCGTTTCTGCACCCAAATTTCATCAAGAATACGACTTAGGTAGAACCAAACCAGGTTTTCAACAAACTTTGAGAATCCGAGATTAATAATGTCAATCTTCTCTAAGCCAAAGACATTGCTCCAAATCAATAGGTTAGGCAAGCAACGGCTATGCTGATCAATCTAATTATTTTCAAAGAATTACAAACAGAAACAATTTTCTCTGATTCTTTAAGTTTATTCTGATTTTTCTCCTTAAGATTTTGCAATTAATTCTTTTTTTGTTGTCGATAAATTAATGATTCAATCCTAAAAAATAACGATCATTTCAAGCATACATTATTTTGCGCGATCGCGCTCCTGCCAATTTTGAAAGTCTGTTTTCTAAACTATCCCTATCCTGGGGAGGGGGATAGATCAAATGAAGAATAATAGTTACAATGGCTCCTTAATCTAAAAAGCTGTAATTGATCGCTTTTAAAATTTGAAAATAACCCTCTTAGGACGGAGCATTAAAATGAAAAAATTGAGTTGCTTGATTTTAACTTCTCTTTCTTTACTACTTGTATCACCAACCTTTGCCCATAGCATCTGGCTGGAAAAAGAAGAAGAAGAATTAACGATCAAATATGGTCATGTCGAAGAAGAGTTTGAAGGCTACGATCCGAGTAAAGTGAAAACCGTAACTGCTTTTGCTCAAAGTGGAGACCAGATGAGTGTAGAAATGATTGCTCACAGAGAAAAAATGATTTTAGAAACTGAGACATCTCCGAGCTTAGTTGCGGTTACTTTTGATAATGGATATTGGGTAGAAACTGCAGACGGTTGGGAAAATATTTCTAAACAAGAGGTCGATAGTTATATTAGTTCTAGTCACACTTATAAATATACTAAAGCTCTTTATCAATGGTCATCTTCTTTTACTCAGCCCGTTGCTTTGACCTTAGAAATTGTTCCTCTTAATAATCCTTTTACTCTTAGTTCTGGTGAAGAGCTTAAACTTAAAGTTTTATACGAAAAAGAACCTCTATCTCAGGTAAAACTTACGTATAATGGAGCTGAAGGAAAGGTTATAGAAACGGATAAAAATGGAATTGCGTCTATTTCCTTAAGTGACTCGAAATTACATTACATTGAAGTGAATCATCGCTACTCTGTTGAAAATAACCCCAAAGCAGACGAAATTGCTCATTCATCAACCTTAACATTTGAGCTCGATTAATTAAAGGACTCAATACAAATTATTTTATTTAGATTTCTAAATTTTGACAATTTGCAAAATCTCCAAATTGTTCAATAAAGTGCGATCTTCACTAATATGAGGAAATTTTAATTGAGAGTCGGGTACTCCTCTGGCTAACTGTCGTTTCCGAACGATATTAAAACTGCCTGAAGCCAGTACATGTAAGCGGGGTGGAGGCACTAAATCTTGACGTTTCTCCCCATAGCGCGGATTAATTTCTTTGAGTAATTCGTCAAATCTTTGTAAGAGTTGAGTTAAGTTGGGTAAAGCTTCTTGGGGTGGGAGTTCAATATTGAGAATATAGTGAGCAGGGGTTTCCTTTTCCGAAAGGGTAAGACAAAAGTCTTCTAAAGTGAGATTAAATTCGGTTTGCAAACGCTGCATCGCCTCCACAGCATGGGCTTCCGTTGTTTTTTCCACTGTGGAAGAAATCAATCCGCCGCGGCGATGACGAAAGACAATCAGTGGCGCTTGATGATAAAACCCGACGACTTCTATGATATCCCCATTATCGTAGCGGTAAAACCCGCTGTAGTTCGTCACGAGAATACGGTAGCGCTGTCCGACTTCCACTTCGGTGGCGAGGAGTGTTTGAGGAGAGGTGGCTTCCCATTCGGTTTCAGGAATAAATTCAAAAAAACCGGTTCCGACAGCGAGGATACTCCCATCCACATCGAGATCCGGATAAATACTGTAAGTGGCTTCAGCAGAAGCATAAGCAGCACCAAAAACAGGAGTGTTTTCGAGATAGTCGGGGAAGCGTTGGAGGTAAAAGTCTGATGTTCCTCCTCTTGCTGTAGCGATATAAGAAAGGTTTCTCCAAACCTGGGGCGGGGTGAGTCGTCCTTGGGTGCTTAAAATCGTTTGCAATTGTTGGGCGCGTTGCGGTTGGGGTTGCAGTTGTTTTTCTAGTTCGTTGCGCAGGTGAGAATCTAGCTTCAGCCAAGGGGGAATTGTTCCCGTTTTGAGATCGTGAATGAAGTCGTCGCCATACTGTTCTAGATATTGACAAGTTCGTAGGATGAGCATCGGAAAATTAGCAACAATTCCTCCCGTTTCTGGATTTTGGAGGGCGAAGAGAAGGCAGAGATAATGACGGGTTAAACTATCCCTAATTTGTAAAGTTTCGTAAGGATTGGCAAAGAGTTGTTGATAGATCCATTTCCCCATTTTTAAAACTCCAGCCGAACCACTGCCATAAGGAATTCCTCCTGAGGTATAACCGGAAATATTGGTACTATTTGTCAGAAGCAGTTTCCTCAGATGAGTTCCTCTTTTTTTTAAGGCACTGCTAAGAAAGCCAATACTAATTAAGTTGGCCCAACCGAGTGAATTTTGAAATTTTTTCGTCACCGGAATGAGTTTTTGTTTTCCGGTAGAACCGCTGGTCGCGTTGAAATAAGTGACGCGATCGCGCGTTAGAATATTGGCTTCTCCTTGTGCCATGCGTTGAATATACGGTTCATACTGCTCGTAGCTGCGAATGGGAATGCGCGATTGAAATTCAGCAATGGTTTTAATCGCACGCAAGTTTTCTTCCTGTCCTAAAAGAGTATCTTGATGAGTCGCTAAGACTTGTTTGAGAAATTTTTCCTGAGTTGTCGTAACCGCCTTAGTTTGTTGTTCAAATTGGGCTTTTGCCAATTGAGAAGTCTGACTCAAAAGTCTTAATAAAAGATTCGACATAAGGATTAAAGGTATAATTAATGTAGGTTAAATAAGGTTTTATTGACCATGAGTAAAGCAATTCAAAAAATTGATATCTCTGATTTATCCTGGGAGACCTTTTTTAGATCAAAATACAAAAAAAATGTTCCTATTATTGTGACTGGCTTATTGGGAAAAGATACACAATGGGACTTAGATTATCTTTGTCAAACTATTGGCGACAACAAATTTTTATTTCGACATTACGGATCCCAACGCTATCAAACTGATAAACAGCAGTGGCAAAGTATTGGGAGTGGGGTGGATGTACGAGAAATGTCGTTTCATGAGTATGCCGAAATGCTGCGCAATGGTCAAGCCAAAAGCGAAGATATTTATTTAGCAAAAGCGTCTCTCAAGCATACGCTGTTGAGTCAAAGCTCTTCCTTGCAAGCACTCGGTTCTAAATTGAACTTGAAACCTGTCACTGACTATCGGATGTATATGGGACACGGCGGACATACCGCCTCTCTTCATTACGATATTGTTCATGGAACGCTTTGTCAGCTTTACGGTCAGAAAAAAGTGATTCTTTTTCCCCCTAGCGTGACAAAATCTTTATACCCCTTTCCAATTTGGGTTCATTTAACCCATGGGATGAAGTTACGCTGTTGTTATAGTCAAGTAGATTTAGAAACCCAAGATTTGACAAAATTTCCTGACTTAAATCGGGCGCTTGGGGAACAAAAAACCGTAACCTTAAACGCGGGAGACGTGCTATTTATTCCCTTGGGATGGTGGCATGAAATTAGCACCCCTGATACTGATGAAATATCTTGTTCGGTGAGTCGGTTTTGGCAAGTTTCTCCTCAAAGCGAAGGGTATTTATCTTGGCAACGATGGCGACCGGTATTCGGAAATATTCTTGCTTTACCGCATCAAATGCAAGTAATGATTAAGCAATTCTTAAAACAGCCGAATTGGAAAACAATTCAGCAAATTTTGTATAGAATCTAGAAAGGAAACTGAGGAACAGAGGAGTGATGATTGTTTTAATTAGCTTTATAGCTGCGTTTGTCGTGGCGAGTTTGGTGGAATACTGGATTCACCGACTGATGCACGCCTCCCAAAAATTAGGAGAACGGCATCGAGATCATCATCGTCGCAATGAAGGACAAGGGGTGATCTGGGAGTTTTTCGATTATATTAAGGGCAGCGCGATCGCGATGGGATTGCCTTTTTTGATCTCTGTAGAAATTGGAAGTGGTTGGCTATTGGGCGCACTCGCCTATGCAGCGTTTTCTGCTTACGCCCATCAACTGCAACATGAAAATCCCACCCGTTGCTTCTGGATGAAAATGCCGGTTCACTATGTCCATCATAAATATGGGATGTGGCATCATAACTTCGGCTTAGGAGTGGATTGGTGGGACCATGTCTTTGGCACTTACAAGCTAGTGGATTGGCTGACAGAAGAAGAATTGTCCCAAGAAACTGGCTACTTCGCCCTGAAATGGTGGTAGATTACACTGATTGCAGGGGCAAGAATTAATCTCCAAATCAGGTCATTCTCAGTTCCTAACTGTATAATTTTCCCAACACTTGTTTTATAAAGGAGAGTGACGTTGAGTTACTTCCAAGAAGCGAAAGCACATTTCATTGCCAGCCACCAAAATCCAATTAATCAGGCTTTACACCACATCGTTAATATTCTCGTCTTTGTGGGAATTGGTTATTTGTTCATCGACTGGCGAATCAGCCTCGTTTGCGGTGTCTTAACCCAAGTTTTAGCCATTGGTGGACATATCTTTTTCGAGAAGAATGAACCCGCCTTCAAGCAGTATCCAGGCGTTGTCATTCTGGTTTCGATCGCTTGGTCATTTGAAAACGGGTTTGGTTTACGTCAGTTATTTCAGCAAACCAAACAACAATCCAATTAAAAAATAAGATTGCACATTTTAGTGAGGAGCTTTAGCGAATGTATAACGGCTTATTAGTGATTGACGCGGATGCCCATAAATTGGAAAATCCGCTCATCATGCGCGACTATTTAGACCCTGAATATCGCGATCGCGTCGGCTTAGTAGTTGACAGTTTAGGGGATCAACGGGCAAGAATTGTCGATTGGAATCCACAAACGAAAGAAAATGATGCGGTGCGAATGTTCCCGAAACCCCAAGGATTCGGAAAAGGGGTTTTTCGCGGGCTGAATCCTGAAACCACATTAGGGGCGATGTTTAACAAAGTTCGCCTCGAACACATGGATCAAGAGGGAATTGATGTTCATACTATTTATGGAACGCTGAATCTAATCTTTTCTAGCATCCTCGATAAAGACCTTGCAGTTGCCCTGTGTAAAGCCTATAACAACTACATGGCAGATGACTGTAAGGGGTATGACAACCGCATCCAACCGGTGGGAGTCGTCTGTTTACAGGATGTAGAGGAAGCGGTGAAGGAAATGTACCGTTGTGTGAATGAACTGGGCATGATTTCTGTCGCCGTTGCGCCCAATCTCCCCATTCCTCACCCGAAAGCCCCGGATGCGTTCCCTGAGATTCGGACTTGTAAGGCAATTTCTCACCCTGATTTCCGCCCAATCTTACAAGCTGCGGTCGATCTCGATATTGGTTTAGGGATTCACGGCGGTCCTGGTTCACACATGGTGGGTGGTGTTGCCGATCACATGGAAACCTTTGTTCTCAGCCATATTTTTGTCCAGCGCAACCAACAACAAATGGCGTTGGCGCGGATGATTTTTGATGGAGCGTTTGAAGAATTTCCCACGCTGCGGGTTGGTTTCTTAGAAGGCGGTTGTGGTTGGATTCCTGATCTCGCCCATGCGTTCCATGAACATTGGGAAAAACGGATTCGCGACTTTGATCCGAAAAATCCCTATCGTCCTTCCTTAATGGATTTCACCAAATTAATGGTGCAAGAACAAGGGGGACAAAACAACGTCAATATTATTTCCCAAGCGCGGAACTTATTTGATCTGTTGTGGAACAAACAACACGATCCCACCCAAATTGAAGATGACAGTCTCTACGAACATTACGATTTACGTCATCGGGATCCGTTAGAGTATTTTGAACGAGGACAAATCTTCACTTCCTTTGAATCTGATGATCCAGGTCCGGCGTATCTTCCCCAAGCGATGGGCGAAATTGGTAAGCACATTACTTGCTTCTCCGGCGACTATGGTCATTGGGATGGTGTTTTAAGAAATTGTGTCACTGATGCAGCAACGGTTGCCAATTATGATCGCGATCATCTTGCCCTTTTATTAGGCGGAAATGCGCTAGATCTTTACGGTCAACGCTTGCGGAATGTTCTACCCGAAAACCTTGCGGTTGCTGCAACTCGTGCCAGTTAAAGCAATCGTTGAGTCATCCGTACTCCCGACTACAACGGGAGCCTGCGGATGACCGTTGTTAAAAAATTTCCCCTTTCTGTTTATGCAGGGAGGGGTTTTTTAAGGAATCAGTGTCATCGCCTCACTCACTCTCCCCCAACCTGAATCCATCATTTCATAACTGACAAATTACTCAGTGTATAGCGGTTCTGCGACTAATACTAATGATCCTTGTAAGTCCGCAACAATCTCGGTAGTGATATCACTGACCGCTAGTCCTCCTGCCGTTTGGCGACGCAAAGCTCGTAAAACAGTTAAATCATACTCTTGGGCAACTTCGATAATTGCTTTTGGAACATGGTCATGCACCATGGTTTGGATATGTATCGGCAGATGAAAGTTATGCCACAGCAGCCAGTCCTTCAACCCCTCTTCAAAGGCTTCCATTTCCTCATTGGATTCTCCCCAAGGTACCACATGAAGGAGCGTTACTTCGGCTTGATTATTTTGCGCGATTAATTGAGCAAACTCAATGGTTCGCCAACTGGGTGGACTTAAATTTTCGATCGGCACTAAAATCCGTTTAATTTCCGTTGGGTCTTCATGGAGGTTCATCACGACCACTGGACAGTGTGCCGTCCAAAAGACATGATCAATGGTTTTACCGAGGAAGCGTTCCCGAAGTGTCGTGGGACTCCAGCCCATGACAATCCAAGTGGCACTGTGTTCCCGTGCCGTGCGGGTAATTCCTTGGGCAATATTGTCATCTAAACGTAGCACCGGCAGGATAGAAACATCAAAATGATTACTCAGTTCTTGGGTTTCCTCTAGTAAAGATTGCGCCTGTTCAATATCGTTGTTTGTTGCCATCCCATCCACAACGACTGCCAAAGAAATGACTTTTCCCTCTCCTTGGCGGGCAAGTAAGGCAGCGGTTTCGACTAAATGGGTTTTCGTATTTGGGTTGGCTAGGGAAACCAAGACACGCGAAGGGGGATAGGTAACAAACGTTTCTGGAATCGTGAGTGATCTTAACGGTTGGGCACGGCGAGGGCTTTGTAACTGACGCCCAAACCGCTGGGTGAGAATGGGACCAACCATTGCTGTTACCAGCATTAACATAATCACAGCATTAAACAAAGCGCGATCGAGCAAACCCTGATTTAATCCCGCTAAGGCAGCAGCAAGGGTGGCAGCAACTTGTGGTAAGGACAGAGACCACATAATCAAGCCTTCGGTGCGGGAATAACCATAAACCCATTGCGCGATCGCTGCTGCGATACCTTTACTGAAAAATAATCCCCCAACCAGTGCTGCAGTTAACCCTAAATTGCCCGTTAAGGTTTGCCGCAAACTTGATAAATCGAGTAGTAATCCCATATCCACAAAAAAGAAGGGAATAAAGAGGGTACTCCCGACAAACGTAATTTTTTCTTCAACTTGGCTGCGTCCCACCACATCATTAACTGCTAATCCAGCGAGAAACGCACCAACAATTTGATCGACTTGAATCAGTTGTGCTCCCACTGCGGTTAAAAAAACCGCTAACAAAACAAATAAAAACTGATTGCTTTCTTCCTCTCCCGTGCGTCGGAAATAAAATTTTCCTGCCCAATCTAAACCGAATAAAACTAAAGTTGCATAACCCCCTAAAGCAATTAGTTGAAAGATTAAACTAGCAGCAGAAAAATCGCCCTGATGAATCGATAAACAAATGGCTAATACTAAAAGGGAAGCAATATCAGTAAAAATTGTTGCCCCAATCGTCGCCACGACTGCTGGATCGCGCTCCACCCCTAAGCGAGTGACAATCGGATAACCTAGTAAGGTATGAGATGCCATTAAAGATCCCATTAAAATCGCAGCATTGATGCCATATCCAAATAAAGAACTGACTAAAATTCCAGTTAAAAGAGGGAAGAGAAATGTGGTCATCCCAAAGCCCAATGCTTTCCCTTTTGCTTTCCGAAACTCATTGAGATCAATTTCTAATCCTGCGACAAACATGAGATAAATTTTGCCTACATCAGAAAGCAATTTCATCGTTTCTGATTCTGAATCTAAAAAGCCTAGTCCATCTGACCCCAAAGCAATTCCTGCAACAATTAATCCGACTAATCCTGGCAGTTTCAAACGCTCAAAAATGGGCGGTACAATCAGAACAACTAGTAATAAAATTGTGAAGGAAAATAAGGGACTTTCAATTAGGTTTGACCACATAATAATAAGTAATAATAACCGCTTGGCTTTTTCCTCCTCATCAGGAAAATCATTTACATTGCCGTTATTGTCAATTATTGCTTTTCAATTGTCAATTATTTATTAATTTAACTTTTCTATGGCGGCAAAAGTTTGACATTTCTTCAAGAAGTCCTTTTGCCCACTAATTTTGAGGGAATGGGGTCATTTTAACGATGCTAATCCCAACAAAATCCTTGGTACCAATGACTAATGACTAGTGACAAAAAACATGAAATTCCACGACCTTTAGGAATGGGATGAGGTAACCATACAATCTAACCAGCAGGGTTGACGATTCCTTCTAATTCTGCATCCGTCAGATTGTACAGTGCTCGTAACTGCTGCAAGCGATCTTCATCCACTTCCCAAAAACCTCGTCCTTGGGCTTCTAGCATTCTGCCGACAATATTGCGAAACGCCTCAGGGTTAGCTTGGCGTAAACGTTCTGCCATCTCTGGATCAAGGGCATAGGTTGCTGCGGCTTGGTCATAGACCCAGTTTTCTTTAAAGTTAGTGGTTCCCGCCCAGCCCATTAAAGCTGTCATGCGTTGGGAAATTTCGTAAGCCCCGCCTGATCCTTGATCCGCCATGGCTTTTGCCCACTTCGGATTTAGCAGTTTGGTGCGGTATTCTAAGCGCAACACATCTTCCAGCTTCCGGGGCGTGGCATCTTTAGAGAAACTTTCCACAACACTGGCGGTCACTGGTTTTCCCCCTTGTACTTCTGCCGCTTTTTTGAGTGCGCCTGTATTAGCGTAGTATTCTTGAATATCGGTGAGTCCGTATTCGACAGAATCAATTTGTTGGACAATGCGACCGGTACTTTTGAGGAGGTTATTGAGGACTTCTAGGCGCGTTTCACCTTTATCGTTGCGACCGTAACTATAGGCATTGCGCCCTTGCCAAGTGTCTGCGAGTTGTTCTGCTGTATCCCAGTTACCATCGGAAACGCGATCATTAACCAGTGATCCAAAATCACCCGCTGGATTAGAAAAGAGTCGTGCCGAGGGATTCTCTACTCCTTGCGCTTGCAGTTCTAAAGCGTGCTTGCGAATAAAGTTACGATCGCGCAGTTCATCAGCGGTTGCTGCGCGTAGAAACAAATCATCCAACAACTCTATAACATTAACAAAGCTATCGCGGAAAATACCAGACAGATTCCCCAAGACATCAATGCGCGGATGATTGAGGCGCTCTAGCGGTTCTAACTCATAGCGAACAATGCGCCCGGTGCCTTCTTTGACAGGCTTGGCACCGACTAAGCCGAGGACAATGCCCAGGGATTCCCCTTTGGTTTTAATCGTATCTAAGCCCCACAACATCACCGCGACGGTTTCGGGATACGTGCCATTTTCTTCTAAATGTTGATCAATAATTTGTTGCGCGATCGCGCTTCCCCGTTCAAAGGCTGCGGGCGAGGGCATCCGATAGGGGTCAAGGGCGTGAATATTGCGCCCGGTAGGCAATACGCCGGGACCATCTCGCAACAAGTCGCCCCCAGGGGCAGGGGGAATGTATTCTCCATTCAAACCTCGCAGTAAATTGGTGATTTCATCCGTTGTCTGAATCAGGCGATCGCGAATTTCTAAGGCTTCTTCTAAAAGAGGTTCCTCAGAAAGATCAGAGGGCGTTTCGCCGTGCGCGATTTCATCTAAAACGTCTTCTGGCAATTGCCCATCAAAATAGGCGTGCAAGTAACTCGCCAATTGTTCTGAATTCGGAGGCTGACCCAAAACGTGCAACCCAGAAGAGAAAAGACGATTTTCTAACACTTGCAGATAGTCATAGAGAGATTTGAGATAATCATCAAAAACTTCTGGTTCCAGTTGACTGACAGTTTCATAAGAAAAGGTGAGATTTTGCTCTTGTAGCGCAGGGAGTGGGCAATCTGCATCTAACCCCGTATCAACGACCTTAGTACAAATCGCTTCTTGCAACGGGAAGTTTTTCTCCGGATCTTCGCGATATTCTGTAATTAAATCTCGTAGCGTCACCAGTTCTTTATACAAGCCAGCGCGACCGTAAGGCGGGACATTATGAGAAATCAAAACCCCATAGCCTCGCCGTTTTGCCAACATGGATTCAGAGGGATTATTTGCCGCATAAATGTAGAGATGGGGGAGATTTCCCAATAAGGTATCGGGCCAAGAATAAGCCGTATTCCCCAACGGAGAACCCGGCAACCATTCTACAGTCCCGTGCATGCCGAAATGAACCACAGCATCGGCTTGGAATTCTTCCTGCAGCCATTTATAAAACGCTGCGTATTGGGGATGCGGAGTAAGATCCCGTTCAAACATTAAACGCATGGGATCGCCAGATAAGCCTAAAGGCGGTTGCACGCCAATCCAGATGTTCCCCAGTTGGACACCCCCGAGTAAGAACCGATCCCCTAATATCCGAATCCCACTCCCAGTTAACGATTTCCACTGCTTCTCAATCCGTCGCCGTTGAATTGGTTTCAGCCATTTATGGAGGGCTTTGGCTTTAACCGTTGTAATCCCACTGGCACTCAAATCTGATGTTTGCGGGAGTTGACCGGAATAAGCCTCATCTGCTTCTCTCACTTGTTGAATCAATGCTTCGCCACTTTCTGGCAGTTCACCGACGTTATATCCTTGCGCTTGCAGTTCTTGTAACAATCGCATCAAAGATTGAGGAACATTTAGCAATGCTGCCGTTCCCGTTGCCCCATAGCCAGGGGGAAAACCATAGAGAACGATCGCGATTTTCCGATCGCGCGGATGTTTCTCCCGCAGGGCAATCCACTGTTTCACCCGTCCCGTTAGCCGTCTTACTCGTTCGGGTACGAGATAGATATCATCTCCTACCAGTCCCCCTAATGGCACCGGCTCGATCGCGCCATCTAACTCCGGTAACGCATACAAGACCACACTTTGCAGCCCACCAATCCCCTGTCTGGTCCAAGAGTGAATATCTTGAATCAATAGCGGTGCAGCGACGATATAGGGGACATTTTTGGCTTTGAGAATACGGGTGGCGACTTCCACTTGTCGCCCGGCTTCCATGGAACCGGCGGGCCCCCCCACTAAGGGAAAGCCAAGGGTAGAAACAATCGCATCCACTCTCACAGCCTCTTTTTTCAGCGATCGCGTGGCAATCTTGCCTAATTCCCGCTGCTGTTGTTCATAAGCGGTGGTTAGCCAATCTCGGACGGCAATATGCCCTTCTACCCCCGTAATAAAGAGGGGAACGGGTAAGAGTTCGGCAGTTTCAAAGGCGCGAATCAGTTGGGGAATGTAAGGTTGCTGGGTGAGGACGTGCTTACGGTAAAGGAGAATCGCAACCACAGCGCGATCGCTTGCTTCTAGTTTCTGCTGCTGATACCACTGCAAATAATCTTGAGGGGAAGTGAAATAGCCCTCATAATCGGGATGTAACAGACCCATATTGGGCGTTTCTATCGGCGGCGGGATCTCACTGACGGGTAAATCGAGATAGGTTTTCGCGATATAGGTAAACAGCGTTGCCACATTTTCCGCACCCCCGGCATTCCAATAACTGTAAATCGTCAGCCAATGGCGCAAGTCTTGCACCTTCCGACCGGGAAGATATTTCAACAGTTTCGGTCCCACTTTCAAAAAACTCAAATAACCCGCTAACTTATCTTCTTCCCGACTATTGCCAAACTTACTGAGGATAAATTTAACGGGTTTTGGCATTCCCTTGGGCTTTTCGCTGAGGGTGAACGTTCCCACCTTCGTCATTGCCATCAATTCCAGTGCGGATTCAAAGACAAGGCGAATCGGAATGTTTTGAATCCGTTCCCGTAACCACATCACCTGGTCATAGTCGAATAACAAACTGGCAAAGAAAACTTGCGCCCCTTGTAAAGCAGTCTCTACCTTCTCAGGAGAATTGGCTAAATCGCGATTACTAAAGACAAAAATTTCTAACTCGGGACACTGTTGCTGAGCCTCTGCCGCCGCTTTGCGATACAGATTAGCATTGAACGATTCAAATCCAGCAATCAGAACAATACGGTGTGTCATTCCCACCCTCCCAGAGAAACGCTCTACTTTGATCTTAAATCGGTTGCGGAGGTCAAACAGAGCAAAGAAACTTACCTTAAACAAAAGCTTCGCTGCACGCCCCAGACGTCGGAATCGTCCTGTTCTTCAGAAATTCTACCTTCGTATCGTTTCTCCGAAATCGGCTTGCCCGCGATCGCGCTCCGATTTAGGGTAGAGTTAAGGAACTCTTCGGTGTCGCCACTTACCAAGCTCCCCAACTCGGTTTGATTTTTGGATACTGTTGCCAGCATCGCAGGAACAGGTCTGGACTCTTCCAAAACACTCCCAGTGAATTCCCATCCACCCGCTCTGGTAGAGAAGAGTACTGCCAACGCCACAAACCACCCGAAAGCCGATATTGTTGTTGATGTTGTCGCGCTCCCTGATGTTGTTGTTGCGGTACGCCGAACGGCAATTGTTAGGATTGTTGTTCCAAGAACCGCCGCGCAGTTGGGCTTGCCTGCCCCTCTCTTGATGCGCATTCCTTTGCGCCTTACGGCGACGCAGGGTCGCATCGCTTCTTCAATTTCTCGAAAAAACGAGAGAATTGAATATCTTTTTTCTTAGCTGCCAGGTATCGCCGTGTTCTAGATGAGCTACCCAGCTAGTGAGCGAGCGCTCAACCTTTGACCAGTCAATCTTACCCTCAGCATACTCCGTTTGCAATCTTTTCAATCTTCGCCTCGCTCGTCTCAAATTTTCAGTTCGCACGCGAATTCTGTGAGGGAAGATGCGAAACCCTAAGAAGTTTGCTCCGTGTTTGGTCTCAAATAATTGACTCTTAATTGGATGAATTTTAAGCCTCAATCCCCCTAAATATTCTTCTACTGCTAGGCGAGCTTCTGCTAAAAATTGCCAGTCATCGGCAAAAAGAGCAAAATCATCGACATAGCGAACATATTTTTTCACTTTAAGCTGTTCTTTGACAAAATGGTCGAAACGATTGAGATAAATATTAGCAAAAAATTGACTAGTCAAATTTCCAATTGGCAAGCCCCGTTTTTTCTGTAAAGGTGTTAGTAATTCATCTCCAGGAAAATATTCGATGACTGGTAATTGTTCGTTACTATTATCAATAATAGTATCAATTAGCCACAGAGTATCCTTACATTTCAGTTTTCGACGGATTAAATTTTTAAGAATGGAGTGGTCGATACTAGGAAAATATTTCTTGATGTCGCACTGAAGTACATATCGACTCGAACGAGCAAATCGAATAAAGCGATGTAAGGCGCGATGGGTACCAAAACCTACCCAATTGGCATAGGAATCGTGAATAAATGTTCTCTCAAAAATTGGCACGATAATATTACATAAGGCATGACGCACTACTCTATCTCGATAAGGAGCTGCGGAAATCATTCTAGTTTTTGGTTCTTTGATAGTGAAGGTTCTATAAGCTCCTGGTTGATAAGTTTTGTCAGCTAATTCTTGTTGTAATCTAACTAGTTCACTTTCTAAGTTGTAGTTAAAAGCTAAGATATTCTCTCGAAATCGCTTACCTGTTTGTGCTTTGTGTGCAGCTAGTAAAATATTTTCAAATTCGATGATTTGAGGATAAAGATTACCGTACCGTTTCATTCTATTTGAGATTTTAAATGAATTCTTTAATTTTGACTTTTCTACCGATGAATGACCATTCGTCCCTAAGTTTATTATTCTCGTTCGCGCTGTTGTTTAATCCATCCTCCTAACTCAAATCCAATGTCATTTATTGATTTAATTACATATTCATACCGCTTAACAGAAATTAACTGAAAATCGTGTAGTAATCGCGTTTGATAGCGTAAGATATCTAATTGAGTATTTAATAGTTCTAATTGTGCAAGTTTTTGCTTGGCATATCTAGCTTTAATTAATCCTTCTAATAGCTCGTACAATCCATTAATTATTCTATCTCCGAGAAGAAATTTATGAGTCTTCGGCAAACGATTGAGAATCGGAACGTACCATTTAATCAAGTCATAAGTCTTCTGAATAATCGATAATTCTGGCATTTATTGGATTTAAGAAAAATTAATATTGTCGCCTCAACAATCGACCCGCCTGACGGCGGGAAAGAGGGAAAAGGGCAAAAGGGGAAAAGAGCAGAGGGCTAAGGAGTCCTGCCAACGCCACAAACCACCCGAAAGCCGATATTGTTAGTGATGTTGTCGCGCCCCCTGACGTTGCTGCTGCGGTACGCCGAACGGCAATTGTTAGGAAGGTTGTACCAAGAACCGCCGCGCAGCGAAGAACGATTATCATCACCCCCCTGAGTCCAAGCACTGCCATCGGTTGGCGCACCCTTGTAGTTCTCATGCCAAGTGTCCGCACACCACTCCCAGACATTCCCGTGCATGTCGTATAAACCAAAAGCATTGGGCGGAAAACTGCCGACAGGGGTGGTTCTTTCTCGATATCTCCCTTTAGATCCACTGGCATAAGTATAGTTACCATCGTAATTGGCTAAATCGGTGTTAATCGTCTCGCCAAAATGAAAAGGCGTCGTCGTGCCAGCGCGACAGGCATATTCCCATTCTGCTTCACTGGGCAGCCGATACTCTCTTCCCGTATGGGTTGATAAGCGAGTACAAAATTCTACTGCATCGTACCACGATACCCGTTCGACGGGGCGCTTATCTCCTTTGAAATGAGAAGGGTTAGCGTCTAATTCTCGGTTGACTTGAGGCAAATAGGCAACTTGTCTCCATTGTTCCTGGGTTACGGGAAACTTGCCGAGATAGAAAGGAGAAACCGTCACTAGATGTTGAGGTCGCTCGTCCCCATTGCTACTTTCCTCGCTTTCGGGCGCACCCATCCGAAAAGTTCCGCCAGGAATAGCCACCATGTCGAGGGTGACATTGTTGCCCAGATTTTCGATGAAGTATTGAGCCTGCTTAGTATCTTGCTTGATAATGTTGCCGTAACGGTTGACTGTCGGCGTTTCAAATTCAAAAGCTTGAGGGATCTTAATCTCAAATTCACGCTCTTCCCAAGAGTTACTCTCAAGCCAGAAGAAGGTAAATTTGATCGGTTCTTGTTGCGTTTCAGAGATGGGAAGATCTATAAAATTTGAGTTCAAATTCGACTCTGATAATGCTTCGTTTTGGGTTTGCCAATGATCAGTTGTCCAACGAAGTCGAAAAGGGGCTTGGGCTTGGATGCACAAGTTTTTTCCCGGTTCAACCAAGTCTACCTGATGCTCAACAGACCAGACTACCGTAATGGACTCTTTAATCGCATTGAGCAAACCTGATACTTTCGCTACGCTTTTGTCATCACCTAATGCGGTCAGACACGTTTTTAGCTTTTCAAAATACGCTTGGTCTTCTACCGTCAAGGCGGATTTAATCCCCTCAATTGCCTTCATCCCTTCCTCGGGAGACGCGCCCCGGAGTTGTAGCCAAGATTGGAGCGAGCGCTCGGCTTGCTTCTTGCCCCAAGCGGGATCTGGTAAATCCTTAAGACTGTCGGCTAATTGCAGTGATAATTCGGGTATCCAAGCTGGTCGTTCTTTCTCGAGGGCTTCATAAACTTTTTCATAACCGGCGACAATGGATTCTAACAATGGCAAGGTTTGCGACTCAGGAAGCTCTCTGGTTAGTTCCGGAAGCAACTTCGGCATCACCGGCGGTACTTCGTGGTTAACCAAATAGTGAACGTCAGCAACCCACCCGGCAATGAGAGATTGGCAGGTGACCAGAGACTGACAAAGATATGCAAAATCTTGGTGAGTGACTTTGTATTGGTAGTGGATTGCTAAATCACTCGAATCAATCCCCACTTGTTGCAATTGCTCTTCTTCTTCTAACGTTTTTAGATTATGGGCATTGTCACCGCCGTAAAGCTTGTCAATTTCTTCCGGTTCCTTTCCTAATTTTTGGATAAGTTGTTCTTTTGTTGCTTTCCACTGTAAAGCCCGAGCTTTCGCCGATTCATAAATGATTTCTCGATAGGGCAACTGAGATACCGAGGTGTAGGAATACATGGGCTGAGCGGGTTCCCAGTAACCCACCCGCAAGTTTAAATAATCCCCATTAATCTCTGATTCTAATATTAAAATGGGCTCGGACTTAAGCATTGAGAATAAGGCTTTGATGCTTGACCCTCCGTGATAACGGTTACTATCCCAAGCCCCGTCTACTAGTTCGATGGGTCGTTCTGAACTGTGGAAAGAATAGTGTTTGCTGAAGAATTGTCGCAGCCCTTCATTGAGCCCGCTTTCGATGTTGGGAAATCCTTTATTGGTGCCGCTAAATTTATCAAAGTCAACGACTGGCGGGACAGGAATGATTTTGAGGGGGATGATCCCGTCATCCGGGCTGGATTCCAAAATCTGAGAGGGAACAATTCTCAACGGCCAGTTTTCAAATAGTTTGTGAGCTTCCACTGACTGGAGTGCTGTTTTTCGCTGCTCTGCTGCCATCTGGAATTGGGTCTGGCGGTTAAAATCTGCTAGTTCTTTTTGCAGCTGCTTGTGCTGCTCAAATTGTTCTCGCTGAAATTCCTGCCGTGTCCTTTCTAGGCGTTGTTGAAAGTTTCGCTGCTCCTCTTGTTGCTTGGCGGTCGCCTTTCGGTTCAATTCGCTGTTGATCAGGTGGGAGACTGCATTCACCGCCATATACATCAGAAATCGCTCTGCTGGCATGACTATTACCTCGACAAATTAAGTGGCTCAAAGTTGTTCTTATTTCACAAGCCCCTCATGAAGAATTTATGGAGCAGCTTATTGCTTGCTAACTTCCCGTGTTGACTTAGGTCGGTCCAATCCCACTCCCCCCACATTCAGGACACTCCTGATTTTCACCGTGACTCCAGACAACACCGGTTCCGCCACACCACCAACACGCACCAGCACCTTGAAAACTAATTTTTACTTCCGACTGGTTTAAGCTTGGTTCGGCGTTAGGCTCTGTAGCGAAGGATTCGGACGCTGTTTCTTGTGTGAATTCTGTATTCGGCAATTCTAGGTCTGTCCACGCCGTGGCATCCTGCGACAGGGATTCGCCGCTAGTTTCAGATGAGAATTCTTGATTGGCATCAGGTGGGGGATCCCAACTGCTCTCGGGTGTGAATTCTTCAATGGCAGTCGGTAAAGATTCCCAATCCGCTTGAGGTCCATTTTCTGACATCATCCCTCCTGGCTTTTAGCTGTTACTCCAGTGGATTTGACAGAGCTGTAAATACCACAATCGGTGCCCCTCTCGGTTAGGAAAATGAATACTTTTTGGCTTTTCCAAGCTGTATCTCTCTCTTTTTAGGCAATTTGCAGTTTACTCATTACAGCTCAGTACTTCTACCTTTATTGTATTGCGCTTGATGCAGAGAACTCCTTAGCCCGGCGATCAGATTAACAAAGATTTGCATAGTCACAATGTGATTTAATTTTTCTTAAACAGCTGCTGTTTTGTGTGGGTTTTCTGCGGTTTCAGGTATTGGCGAAGCCGATTGTTTGCTAGATAATATTTTTCTAACAGGAGAGGATTTTTCAAGATTTACAGAAACATTTGAAAAAGTGTGAAAAGCGATAAAAATTATCTCTTGTCCAGAGTTAGACTTTAGGTATGAGGGAAAGGCAGGTAGTCTTTACTACTTTCAGCTGGGAAATAAGCGGTGCCAACAAAAGTAACAATGAGGAGGGAATCATGAATGACCTCTACGACCCAAGCTCCTCGCTCGAAGCCGATTCGGTCGATCAGCCAAATATTGATGCCTGCGATCTAACTTCCGAAAACTTTACTGATCTCAATCTGCCAGAAACAGAAGCTAATTGGCAGGAAACTCAGACACAATGGGATTCCGATTGGCAGAATGAAACAAGCGGGCCTGCTTTCGAGTATCAACCTGATGAATCGTGGCACAGTTTTTCTTCTCCGGAGCAAGGATTTAATAATGAAATGCCAGAAGGCTTGATTGATCCCATTCCCCATCGAGAATTAGGGTTTGGAGGGTTAAGGAATGTCCATTGGTTGGCTGATTTGCAAGTAGGTCCCACCTGTGGTTACGAAACGATTGAAAATATTGTGCAGTGCTTCCATCCTTACATCAGCAATGGTTTATCAGATCAACTCCAAATGGACTATCCAGGTCGGGGAGGAGCTTTAAATCCTGAAGATTATCGAGCAATTCTTGATTCTTACGACATTCCTTCTCATTGGGCTAGTTTGGATCACCAAGAATTGGTCAACGCTTTAGATGAGAATCGACCTGTCGTTTTTGTGGGCGATGCCCACGATTTAGATTCTTTTTCCTATCCCGAGCCTCAATCTTGGCACGCGATCACTTTAACAGATGTTTCTCGAGATATTGATGGTAATGTTACAGGATATTGGGGCATTGATTCTAATTTTCCAGGAGAAGAAAAGATGTGGTCGTGCTCGCAAATTGAACAAGCCAGTGAACACTTTATAGGAGAAATTTTAGTTACAGATAAACCTGCTTCGGCCTGGCCTTTTCAAACAACTTAACGAGAAGAATGTGGGGGAACACGCTTTGATTTAGCGAAGTCTCGACCAAAAGCTGAAATGACCGCAGCATGACTTGAAAAAGAAAGTTGATCCCCTTCTAGAAATGCTTCTGCAACATAAAACATAGTATAATAAGCTCGTGAAGCTGCAAAATCAGGGAACCCTTCTTCATATAACGTTTGGGCTGCACGCCAACTCCGAACTGCTTTTTTAAGGATAGCGTTTTGGGAAGGAGTCATACTAAAATTCCTTCACGGTGAACATTCCGAAAGAAAGGAAGGGACTCTTGATTAAATTGAGATAACGAGACGAAAGCGCGAGAAATAACCACATCATGTTCTAAACAAAAATCAGATGTTAACTCTCCTGTTCGCTCAATTTCTTCCCCAGAATTAACAGGGTCTTTTAAGATAAGTTATATGATAGTCGAAAGCTATTAATCTGTTCTGCATTCTTAATTTGACGAACTTCTAACCATGATAAATTTGATACTATCTTCACCGTAGGATTATTCCCTGTGGTTAATTCAGCATAGACTTCTTGAGGAATAAGAACTTGTTCAAATAATTCATAAAGTAAATAGAGATAGCCCACTTTGACTAATTCACTAATTGGTGTTGTGTCAGAAACAACAATCATTGAGAGTCCTGATCTAAAATGAGATTAGCTTGTTCTATTTCTTCCTTTAATTCTTCCAATTCTAAGTAATCATCAAATAATTGTTGAATGACTTCACTGCGGGGAATCCCTAATAAAGTGGTTGCTTTCCCGCTACTAATCTCTCCCGCTTCTAGTAATTTCATGATGTATGCTTCTTTTGCTTTAGCAGTTGCTTTTTCTTGTACTGACTCAGGGATGTTATGAACAGATAGTGTAAACTGAATCTGTAGAGATTCTGTTTGATTTTGATTGGGAAAATAAGTTGTCATTTTCAGTGACCAGTTATCAGTTATCAGTTATCAGTTACCAGTTTACAACGATATCATGGAATATTAGAGATAAGGGTGTGATTATGACTTCATTAACAACAGACTTACAATTAATTTTAAGTGAGAGGCTGAATGTTTCTTACAGCGACATTGAAGATGTTTGTCAACGGTGGAAAATTGATGAAATGGCTTTATTTGGTTCAGTTTTACGCGAAGATTTTAATGAAGATAGTGATGTTGATGTTTTAGTAGTTTTTCAAGAGAAACCTGGTTGGAGTTTATTTGATTTAATGGATTTACAAGACGAATTACAAAAATTATTTAATCGTCCTGTTGATATTGTGCAAAAAAAAGAATTAAATAATCCCTATCGTCGCCAAGAAATTCTCAAGACACACCAGTTAGTTTATGGACAAAAATAATCGAGACATTGCTTCAACTTGGGATATGATTGAATCCATTCGAGAAATTCAAGAAGATACAGCCAATTTTACTTACGAAAAGTTTGAACAAAATCGAACTGTACGAAGGGCAGTTGAACGTAATTTTGAGATTTTAGGAGAAGCAGGAGGACGAGTTTCTGATGAATGTCGTCAGCAAAATCCCGAAATTGATTGGCGAAAGATTATTGGTTTAAGAAATATTATTATTCATCGTTATGATCAAGTTAACTCAGAAATGTTGTGGGAGGTGATTGTTTTCAATTTACCGACTTTATCCAAACAACTAACAGCATTACATGAAAAATTAAATCAATAATTAAAAGCCATATAAACCAGCGACAATCTCATCAATTTCTTGTTCCCATTTCTCACAGTTAATTCCTTTTGCATCAATAGCCTTTTAACGCTTCCCGACACATAAAAGAAACAATAGGTTTCGGGGTGTAATAACTCCCAGACTCATGGCGACCGGTTACTAATTCTTCAAACACTTTCCCCAACATTTCAGGGTCAACGGCGACTTCTACATCAAGGGGAGTGCTTTCGGTAACGGTGAAATTAAACCGCGAAAATAAATCTTCTAAAATCTTCTCAATGGCTTCATCGGGAACAACGATCGCGCTGTTTTTATCTGCTTCATCTTGTTCAAATAATCCTCCGTTGAGATAGGGAACTGTTCCAATAATGTCTCCCCAATATCCCCCATTATTGATTCCTGCAATATCGTTTTGTTGTGGGTTATTGAGTCCATAAAAGAACAAGGGTTTGAGACGGTTTTCATAAATATTGGTTTGTTCTGTATTGTTTTGATAATCTTCCCACAGTGCGTTGAGATAGTCGCTATTTTCTTGAAATTTTAACCAACCTTTCTTCTGAATAAATGCAATGAACATCAGGCGGTTAAATAGCTTTTGGGTAAAAATGCGTCGCTGTTCCTTATCTGCTAAGGTGGGTTCAATCAAAGTTTCAACTGCTTCAAACACCTCGCGATATTTATTAAAGAATTTCTCTGTAACTTTCTCAACATCAAAGGCTTCATCATGGCGGGTTTGAATGGCTAAGGGAGACTCGGAACCAATATCATCAACATCGAGTAAACTAAGACGTTCTACAGCCGTTCGCAGTTGTTCGTATTGACTGACTCTAAGACGGCGGAAGACTTCCGCTTTTCCTGTTTCGGATCATATTTAACGTTAACGAAATGCCAGGCGGTTTGT
>CAZAYV010000042.1:0-27082 GCA_964489465.1 uncultured Dactylococcopsis sp. | reverse complement strand
ACTAATAAAGGACCACAAAAATGCTGAACGGCTTGACGCTGCGACGCATTGAGTGAAGCTAAAAAATCAGTTTCTACTGGCATAACTAAGATAGAATTAAAACTAATAATTAACAATGAATCATTGCTATCAAATGACTCAATCATGGCTCAGATTGACCGTTTGCCCTCCCAATTTGGGAGCATCCTAAGCCTTTTCCGTCAGTTTAAAGGAAAGAAAGGGGAAAGGTAGAGCCAAAATTTCCCTTGCACCTTTACCCTTTTTCCTAGATGATATACCGCTGACTGGCTGCTAGGTCATTGGTTACGATTATTCTTGATTGTTTTCCCTCCGTAAGCGAACGGATTCGCTATGAGAATGCAAACCCTCGGCTTGAGCTAGAGTCTGAATGGCTTGCGATACCCTATCTAAAGCAGTATGTGAATATTCAATTAAACTGGAATGTTTCATAAACGTTTCTACCCCTAAAGCCGAGGCATAACGGGCTGCGCCAGACGTGGGTAAGGTATGATTGGGACCGGCTAAATAATCTCCCACGGCTTCTGGAGTGGAATGTCCCATGAAAATTGCGCCCGCATGTCGGATCAGATGCAGCATTTCCCACGGTTCTTCTACTTCTAACTCTAAGTGCTCTGGAGCAAATAAATTTGATAATTCTGCTGCTTCGTTGAGAGAATCCACCACGACAACGACCCCGTAATTCGCGATCGCTTTTTCCGTTAACGTGCGCCGCGGATGATCCACTAATTGCTTTTGCACTTCTTGCTGCACTTGCTGTGCTAATTTCTCTTCTGTGGTTAACAGAATGGCTGCTGCCATCGGATCATGTTCTGCTTGCGCTAATAAATCGGCTGCCACATAAACTGGATTGGCATTGTGATCGGCAATGATCAGCACTTCAGAAGGACCGGCTAAGGAATCAATCCCAACCGTACCATAAACTTTTTTCTTGGCTAAGGTGACATAGAGATTACCCGGACCCGTAATGACATCCACTTCTGGAATCGTTTCTGTTCCATACGCCAAAGCGGCGATCGCGTGCGCACCCCCCACCCGATAGATTTCTTCAATCCCTGCTTCTTGCGCTGCGACCAATACCGCCGGCGTAATTTTGCCATCGGGACCCGGGGGCGTTACCATCACCCGTCGCTCAACCCCCGCTACTTTCGCTGGCACCGCATTCATGAGAACGGTACTCGGATAAGCCGCCCGTCCGCCGGGGACATATAGCCCCGCCCGGTCAACCGCCGTGTAGCGTTTTCCTAATACGGTTTGGTTTTCACCAAATTCAACCCAGGATTTAGGGGTGCGTTGGCGATGGAAGGCTTCAATTTGTTGTCTCGCTAGCGCGATCGCGTCGATTAATTCTTTTGAGACTTTTTGATAAGCAGCATCCAATTCTGAGCCATTGACTCGTAATTGATCGACGGTTAGGGTCAGTTGATCAAATTTTGCTGTGTAATCGAGCAGTGCTTGATCCCCTTGTTTTCTCACCGTTTGAATAATTTCATGCACTGCCTCTTCTTTCCCCGCGATTTGTTGATCGTGGGTTCGGCGAGAAATCCGTTGCAGTTCTGTTGTTGCTTCCGCGACTTGATTGATGATCCGCAGCATGGAGCCCAAATACCCCTCTAAGCGACTACCCTCGTTTATCGTTCGACCCTGAATCAAAGACAGAGCGTGATCTGTCTTGGTGAGATGCAGGGGCTGGGAGACTCGATGAAACGATGGTATGATTCTAATTGCCCAGCTTTCCTTTATCTAGCTTAACCTGAATTTTTCTGAACCTCCGTTCCCAAAGCCAGAAAAGAAATGTTATATTTTTGAATAGGAGCGTCAATTTGATTTTTTAAGCATTTCTCTTCAGTTTACAACAATTTTAGGCAAAGCGTGTTATAATCATAGGTCCGTTATCTTGACAGCTCAAGCAAGCGGAAATTTTATAGATTAGATCAACGAGTTAAATTATTTATTCTTTGAAGGATAACCGTGGCAAATATTAAATCCGCAAAGAAGCGTATTCAAATCGCAGAACGCAACCGTCTCCAAAATAAGTCCTATCAATCAGCGGTTAAAACCCTGATGAAAAAGTACTTTGCAGCGGTTGATGAGTATGCTAGCAATCCCAGTTCCGAAAAAGAGCAACAGGTTCAGCAAGCCATGTCAGCGGCTTATAGCAAAATCGATAAAGCAGTAAAAGTCAAAGCACTGCACCAAAATAATGGCGCGAGAAAGAAAGCCCGTTTAGCCAAAGCTCTCAAAAAAGCAACCCTCGCTTAAGGGCTTAACTCTCCTGTAAGCAAGATTAAAATTTGGGAAAAACGTGAGAGAGTAGTGAATAAACCCGATCAGAGATAACCTCTTCTCATATCAATTGAGGAAGAGGTTTGACTGACAATAAGTCAATGAGGTTAAGCAGCAGAGATTGGTAATGCAGCTAATTGATACCCATGTTCACATCAACTTTGATGTTTTTGAAGCTGAATTGGCCGACTTAAAAGCCCGTTGGCAAGAACAAGGGGTCGTACAACTGGTTCATTCTTGTGTTGAACCGCAAGAATTTCAGCAAATCAGCGCGATCGCCGATCAATTTCCCGAAGTTTCTTTTGCCGTGGGGTTACACCCCCTAGAAGCTCAAAGTTGGACCCCAGAACTGGCTGCTGAAGTTGAAAAACTGGCGCAGTCGGATTCGCGAGTAGTTGCCATAGGGGAAACTGGGCTCGATTTTTATAAGGCAGAAAATGTCACTCAACAAAAAACGGCGTTTTGGGAACAACTCGCGATCGCGCAACGCCTAAACAAACCCGTCATCATCCACTGTCGAGACGCCGCCTCCGATCTGGTGGAATTGGTTCGCCAATTTCAACAAGAAAAGGGAGCGGTGGAAGGGGTCATGCATTGCTGGGCGGGAACTCCCGAAGAAACCCAACAGTGTCTTGACCTAGGATTTTACATCAGTTTTAGTGGATTGGTGACCTTTAAAAATGCCAAGTCAGTGCAAGCATCAGCAAAAATTGTTCCTGATGATCGGCTGTTAGTTGAAACCGACTGTCCTTTTCTCGCCCCCGTACCCAAAAGAGGAAAACGTAATGAACCGAGTTATGTGCGCTATGTTGCGGAAACCGTCGCTAAAATCCGGAATACCCCCTTGGAGACGTTAGCGCAAACCACCACCGAAAACGCTCGTACACTCTTTTCCCTGCCGAGTCTGTCTTAAGGGAAATCTAAAAAATTATTGTCCCTGATCCGCAATCGCAGGGATATCCACCTGAATCGCCAAAGCCAAAATATAAGATTAATCAATGAGTAATCTAGCCACCAATCTGCTACCCGACTTAATTGAGATTCAACGCGCCAGCTTCCGTTGGTTTTTAGAAAAGGGGTTAATTGAAGAGTTAGATAGCTTTTCCCCCATTTCTGACTATACCGGAAAACTTGAACTCCGCTTTATTGGCGAAAACTTCCGACTCAAACAGCCGAAATACGATGTTGACGAAGCGAAACGGCGGGATAGTAGCTATTCTGTCCAAATGTATGTTCCCACCCGCTTAATCAACAAAGAAACCGGGGAAATTAAAGAACAAGAAGTCTTTATCGGTGAATTACCCCTAATGACAGAACGGGGAACCTTTATTATCAATGGTGCTGAACGGGTGATTGTTAACCAAATCGTTCGCTCCCCCGGAGTGTACTACAAACCGGAAACCGATAAAAATAACCGCCGGACTTACTCTGCTTCGCTGATTCCTAACCGCGGGGCGTGGCTGAAGTTTGAAACCGACAAAAACGACTTAGTTTGGGTGCGCATCGATAAAACCCGGAAACTGAGTGCGCAAGTGCTTCTGAAGGCGATTGGTTTACAAGATAATGAAATTAACGACGGTTTGCGTCATCCTGACTACTATCAAAAAACGTTAGATAAAGAAGGGAATCCCAGTGAAGAAGAAGCCCTCTTAGAACTTTATCGTAAACTCCGTCCCGGAGAACCGCCAACGGTTGCCGGGGGACAACAACTTTTAGACTCTCGCTTCTTTGACCCCAAACGTTATGATTTGGGACGAGTCGGTCGTCACAAACTCAATCGCAAGCTTAATTTAAGCACACCCGAAACGGTGCGCGTTCTCACCCCGCAAGATATTTTGGCAGCGATTGATTATCTCGTGAACCTCGAATTTGACCTCGGTAGCACCGATGACATTGACCACTTGGGAAATCGTCGGGTGCGTTCAGTGGGGGAACTACTGCAGAACCAAGTGCGGGTGGGTTTAAACCGCTTAGAACGGATTATTCGGGAACGGATGACAGTTTCCGAAGCCGAGTCTTTAACCCCCACCTCTCTAGTGAATCCCAAGCCCTTGGTGGCGGCGATTAAAGAGTTCTTTGGTTCCTCTCAGTTGTCTCAGTTTATGGATCAAACCAATCCCTTAGCTGAGTTGACTCATAAACGCCGGATTAGTGCGTTAGGACCCGGGGGGTTAACCCGGGAACGGGCGGGCTTTGCCGTGCGGGATATTCATCCCTCTCACTACGGACGGATTTGCCCGGTAGAGACACCAGAAGGACCGAACGCCGGTTTAATTGGGTCTTTGGCTACTTGCGCGCGAGTGAATGACTTTGGCTTTATTGCCACCCCCTATTATCCGGTTGAAGAGGGTCGGGTATTGCGCGATCGCGATCCGGTTTATCTCACCGCTGATGAAGAAGATGATAAACGGGTAGCCCCAGGTGACATTGCCACTGACGAAGAAGGATATATCCTTGGCAACACTGTCGCCGTCCGGTATCGTCAAGAATTTACCACCACGAGTCCCAAAGAAGTGGACTATGTTGCCATTTCTCCCTTACAGATTGTCTCAGTGGCAACCTCACTCATTCCCTTCTTAGAACACGACGACGCGAACCGAGCGCTGATGGGGTCAAATATGCAGCGTCAAGCGGTTCCGTTATTACGTCCAGAACGTTCTTTGGTGGGAACTGGATTGGAAGCCCAAGCCGCCCGTGACTCTGGGATGGTTGTGGTCTCTCGGACTTACGGCACAGTGGATTATGTGGATGCTACCGTTGTCCGCATCAAAGTTAGTCCTCCACCAGGGGAACAACCGCAACTGCAAGGAGATGCAACCGCTGAAGCCCAACAAGAACCACAAATTCTGGAATATCCCCTGCAAAAATACCAACGGTCTAACCAAGATACTTGTTTGAATCAACGTCCTCTTGTTTTTGCCGGAGAAGACGTGGTTCCCGGACAAGTTCTCGCCGATGGTTCGGCAACAGAAGGGGGAGAAATTGCCCTGGGTCAGAATGTTCTCATTGCTTATATGCCCTGGGAAGGTTACAACTACGAAGATGCGATCCTGGTCAGTGAGCGTCTGGTTCAAGATGACGTTTACACCAGTATCCACGTTGAAAAATACGAAATTGAAGCGCGTCAAACCAAACTGGGACCCGAAGAAATTACGCGGGAAATTCCCAACGTGGGAGAAGATGCCCTGCGACAACTCGATGAACGCGGGATTATCCGCATTGGCGCTTGGGTCGAAGCCGGAGATATTCTCGTCGGAAAAGTCACGCCGAAAGGGGAATCGGATCAACCTCCGGAAGAAAAATTACTTCGTGCGATTTTTGGAGAAAAAGCGCGCGATGTCCGGGATAACTCGTTGCGGGTTCCCAATGGGGAAAAAGGTCGCATCGTTGATGTTCGCGTCTTCACCCGGGAACAAGGCGATGAATTACCGCCTGGGGCAAATATGGTGGTTCGCTGCTACGTTGCCCAAAAACGGAAAATTCAAGTCGGCGACAAAATGGCAGGGCGACATGGCAATAAAGGAATTATTTCCCGCATCCTCCCTGTGGAAGATATGCCCTATCTCCCCGATGGTCGTCCCATTGATGTGGCGCTGAATCCCCTAGGGGTACCCTCCCGGATGAACGTAGGACAGGTGTTTGAATGCCTTCTGGGCTGGGCTGGTGAAAACCTCAATGCTCGCTTTAAAATCACGCCCTTTGACGAAATGTATGGGGAACAAGCTTCCCGAGATACCGTTGACGCTAAGCTCAAAGAAGCTGCCAACCGTCCTGGAAAAAACTGGATTTATAACGAAAATCATCCGGGTAAAATTACCCTTTATGATGGACGAACGGGAGAGCCCTTTGACCGCCCGATTACCGTAGGACAAGCCTATATGTTGAAACTGGTTCACCTGGTGGATGATAAAATTCACGCTCGTTCTACTGGTCCTTACTCCTTGGTCACGCAACAACCACTTGGGGGCAAAGCTCAACAAGGGGGACAACGCTTTGGAGAAATGGAAGTTTGGGCATTGGAAGCCTATGGGGCTGCCTATACCTTGCAAGAACTACTCACTGTCAAATCAGACGATATGCAAGGGCGTAACGAAGCGTTGAATGCCATTGTGAAAGGAAAACCGATTCCTCGACCTGGAACGCCGGAATCCTTCAAGGTCCTGATGCGAGAATTACAGTCTTTAGGCTTAGACATTTCCGTCCACCGCGTTGATACTAATGAAGATGGCACCAGTCAAGATTTAGAAGTGGACTTAATGGCAGATAGCGAACGCCGGCGGACACCCTCTCGTCCCACTTATGAATCCTTATCCCGAGAAGATATTGTCCCGGTTGAAGCCACTCCAACGACTGAAGACGCTGAATAGAATCGTCCTCTAATTCCAATCATTGAGAATCTCCATGACACAATCCAAACAACCTGAGCAACAGTTTGATTACGTTAAAATTAGCATTGCTTCCCCAGAGCGGATCCGTGATTGGGGAGAGCGCAACTTACCCAATGGTCAAGTGGTTGGGGAAGTGACTAAACCCGAAACCATTAACTATCGCACGCTCAAGCCAGAAATGGATGGGCTCTTTTGCGAGCGGATCTTTGGTCCTGCTAAAGATTGGGAATGCCACTGCGGAAAATATAAACGGGTGCGTCATCGGGGGATTGTCTGCGAACGCTGTGGCGTGGAAGTCACCGAATCGAGAGTTCGTCGCCATCGCATGGGATATATTAAACTGGCTGCACCCGTCACTCACGTTTGGTATTTGAAAGGAATTCCCAGCTACTTGAGTATCCTCTTAGATATGCCCCTGCGAGATGTGGAGCAGATTGTGTACTTTAATTCCTATGTTGTGCTCGAACCGGGTAACGCGGGAAATCTGGAGTACAAACAACTGCTCACCGAAGAACAGTGGCTGGAGATTGAAGACCAACTGTTTGCAGAAGACAGTGAGTTAATGGGTGTGGAAGTGGGGATTGGTGCAGAAGCCATTCAACGCCTGCTGCAAGACCTCAACTTAGAGGAAGAAGCAGAAACCCTACGGGAAGAAATTGCCAACGCTAAAGGGCAAAAGCGGGCCAAATTAATTAAACGGTTACGGGTTATCGACCACTTTATTGCCACCGGTTCTTCTCCCGAGTGGATGATTCTGAGCTATATTCCTGTGATTCCGCCTGATTTGCGACCCATGGTGCAATTGGATGGCGGACGGTTTGCCACTTCAGACTTGAATGACTTGTATCGACGGGTGATTAATCGCAATAATCGTCTCGCCCGCTTACAAGAAATTCTCGCCCCGGAAATCATTGTCCGGAACGAAAAACGAATGCTGCAAGAAGCAGTGGATGCCTTAATTGATAATGGTCGTCGCGGACGCACTGTTGTTGGCGCAAATAACCGTCCCTTAAAATCCTTATCCGACATTATTGAAGGGAAACAAGGTCGTTTCCGCCAAAACCTCCTTGGCAAACGGGTCGATTATTCTGGACGGTCGGTGATTGTAGTCGGTCCTAACCTGAAGATTTATCAGTGTGGCTTACCGCGAGAAATGGCGATCGAGCTGTTCCAACCCTTTGTCATTCACCGCTTGATTCGCAATGGGGTGGTCAACAATATCAAATCAGCGAAGAAAAGCATCCAACGCAACGATCCAGCGGTTTGGGATGTCTTAGAAGAAGTAATTGCCGGTCACCCCGTGATGCTGAACCGCGCACCGACTCTGCACCGTTTAGGAATTCAAGCCTTTGAACCGATTTTAGTGGAAGGCCGTGCGATTCAACTGCACCCACTGGTTTGTCCGGCGTTTAACGCCGACTTTGACGGTGACCAAATGGCGGTTCACGTTCCTCTCTCCCTGGAATCGCAATCGGAAGCCCGGTTATTAATGTTAGCCAGTCATAATATCTTATCGCCGGCAACCGGCAAACCGATTGTTGCCCCTTCCCAAGATATGGTTTTAGGCTGTTACTATCTTACGGCTGAAAATCCCACCGTTGACCCCCAAGATAAGCGCTATTACGCCAGTTTAGAAGATGCCTTACGCGCCTATGAACAGGGCTACTTAAAACTCCACGCTTATATTTGGGTGCGATTTGACGGTGAAGTCAAAGATCCTGTGGAAGCTGACCCTGTAGAAGAAGAGAAACGTGAGGATGGTAGCGTCATCAAACTCTATCCCAATCGACGGGTGAAGGAAACCGCTGAGGGAGAAGTCATTAGTCAATATATCCGGACCACGCCCGGTCGCATTATTTACAACAAAACAATTCAGGATGCGTTATTGGGGAGTTCTCTGGTGAACGCTTAAAGTGAACCGCTAATTCCCGCTTTGCCCATTGTCCCGTCGCCATTACATTGAATTATGAGTAATAATCAACCCCAAAAAATCTTCTGGAACCAAGTTATCGATAAAAAACAACTGAAAAAGCTAATTCATTGGGCTTTCATCAATTATGGGAGTGCCAGCTGTTCTGCAATGGCCGACGAACTCAAAAACATGGGGTTCCGTTACGCCACGCAAGCTGGGGTTTCCATCAGTGTGGAAGATTTACAAGTGCCTCCCAGTAAACGGGAGATGTTGGAATCGGCAGAAAGCACGATCGCGGATACCGAAGAACGGTATCGAATTGGAAAAATTACTGAGGTAGAACGCTTCCAGAAAGTGATTGATACCTGGAATGTCACGTCTGAAGCCCTGAAAGATGAAGTCGTCCGGAACTTCCAAGCCACTGATCCCCTAAACTCCGTCTATATGATGTCTCAATCCGGGGCGCGAGGTAATTTGTCTCAGGTGCGCCAACTCGTCGGGATGCGCGGTCTAATGGCGGATCCGCAAGGGGAAATTATTGACCTCCCGATTAAAACCAACTTCCGGGAAGGTTTAACCGTTACCGAGTATATTATTTCCTCTTATGGGGCACGAAAAGGCTTAGTGGATACCGCACTCCGGACTGCTGACTCAGGATATTTGACTCGTCGTTTGGTGGATGTGTCCCAAGATGTGATTGTGCGGGAAGAAGACTGTGGCACTGAACGGGGCATTACCTTAACCAGCATGACGGACGGGGAACGAACGCTAATTCCTCTAGAAGATCGCTTATTTGGTCGCACCTTAGCAGAAGATGTGGTTGATTCAGAAACAGGCGAAGTAATCGCACGCCGGAATCAGGAAGTTGATGAACCCCTTGGGGAAAAGATTGCCAAAGCGGTCAGCCAAGTTACCGTGCGATCGCCGCTGACTTGCGAAGCCGCGCGATCCGTTTGTCAGTGCTGTTATGGTTGGAGTCTCGCTCACGGTAAGCGGGTTGATAAAGGAGAAGCGGTTGGCATTATTGCCGCCCAATCCATTGGTGAACCCGGAACCCAGTTAACTATGCGTACCTTCCACACGGGCGGTGTTTTTACGGGGGATATTGCTCAACAAGTGACGGCACCGGGGGAAGGAACGGTAATGGTTCCGAAAAAACTACGTACTCGGAAAGTGCGGACCCGTCATGGGGAAGAACGAGAACAAGTGGAAGTCTCCGGCGAAATTTCCATCAAATTAGCCGATGGCGAAGAAAAAACGATCACCGTTACTCCGGGTTCTCTCCTGATGGCAAACAATGGCGAGACCGTGCAAGCGGGACAACTGATTGTAGAAGTTGCCACGCCGAAAAAACGCTCCACCGAAAAAGCAACCAAAGACGTTTGTTCAGATTTAGCAGGAGAAGTCCAATTCCAAGATCTCATTCCCGAAGAAAAAACTGACCGTCAGGGTAACATGACTCGCACTGCCCAACGAGGGGGCTTACTCTGGGTCCTTTCGGGAGAAGTCTATAACTTATTACCCGGTGCGGAACCGGTGGTTAAAAATGGCTCCAAAGTCCAACCTGGCGATATCCTTGCCGAAACCAAACTCGTTACCAGTAAAGGCGGCGTGGTTCGTCTCGGCAGTGGGAAGCGAGAAATTGAAATCATTACCGCTTCTGTCCAGCTCGATCAAGCCCAAATCCGTCGTTCCAGCATTGGCAGCGGTGAACAATATGTCATTTACTCGGCAAATAACCAACGGTTTGCCCTCAAAGCCACCCCGGGTAGCAAAGTGCGACATGGGGATGTTATTGCCGAATTAATGGACGATACCTATCACACGGAAACCGGCGGCATTGTCAAATATGCCGGCGTTGAAGTGGAAAAACGCGGTAAAGCGAAAAATGGCTACGAAGTCATTCAAGGGGGAACCCTCCTCTGGATCCCTGAAGAATGCCACGAAATCAATAAAGATATTGGCTTACTGCGGGTTGAAGATGGGGAATATGTGGAAGCCGGTGCTGAGATTGTGGAAAATATGTATTGTCAATCTTCCGGTGTCGTGGAAGTAGTGCAGAAAAATGACATCTTACGGGAAATTGTCATTAAATCAGGAGAAATTCACCTCAGCGATCAAGAACCCACCTGTGGCACTGACCAATTAGTTCACCCCGGTGAAGAAATTATTCCCGGCTTAACGGCTGAGGAATTGCGTTACGTGCAATATGTGGAAACCCCAGAAGGGAATGCCATTCTACTGCGACCCGTTGTTGAATATACCATTCCGGATGAACCGGATATTCCTTCCCAAACCTCCATTAATGAATCAGGGGATGTACAAATCGAACTCCGTGCTTCCCAGCGTCTCTTCTATAAGGATGGAGAACGGGTGAAGTCGGTCAATGGCTTAGAATTAATGCGCACGCAGTTAGTCCTCAACATTGAGGATGAAGACGCCACCGCCAATAAAGATGCCTTACCGATTAGTGTCGATATCGAATTACCCGAACGAGAAGATGAAGAAGATACCTATGTCCTGCAAATGGTGATCTTAGAATCCCTTGCCATTCGTCGGGAAAATGAAAACGATTCCTTTAGTGGCAGTCCGCAAACTCGGATCTTAGTTGAAGATGGGCAAGAAATTCCCCCGGGTGAAGTCGTCGCCCGTACCGAAATTCAGTGCCGAGAAGCCGGAGAAGTACGTGGGATCCGGGAAGGGGCAGAAGCCATTCGTCGGATTTTAGTGGTTCGAGAAGCTGATAAAACCACAATTCCCATTACAGAAGCACCGCAAGTTGAGGAAGGCGATTTAGTGGTTGCCAATCATCCCCTTGCTGGAGATGTGGTTGCGACAGAATCAGGGAAAGTCATCGCCGTTCAAGATGATGCGATTATCTTACGGAATGCTCGTCCCTATCGCGTTTCTAATGGCGCGGTTCTCCATGTGGAAAATGGTAGCCTTGTCCAACGCGGCGATAACCTAGTTCTTTTGATTTACGAACGCTCGAAAACCGGGGATATCGTACAAGGGCTACCGCGGATTGAGGAACTTTTAGAAGCACGGAAACCTCGCGAAGCTTGCGTTTTAGCGCGTCGGGCTGGTACGGCACAAGTGGAATACAAAGACGACGAAACCGTTGATGTGAAAATCATTGAAGCGGATGGCGTGATTAGCGATTATCCCATTAGTACGGGACAAAGTATGCTTGTTACTGACGGACAATGGGTCGATGTCGGTACACCGCTGACGGATGGTCCCGCTAATCCCCATGAAATTCTAGAAGTCTTCTTTGATTACTACCTGGAAGAACAAGGAATGTACGAAGCAGCGTTACTAAGTCTGCAAAAAGTACAACAGTTCCTCGTTGATGAAGTGCAAGGAGTTTATCAGTCGCAAGGCATTGATATTTCCGATAAGCATATTGAAGTAATTGTCCGCCAGATGACATCGAAGGTGAAAGTGGAAGATGGTGGTGACACGATTCGCTTACCGGGAGAACTTGCCGAGTTACGGGATGTCCATAAAGACAATGAAACGATGTATATCATTGGTGGTGCGCCTGTGGAATACAAGCCGAACTTGTTAGGCATCACGAAAGCCTCCTTGAATACAGATAGCTTCATTAGTGCCGCCAGTTTCCAAGAAACCACCCGTGTCTTAACCGAAGCAGCGATTGAAGGCAAATCGGATTGGCTACGAGGCTTAAAAGAAAATGTGATTATCGGACGCTTAATTCCGGCTGGAACTGGCTTTAGTGTCCATGAAGAATCCTTCGGACGTTCTTTAATTGATGAAGATTCCAATCCCGCTCAAAATAGCATTTATCCCCTACCGCCTGATCTTGCTGAAATTCAAAGTAATGGCGATCTGGTTGATGACCAAACCGCCCGCAATTATCAACTTTCCGATGATGAATTCTCTGATGTCGTTGACGATGAAGCGTAAGTTTGATCGGCGCCCTAACTGATCTGCACTTTTAGTTGCAACAAACCGCTGGTTAATTAATTAGCCAGCGGTTTTTCTTTGATTATTCTTACAGAAGTGACAGAATCGAGGAAATCGTAATCAGTTTAATTGCATGTAATTCTTTTAGGGCAACTTAAACATAACAGTGTCCAGTCATGAACAAATCTAGTTTTGAGAGCGGGTGAAGGAGACAGCGGAAGAAGACCGAGCTTTTAGAGATAAACCAATATAAACCATAACAATGATCGCGATCGCGCCCCAACCAAGGGGTTCGGGTAACCAAAACACCACTTCAATTTGATTGTTTGCTCCGGGTTGTAAATACCATACCGTTTCTGAGCCGCTTTGTTTCACTAAAGATTGATTTTCTTCAGTTGCGGGGCTGATAATGTTCATTCCCCAAGGAGTCCGCAAGCGAAATTCTAAATCGAGAAGAGAACTGGTCCCCATTAACAACGAATTTTCTCCTTTGATGGTTCCCAAAGCGGTTAAATCGATGTTGAGTTGCAAGTGAGTGCGTTGCAAGAGAACAAAGTTATTTTGATCAGTGGTCAGTTCTGAGTCTAGTTGGACTAATTCGCTCGGGGGTTGCGTCACTTGCGAACGAGTGGGATTAAAAAAACGATTGAATTTCGTTTCTAATTCTTGGGCATTAGCAAAAGGAATGGTCAGTTCCACCGCTTGCGGTGAAAGGCGCTGGGTTTTTCCTCCAAGTTGTCGCGATCGCGTTTGCAAACTGCCTAACCAGTCTTCAACATCGGCTTGACTAAAGTTTGTTAGTTGTTGACCTAATTCTATGTGTTGGACAATTTCCCCGCGGTGTAAACCATTAAAGTTAATGCCCACATTGTAGTGAACACAACCGGAGAGAAAAAGGGGAAGCAATAAGAGTAAAAGGCGTTTCCAAGCAGACTTGATCATAATCCGGTGATGGACGACAACTATTCATCATAGTGGGTTGTCGAGTTGAACAGAGGCATAAATAACGAGACGAATTCCTTAATTAATCCAGTTTCTAGAAAACGTGTCAAGATACATTACAATGTGTTACGATTTATTAAGCTTGTGACTTAACATTTTATCTTCGCTTTCCCTTCATGACCTTTTTTAACGTAACAGAACCTGTCCTCCGTCGTAAACAAACTGCCCTTGACGTGCAAGATCTGTGTGGATTGCTTAAAATCAACATTGAAATTGGGAATAATCAAGTCTTTTCTGCACTTTACACGAGAATCGATCAAGTTTTACTGTTATGGAGCGCGATCGCGCTGGCAATTTTTTCCTGTGGTCAGTTTCTAGCCATTAGCTGGATCACTCAGGCTTACCTGTCATCGCTTCTGACTTTAGCAGCGATCGCAATCATGATCCTGTTCACTCGCTTCTGGACACAAGTCGAACAATTATCTTGGGTCATGTATTTCTGGAGTGGCTTAATGCTGCTGAGTTTAAGCCTGACCAATTTAGGTATTTTGGGCGGTTGGGGATTGATTCTCCTTAATTTGTGCCCCCTCTGGCTAGCCAGTTGCGGTCTCGGATATGTCGTGACCGGTTTCGGATTGCGTTCTCGTCTCTTCATTTTGATTGGCTTAGCACATCTCGGGGGAATTCTCCTCTTACCCCTGATTGCCAGCTGGCAATTTTTATTTACAGGTTTTCTCATTGCCAGTAGCTTAGCTTTGTTATCCGCAGTGCAGTGGGATATGCGCGAACCGATTGCTTCTCCTGTCTTATCAACCGCTGAGCAAGAATTTAACCGCCAACAGCAATCATTCAGACAACAACCTGATTCATCACTGATTCACTCATCCCACAACCTTTAGGATTGGGGCTTCCTCGTCGCTTTCTGTGATTGTAATCCAGAAAAATTTTAAATTTTTTGTAGTTTATTTTACAAACCAGCTAGAAATTATATATCTTAGAAATAAGATTATCTAGTGAGTACTCACCATAGCATTTCTTCTATCAGCAGTTTTGCTGTTTGGGCTGAGAATTTTCTTCCGAAGGAGAACGACGTCAGGAAGAAAAAGGGCATTGAATAAAGGGCATTGAATCAATCAAGCGCGAATTGAATCATGAAATCATCCAACACAAGTTTTGATTGAGTTACGGGTTTGGGGTTTTTGTCGTTTCCCCCAATTTGCAACTTTGAAGGGAGTGCGAAACCACTCATCAGAACAGTCTGACAAGGTTGACCTACTTGAGACAACATTAAGTTAACAATTAACTCAATCAAGACTTTGCTTCTTTCAAGCCAACCCCCTGCTCAAAGCGAACAAAATCAGCTTGGGCAGGGGGTTAGGACTTTATTTAAGAGTTGACTTGCTCAACAACCTCATCTGTTTTGGCTGCCATAATAAAATCATTCTGATGCAGACCATTAATGGTATGGGTCCACCACTGAACCGTTAATTTCCCCCATTCCACAATTAAAGTGGGATGATGTTGTTCTTGTTCGGCGATGTCTCCAACCTGCTGCGCTAATGCGAGGGCGCGTTTAAAGTTGGCAAGCGTATAGCTGCGTTCTAAGTAAGACGTTCCGTTTTCATTCTTGAGAGACCAATCAGGAATTTGCGGTTTATATTGAGCAATTTCCTCTTCAGTAACGGGTGGAACATTGCCTTGACAGGGAACACATTGCTGTTGAGATAAAGTTGCCATAATTGATTCCTCCCTTCATCGTTTTCGCTCTTGTAGTTTTTTGTAAACTGCTTTCACATCGACGTTATGGTGAGACATAGCGACTAATGTGTGATAAAGCAGATCAGCCACTTCCGACGCGATCGCGCTGGGGTCATCATCTTTACACGCCATCACCACTTCCGCTGCTTCTTCGCCAATTTTCTTGAGCATTTTATTATCGCCCCCCGCCATCAAGTTACAAGTGTAGGAGTCGGGGGTGGGATGATCGCGGCGCTCACAGATAACATCATAAAGCCCAGACAAAGTATCGGCGGGCGGATCCGCTTTACTCCCATCCACTTGATGGAAACAGGATCGTTCACCGGTATGACAAGCAATTTCTCCGAGTTGTTCAACCGTAATTAGAAGCGCATCACTATCACAGTCGTAGCGCACGGCTTTCACTTTTTGCAAGTGTCCAGAGGTTTCTCCTTTGTGCCATAATTCTTGGCGCGATCGGCTCCAAAACCAAGTTTCTCCTGTTGCCAAGGTTTTTTGCAAAGAGGTTTGACTCATCCACGCCATCATCAATACCGTACCATCCAAATAATCTTGAACAATGGCAGGAACTAATCCTTGTTCGTTGTAGCGAATTTGATCAACAGGAATGGCTTGGGAAAAATCAGTCATCTTTGCCGGTAGGGAGTTTTGCAGTGAAATTATAGCATTCGGAGGAAACGGTGTTGCCATCTTGACCAGAGAGGGCAATCGAGAGCCGTCAGCTTATAATAAATACGTAAGTGGTAAATTTCATAATTCGTATAAAACTTTTCAGAATAAGAATTTCATCTCATTGTTGTTCATCCACTGCTTGCTTATAAACTTGCACCTCATCACTAAAAATTTAGAGGTATGAGAACCATGAATTACGCCCAAGCCGCTCAATGTGCTTTTCTTTCGGAAGAGATTTATCAAAAGTTCTCGCAGATTCAGTTTAGTCATTTTCCGAATATTACTCCGGTGTTAATTGACAAAGAGGATACGGGGACTCAATGTGCAATGTTATTAGATTCAACGGAAGATGCCATTTATCTTGTCTTCCGAGGAAGTGAAGAAAAAATTGATTGGACTACCAACTTTGATTTGAATAAAGTCACATTTGAAGAAAACGTTATCCACCAAGAAATTGTTGACAAGCTTGAAGAAGTCTATCCTTACGAAGAAAAGAGTCAATCCGGTGCCAAGATGCATCAGGGGTTTGTGAATGCTTATCTTTCAGTCCGAGAGGAGATTCATCATCAGATCAAGAATTATACTGCTTCTCAAGTGGTTGTAACCGGTCATAGTTTGGGTGGGGCATTATCAACCTTATGTGCCGTTGATATCCAATATTGCTTCGGCGAACAGTTTGCCATCTCTACCTATACCTTTGGTTCTCCCCGCGTGGGCAACGATGGTTTTAGAGAATCATTTAACAAGCGCGTCCCCAATAGTTATCGCTTCATTTATGGCATGGATCTTGTGCCCGCTTTACCCCGACCTTGGCAGGGATATCGTCATGTGGAAAAAGAATATCGCCTAGGACCTCGTTTCAGCTTGAATTTTCTTTCTCAACGTTTCCGCGATCATGACATTACCAATTACATTACAGCATTGAAAACACTTGCCTCATCGTCCGTTAGTTGGGAAGGGAAATGAGTTCAGTTTAGATAAGTGCACTGGTCTTTTCTGAATTTTTCCCAGTCTTAGGAAAAAGAGCGAAGAAAGTAGTTGGCAAAGTTGCAAATATCGGCTTGACGTTGCGTGAGGGGAGCTAGTGCAACGCGGTAGAAGTAACTGACCACTAAAGTTGATCTAAAATCAATGCTTCGAGCCTTCGCTAACTGGTCAACTATTTTCGCCCGGCTGCACTAGTTTAATCTCGACTTGCTTGCTAACCAGCGGAAGATAACCAAACACATCGCCGGCGTTGCGATCCGTAATGTGATTTTTGCCCACCGGAGAATGGCGATCAATTTCTACAGTTCCCCATTTGATTTTCTTAGTCAATCAATTGCTGCGCGCTAACGGGCAATACTTGTAAATTCTGCGCGATCGCAGCGATCGTTTCTTCACTCATCCTTCCCCAAACCCGGTGGAAAGAGAGCCAATTTTCAGATTCTAAATAATCCGCTCGTTCATCCTGGGAAGCTAATGACTGAGGAGATAGAGGAGTAGAACCATTCGACATTTTCAGCAATCGGAGCATTTTTATCAATACTCCGCCTCAGAGCAATTGAAACCCCCTAACGTCGATAAGTCAGGGGGTCAAGTCTTACGAAAGTCAGCTTAATAAGCGTGTTGAATTTCGTAGAACTCTGGAGAAACGTAATCTTTACGCAGGGGCCAACCCACCCAATCTTCATTCATCAACAGTCGTTTCAGATTAGGATGTCCATCAAAAACAATACCGAACATATCGTACGTTTCCCGTTCTTGCCAATCAGCCGTTTTCCAAATCCAATAAACCGATGGTACGCGAGGATTGTCACGGGGTAAAAAGACCTTAATGCGGACTTCCTCAGTGGAGTCAGCATCATCATAAACTTTTGCTAGGTGATAAAAGCTCACTAACTCCTTCCCGGGACCGGAATCATAACCGCCCTGACATTGCAGATAATTAAATCCATTTTGATAGAGGGCGGTTGCAACGGGTAGCAAGGCATCTGCTTCTACCCGAATCATTTCCACGCCCCGATGGTCGTTGGGGAGGGGTTGATTCTCTAAGCCATTATTGGACAGCCAGGACGAAACCGCACCGGGTTCAACCAGTTGCGATTCTTCTTGATTGGCTTGTTCGTTTTGAGTCTGTTTTTCTTCTTCAGCCACCTTACGCCTCCTCTTTTTGGGTTTGGGATTCACTCAACGCTGGTGAGAGAGGTGCTTCCATTGCTTCGGCGAGTTCCTTCGGCGGCGTTTCCCAAGTGCCTTTTCCTAAGTATTGTCCATCATGGATGGGGTCAACCACTTTCATGTTGTGAGTCGTGCTGTAATAGCGGTGGGTTTGTTCAATAGAACCTGCCCGTTCTTGGATTGACTCGTTGGCAATTTTCTTCCGGAGTTTGACAATCGCGTCAATAATGGCTTCCGGACGCGGTGGGCAACCGGGAATATAAGCATCTACCGGAATCAATTTATCAACCCCGCGCACGGCTGTGGGAGAATCCACACTAAACATCCCACCGGTAATCGTGCAAGCGCCCATGGCAATAACATATTTCGGGGCAGGCATTTCTTCATAAAGCCGAACCAACGCCGGTGCCATCTTCATCGTAATCGTACCGGAGGTAATAATTAAGTCAGCTTGCCGAGGACTGCAACGGGGTAATAAGCCAAAGCGGTCAAAGTCAAAGCGAGACCCAATGAGAGCGGCAAATTCAATGAAGCAGCAAGCAGTACCATACATCATTGGCCAAAGACTCGATAACCGCGACCAATTGTAGAGGTCATCAACGGTTGTCAGAATCACGTTTTCCGATAAATCTTGCGTTACCCCAGTGCGACTGGCAGGATTCAAGATTTTTTCTTTCTGTTGTTCTTCTAAAGTTCCTTGATTCATAGTTGATTCAGAATTCATGACCATTCTAATGCTCCTTTGCGCCATGCGTACACTAATGCCACAACAAGAATGGCAATAAAGATTAGGGCTTCGACAAACGCGAGTAGTCCGAGTTGATTAAAGGCAACGGCCCACGGATATAAAAAGACTGTTTCTACATCAAAGACCACAAACACCAGCGCAAACATATAGTAACGGATGTTAAATTGAATCCAGGCTCCGCCCATGGGCTCCATCCCAGATTCATAGCTGGTGCGTGTCTCTGGTCCGCCGCCGCTGGGTCGTAATAATTTAGCCGCAGCGAGGGCAATCACAGGGATTAATGAGCAAATGAGCAAAAATCCCAAAAAGTATTCATAGCCAGTTAGTGCAAACACGCGCTTCTTTCCCTCTTGTTAAGTGCAAACTTTGTTATGTTTCTTTACTTTCTACTCTCTATCGTATCTTAATGCGCTCCCAGTAACGGCTCATTCGCTAGGGATAATTAGATTATGAATATTTATAGGGGTTGTTAGCTGATCGATACACAGCTTGGAAAGCAGTTTTTATCACGGACTCAAACTAGCAAACAATCAATTTTATACCACTACTGAGACATCTCGGTGTTCCTGAGGTGCTGATTTGGCAGAATAATCAACTGACTTTGTATGATTTGAGAGGAGAAACTTATCCTTCAACTCAGAAAAGCCAATTTTTCCCTGAACTCGATGGGCAGCTTCTAGCTAAATAGATTTCTCCCCAAGAACAACCACAAGCGGTTAAAGCATTCTTACGCTTTCTCCATTTTCAAAGTAATTAAAATCAATAAAAGTTTGTAAGCTATTAATTATCAATGATGTCTTTTAATTATCCCAAAACCTCAAAAATTGAGCAAACCGATCATTATCATGGTGTCGCAGTTCAAGATCCCTATCGGTGGTTAGAAGATCCAGATTCTGAAGAAACAAAAGCTTGGATCGAAGCACAAAATCAAGTTACTTTTAGCTTTTTAGAACAAATTCCAGAACGGGAAACCATTAAAGAACGCTTGACGAAGTTATGGGATTATGAAAAATATGGCATTCCCATTAAAAAAGGAGAACGTTATTTTTATTTCAAAAATGATGGCTTACAAAATCAAAGTGTTCTCTATACCCTCAATCAGTTGGAAGAAGAACCGAGAGTTATCCTTGATCCCAATCAATTTTCTGAAGATGGAACGATCGCGCTCTCTGGAATAGCCATTAGCGATAATGGACAATTTCTAGCCTATGGCATATCTAAATCGGGATCAGACTGGCAAGAGTGGCAAGTGCGAAATGTAGAAACCGGAGACGATTTTTCCGATCATTTAGAGTGGATTAAATTTTCTGGAGCAACTTGGACAAAAGACAACGAAGGCTTTTTCTATAGTCGTTACGATGCCCCTCCAGAAAGCAAACAATTAGAACAAGCCAATTATTACCAAAAGCTCTATTATCATCGCCTCGGCACCGAACAAAGCGAAGATATTTTAATCTATGAACGCCCCAATCAAAAAGAATGGATGTTTGATGCCGATGTCACAGAAGATGGCAAATATTTGATTATTTCCGTTAGCCAAGGCACAGATCCCAAAAACTTAGTCTTTTATCAAAATTTACAAGATCCACAAGGGGAAGTGAAAGAGCTGATTTCTGGTTTTGTTGCGAGTTTTAGCTTTATTGAATACGAAGATTCCCTCTTTTGGTTCCGCACGGATGATCAAGCGCCAAAAGGACGGTTGATTGGCATTGATATTAATCAGCCAGACCCAGAAAAATGGCAAGAAATTGTTCCAGAAACAGAGAATACGTTAGAAGGGGTGAGTGTCTTAAATCACCAGTTTATTCTCGATTATTTACAAAACGCGCGATCGCGCTTACAAATTCATGCTCTCGATGGCACGTACATTCAAGACATTGAATTGCCCGGCATTGGTTCTGTGGGTGGATTTAACGGGAAACGGGATGATACGGAAACCTTTTATGCTTACACCAGTTTCACCACGCCCACAACGATCTATCGCTACAACCTAGAAACGGGAGAAAGTACCCTTTTCCGTCAACCGACTGTTAGTTTTAACCCCGATAACTACGAAACCCGCCAAGTCTTTTATCGCAGTAAGGATGGAACACAAGTCCCCATGTTTATTACCCATAAAAAAGGCTTATTATTGGATGGGAATAATCCAACGGTGCTTTACGGCTACGGTGGTTTTAATATTGCCTTGACCCCAAGCTTTTCCGTAAGTCGTTTGGTGTGGATGGAAAGGGGCGGCGTTTATGCCGTTCCCAACTTGCGCGGTGGGGGAGAATATGGGGAAGCATGGCATCAAGCGGGAACAAAACTGGATAAACAAAATGTCTTTGATGACTTTATTGCGGCTGCCGAATGGTTAATTGAACATCGCTATACGTCTCCCCAAAAACTAGCTATTTCTGGTGGAAGTAATGGTGGCTTATTGGTTGGCGCTTGTATGACCCAACGTCCTGATCTCTTTGGGGCAGCTTTACCCGCAGTGGGCGTAATGGATATGCTCCGCTTCCACAAATTTACCATTGGCTGGGCCTGGTGTTCTGATTATGGTTCCCCGGATCATCAAGAAGAATTTGAGGCTCTCTATGACTATTCTCCCTTGCATAATCTCAAATCAGGAACCGTTTATCCCTCCACTTTAATTACCACTGCCGATCATGACGATCGCGTTGTTCCCGCCCATAGCTTTAAATTTGCTGCGGCGTTACAAGCTGCCCACGCTGGGGATAACCCGGTTCTCATTCGCATTGAAACCAAAGCAGGACATGGGGCGGGAAAACCCACAAGCAAACGCATTGAAGAAGTTACTGATCAACTGGCCTTTTTAACGGCTGTTTTATAATTTGGTCATTCGTCCTTTGTCGTTCGTCATTAGTTCTTGGTAATTTTTCACTGCTCTACTTCCGGGTTTGAAACGTTGCGCCAGTGGTGTTAACCTTTAGGACTTGTACGGTGGCAGTGATCCCTACTTTTTCCCATGCTGTTTGCATTTCTTGAGCAACGGATGGGGCATCACCCAGACTAGTAATCGCCAGTAGGGTCGGACCCGCACCGCTAATCGCAACGCCATAAGCGCCGGCTGTGAGGGCAGCTGCTTCTACTGCAGTATAGCCAGTAATAAGTTGTTGACGATAGGGTTGGTGCAGTTGGTCTTGCATTCCCACTCGTAACCAATCCCCCCGTCCGGTTTCGATCGCGCGTAACAATAATCCCAGATGTGTCGCATTAAAAATAGCAACATCACGAGAAAATTGTGAAGGTAACACCGCTCGCGCAGCTTCAGTAGAGAGTTGAAAGTTCGGAATTGCCACAACGGGGACTAATTTTTCTGACCAAGGAATTTCTGCAATTTCCCAATCCTTCTCGGTGGGGACAGCTAAACGACAACCGCCCAGAAAGGCGGGGACAATATTATCGGGATGTCCTTCTAGCGCGATCGCCTTTCGTAATAAATCAGGATGTTCTAAAGGATGTCCGGCAAAGGTATTAGCTGCTAGCAACCCTCCGACAATTGCCGTTGCGGAACTGCCTAAGCCGCGCGAGAGAGGTACTCCTAACTCAATCTCAATTTTAATAGGAGGAGGGGTCTCACCAAAATCCTCATAGAATTGAGTGAACGCTCGATAAAGTAAATTATCCGTGTTGGTACTCACCCCTGCTGCTTCTTGCCCCTGAACAATAATCTCAACTGGAGAAGTGCCAGCTGCTTGTTTTGTAAACTGAAACCGATTATGAAGGCTTAAAGCAACTCCTAGACAATCAAACCCTGGTCCGAGGTTAGCAGTTGTCGCGGGAACTTGCACGGTCACTTGAGAAAAAGCCATATTGTCTTAAATTTAAACCAATCGGATCATACTATATCAATTTTTGATAACTGACTTGTAATAAGGTATTTTTAGAGCTATGGAACGCGCTACTTCTTGGTGGGAAAAAGCAATTGCAATTCTTGCCCTGGTGAGTTTACTCATCTCTTTTTTTAACTTAACTTATGTCCCACTTCGCGATCTTTATTTACATTATGTTCCGGCTATTGTAGAACATTATGATCCGCTAAAAGGAATTACTCCTCATCCCTTTACCCAAAACTATTTAAAAACCGTTAATCAGCTGGAGAATACATTCTCTACACAAGAAGAATTAGATTTCAAAAGTAAAGAACTTTTAAATACTCTCCGTGAAGAAAGCGAAGAGATGATTGAGAATAACCCTTTTTTAGTTGCAGGAAAATTTGGTACGTTTGCTCGGGTAAAACGCCTGTTCCGAGAATATACCGGGGAATTGACTGCTGCTCAGGGATTAATGCAATTCTGGAGTGAAGATAATTTTCAAAAAAATGGACAAGCTGAACTCAGCTATTTCCAAGAAAGAATTGCCCCTCTTTTAGCTACTAACTACTATCGGGAAGTGGATGACTATGGACGCTTTGTTGATAATTTTTGGCGGATTGATAGTATTTTTATTGGCTTTTTTGCCATTGAATTAATGACCCGAACAATGCTGATGAGTTATCGAATTCAAGGTATTAATTGGTTCGATGCTTTCCTACGACGATGGTATGATTGGTTTCTCTTAATCCCTTTTTGGCGCTGGCTAAGAGTCATCCCAGTTTTAACGCGTCTCCATACGTCGAAAGTCATTGATTTTGAACGGATTTTAAGTCAAGTGACTTACGAACCGGCTGCTTATTTATCAGATCGGGTTTCTCAATATTTATTAGTGCGAATTATTAATCAAGCGAGGAGTTCAGTGGTGCAAGGAGAAGCAGCGAACTTTTTACTAAACCCTCAACCTTATCTTAAAGTCAGTGAAGCGAATAAAGTTGAAATTCTCACTGATCGATTGCTAGCATTGACGATTTATAAAGTATTACCCAAAGTGCAACCGGATGTGGAAGCATTATTGCACTATGCCTTACGTGGTGCGTTTTTAGAGTCCGATTTTTACCAAAATTTGCAACAAATTCCAGGCGTCCAAACTTTACCGGATACATGGCTCGAAAACTTATCGAGTCAATTAGCAAAATCCTCAGTGGAAGTTTTAGTTTCTTCCTATGAAGATGCAGAAGGACAAGCCTTATTTGATAAACTTTCTTCAGACTTTAAAGAGGCTCTCAAAGAAGAATTACAAAACAAAGAAACCCTAGCTGAAATTGAACAATTATTAGGTGAAATTTTAGAAGAAGTAAAAATTAATTATATTAAAAAATCTGAAGAAACTGACCCCATCGAAACTATGGAAGAAGTGGAAAAACTCACCACTCAAGAAGAACCTGAAAACAAAACAGAATGAGCCGTTTTAAGCTGAAGGTTGCAAGATAATTAATAATGAGGAGACAAGGAGAGTGGGTGAGGGGGAGACAAGGGAGACCAGGGAGACAAGGAGAGCGGGTGAACCAATGACTATGTTCCTGAGCGGCTCGGGTGAGCTCGCCGAACCCCTGTCGAAGGATGACTAATGACCAATGACTAATGACTAATGACTAATAACTAATGACTAATCAAAACGAATTCCACTGTGCTCAAAGCGATTTAAGACTTGCTGTAAGCGATCGCGCTCGGCAATTAAACTAATTCTGACATAGCCTTCGCCAGCTTCGCCAAAGGCATTCCCCGGTGTCACGACCACGCCAGTTTTCTGTAACGTATCTAACGCAAAATCCGTAGAATTGCTTCCTTTTGGACAAGGCACCCACAAATACATGGTTGCTTTTGGTTTCGGGATGTTCCAGCCTAATTTCCCTAAGCCTTCCACGAGAAAATCCCGTCGTTGTTGATAGCGCTGCTGCGCCGCTTCCACATAGCTATCCGGTAACTCTAACGCCGTTTCTGCTGCTGCTTGGACAGCCGAGAAAATCCCATAATCCATATTCGTTTTTAGCGTCCGCAGTCCTTGAATAATCTTACTATTCCCCACGACAAAACCAACCCGCCATCCTGCCATGCTGTAAGTTTTGGATAGCGTATGAAACTCAACACTGATCTCTTTTGCCCCTGGAATTTCTAACACACTGGTGGGCTGGTAGCCATCAAAGGCTAATTCGGCATAACACAAATCATGAACCAGCAAAATGGAGTAATGCCGAGCAAAGGCAACAATTTCTTCAAAGAACTCCCGCGGAGCAACTGCTGTAGTGGGATTACTCGGATAATTGAAATACAGCATCTTCGCCTGCTGCGCCACATTCTCTGGAATCTTGGTGAGATCAATCAACCAATCTTGTTCGGGTGTCAGTGTCATTTGATGCAACTTTCCCCCGGCAATCAGCGGTCCGCGAAAATGAGCGGGATATGCCGGAGAAGGAACTAGAACCACATCACCGGGGTTGACGTAAGCTAAAGCCAGATGGGTTAAGCCTTCCTTGGAGCCAATGAGTGGTAACGCTTCACTATCTGGAGAGAGATTTACCCCATACCGACGGTGATACCACCGCGCGATCGCGCTGCGAAAACTCCCTGTCCCTTCAAAGGGCGGATAACCGTGATTTTCAGCCACACTTAACGCTTGCGTAGCAGCGTCAATCACCGGTTTTGGCGCAAAGCCATCCGGGTTGCCCATCCCCAAATCAATCAAATCTAAGCCTTGTTCTCGGGCTCTTGCTTTTAATTCGTCGAGACGGGCAAAAACATAAGGAGGAAGGGCGTTTAATCGTTCAGCAGGGGTAAATTCAAATCCCATTGTGTTCTCAGGTTGATACCAGTGTTAACTCTCTTGGTTCACAGCAACCGCTTTATTATTGACCGTAACCGTAGTTGAGACCATCGCCGCCACTAATTCTGTCGGTTCCACCGTAAACGGTAAACGATGAATATCCGAATTGGACGCACAAGCAATGTCAGCCACTTGTCGTAACTGTGCCAAGGTGACGTTTTCTAATCCTAAATCCTCAAGGCTCTTTGGTAAACCAATTTCGGAATAAAATTGCAGTAATTGGTGTCGCGCAGAAGCAGCCAGTTGGTTATCTTCGACCATTTCTTCTAACCGCAACTGCACTAAAATCCCATAAGCTACTTTTTCCCCATGCAAAATGTCATGAGTGGCAGCCAGATGAGTTAAACCATTATGGATGGCGTGGGCGGCAACCGTGCGACAATTTGCACCGCCTAAGCCACCGATCACACCAGGGAGTAAAACCGTTGCATCGACAATCTCTTGCCACACTTCTCCCCCGGGATTTTCCAAGGCAAGGGCAGACTTTTGCAGGAGGATATCCCGTAAAACACGCGCTTGTTGCACTGCAGCAATGGTTAAACTGGCTGTGGCATCGCCACTACTAACACTCGCTTCGTACCATTTGGCAAGGGCATCCCCAATGCCAGCTACCAGCATCCGTTGCGGGGCAGTGGCAACTAAATCATAGTCGAGAATCAGTAAATTCGGGGCATAAGGGAGAGGAATATCGTATTGAAACGCTCCCGCTGCAGTGTAAATGTTAGAAAGGGCAGTCCAAGCAGCACAAGTTGCGCCTGATGTCGGAATGGTTACGATGGGTAAGCCACACTGAAAGGCAACCAGCTTTGCCATATCTAGGGCTTTGCCGCCCCCCACGCCAATAATGAGGTCGGCTTGATGCATGGCAACTTGTTCTTGTAACTTTTGTTGCGATTCTTCGCAAGAGTCAGGATAGTGAGAGGCACTGATGGCAGTTAAATCATGCTCTTGCAGGATCGGGTTAAGAAAGGGTTGAACTAAGTTCAGTGCGCGATCGCCGCCAATGAGGAGAGGGCGTTGACCCAGCTGCGCAATCTGGTTTCCGGCTTGCGCGATCGCGCCTTTTCCTCGTATTACTTGCGCTGGAGAGACTTGTAACGTAATCACAGAAGACGTCGAAACTTGAGTTTGCTGCTTCATGAAAATCATTTTCGGAACTAACACTAATATCGAGCTTAACGAAAAATCCCTGATCAGTCGTCATTCTTCTGCTAGTCTTTCGATTTGCCACTTTAGAAGCACTTCATCCAGTTATTAAACTTTTCATAATTTTAAGACTGTCGATCTTTAACGCTTTGCTAAAACAAAATTAACGTTGCCATGAGAACGTCTACGTAGTTGAAAGTATTGATGGTAGAGGTTCTTATCATGTTAAAAGGATTTGCTGTTTTACCCGCCGATACATTTGCTGAAGGTCCCCCAGCAGGAAAAGGGATTTCTGCTAACGGACGAACCGGTCCCTTTGCCGGTCAACCGGTACAAGGCTTTAGTGGCGTGCAATTTGCTCCAGATGGGGAAGGAAAGTTTTGGTTTCTCTAGATCGGAAGAGCGTCGTGTAGGGAAAGA
>CAZAYV010000041.1:0-27120 GCA_964489465.1 uncultured Dactylococcopsis sp. | reverse complement strand
TTAAATCATCTTTCTTCCTTTTTTTCAAAGCACCCAGATAATTTTGTAAGGACTCTAGACTATCGTGACTGCCAAGACATCATCATCATTACCTTCCCAGAGAAGTCGCTCAAACACTGAGAAGAAATTTGACCAGACTTTTGCGGGTGTAACTGCAGCTTTTGCCATTGCCACTGGTTTACTCTTAGCAATCATTGCTATTGTTGTTTTCATTCAAGCTCTACCCGCCATTCAAGAATTTGGACTCCGCTTCCTGGTCACTAGTGCTTGGAATCCGGTTCAAGGACGAGAGCTATATGGGGCACTGCCAATGATTTACGGTACCCTAGTTAGTTCTTTAATTGCACTGCTCATCGCTGTTCCTTTAGGCTTAGGGACTGCAATTTTTTTGAGCGAGGATTTTATCCCCCTTCAGATTCGCACCGTGCTCGTTTTCTTGGTAGAATTACTCGCAGCAATTCCGAGCGTCGTTTATGGTTTATGGGGAATTTTTGTGATAATTCCCTTTCTAACGGTGATTGGCGACTGGTTACACAGTAATTTCGGCTGGATTCCTCTATTCAGAACTGCTCCAGTCGGACCGGGGATGCTCCCAGCAGGGGTGATTTTAGCGATTATGGTTTTACCCATTATTACCGCTATTGCTCGAGATTCTCTTGCTGCGTTACCCCCTCAACTACGACAAGGTTCTTTAGGCCTAGGAGCCAGCCGTTGGGGCACCATTTTTCGAGTATTAATTCCAGCTGCCTTTTCCGGTATTGTCGGCGGTACGATGCTAGCTTTAGGTCGAGCGATGGGTGAAACGATGGCAGCGACAATGGTTATCGGAAATTCAAATCAATTGAATATTTCAATTTTAGCTCCTGCCAATACCATCGCTTCCCTATTAGCAAACCAGTTTGCCGAAGCAAAAGGATTGCAAGTTTCTGCCTTGATGTATGCAGCATTGGTGCTGGTCGTGTTGACATTAATCGTCAATGTGTTAGCCCAGTTGATTGTGAATCAAGTGCAAGCAAAGTACCAGTAGTCGTCAATCTATTTTTTTGAGGTGTTGATGTGGCTAGTTCTCCAAGTACCCCCATTGAGACGTTTGATATTCAGGGGCTAAAAAAAAATACGTCGAACAGTAGAACCATTTTTAATATCGTCATGACGGCCTTGGCGAGCTTATGTATGGTGGGAACATTAATCCCACTCGTCTTAGTGCTGTCTTTGGTAATAGTGCGCGGTATTGGTCGGCTCGATTTAGCTTTGTTTACTCAGCTGCCCCCTGCTCCAGGTTTAGAGGGAGGAGGGATTGCAAATGCCATTTTAGGGACGCTGATTGTCGTTGCAATCGCAACCCTTATTTCTGTTCCTTTTGGCGTTATGGCAGCCATTTATCTGGCAGAATTTAGCGAAGGTAGCAAACTGGCTCAAAATGTTCGGTTTGCCACTAACGTCTTAAGCGGTGTTCCCTCGATTATTGCAGGGGTCTTTGTTTACGCCCTTTTAGTTAGTTCTGGCTTGACTGGATATTCTGCTGTCGCAGGGGGAGTAGCTTTGACAATCTTGATGCTGCCTACGATTATTCGGACCACCGACGAGGCTTTGAAGATCGTTCCTCAAGAAGTCCGTTGGGCGTCAGTGGGAGTCGGTGCATCTAATTATCAAACTGTCTTAACCGTTGTTTTGCCTGCTGCTATACCCGCTATTCTTACTGGCATTACCTTAGCAATTGCTCGGGCGGCTGGAGAAACAGCACCGCTAATTTTCACCGCCCTCTTTTCTCAGTTTTGGCCCACTGGTATTTTTGAGCCCATTGCCACCTTATCTGTACTGGTTTTCAATTTTGCCATTGTTCCCTTTGCGCCCCAGCAGGAGCTAGCATGGGCAGGGGCATTTATTCTAGTGCTGCTGGTTCTAGCCTCTAGCGTAACCGCTCGATTGGCAGCGCGAAGCAGAACTTATTAAAAACACTGCCCCTACTGAAAAAAATAAGTACAATGTATAACCCTGAAACAGCTAACCCATCCTATAACTCGGAAACAGCTAAAACACCTGCCTTGGCAACCGATGTTGTTTTGCGAACTAAAGCATGTGATATTTACTACGGCAACTATAAAGCGGTACGTGATGTTTCCCTCGATATCCCTAAGAACAAAATCACAGCCTTGATCGGTCCCTCGGGTTGCGGTAAAAGCACTGTATTGCGCTGCTTTAACCGATTGAATGACTTAATCAACGGTTTCCGTCTTGAAGGGGAAATTACTTACCATGGGCAGAATATCTATGCCAAAGATATCGACCCCATCGAGGTTCGTCGCCGGATTGGCATGGTATTTCAGCAGCCTAATCCTTTTCCCAAATCGATCTATGACAATATTGCCTATGGTGCCAGGGTTAATAACTATAGCGGCGATCTTGACGAATTAGTAGAGACTTCTCTACGACGAGCCGCCCTCTGGGATGAAGTTAAGGACAAACTGCAAGAAAACGGATTCTCCTTATCCGGTGGGCAACAGCAGCGACTCTGTATTGCTCGCACCATTGCCATTAATCCGGAAGTGGTGCTGATGGACGAACCTTGCTCTGCCTTAGACCCCATTTCCACCTTGAAAGTGGAGGAGTTAATGAAAGAGCTCGCGGAAAACTACACCATCATTATCGTCACTCACAATATGCAGCAGGCAACCCGGGTGGCTGACTACACTGCCTTTTTTAATGCTGTTCCTACAGAAAGCGGCGGTAAGATAGGCTATTTGGCAGAGTATGACGAGACGAAAGTAATCTTCGAAAATGCTCAGCAAGAAGAGACACGGGATTATGTTTCCGGTCGCTTCGGCTAGTTGCCGTTGCTTTTTGTAAGGGAACTGTTTCGCCAGCAACATTTATGGTTAGTTATCAAGGGAGTCCTTCTATGCAAGTTCCTGTGGAGAATCGAGAGGATCAAAACTTAAGCAATCCAGACTATTATTGCAATCGAGAATTGAGCTGGCTGCAGTTTAACGATCGCGTCCTTCACGAAGCGTTTGATCGGCGTACTCCCCTCCTAGAGAAGTTAAAATTTTTAGCAATTTTTAGCTCCAATCTCGATGAATTTTTTATGGTGCGGGTTTCTGGGCTATTAGAACAAGTCCAGATGACTGTTGCCCAGCTTCCCCCAGATGGGTTGACTCCCCAACAGCAGCTCGATCAAATTTATGACCATCTTCTGCCGGTAGTGACTCGTCAACATCAGTTTCTCCAAACCGATCTCATGCCTCTCATGGCGCAAGCTGGGCTCCATCTGGTTTCCTATGAACAGCTGACTCCCCCTCAGCAAGAATTCCTCCAATCTTTCTTTGACCGTCGTGTCTTTCCAATTCTGACGCCTCTTGGGGTTGATCCGTCTCACCCATTTCCCCGCATGTCCAACCTGAGCTTAAATGTCGCTGTTGAAGTTCTTGATCCCCAAACCCAGCTCCTCCACTATGCCCGGATTAAAGTTCCCAGTAACTTACCGCGTTTCATCAGCTTGCCCAATGACTTGAAAAGGGTAGGAGATGAGCCAGCTGATTGGGTAGGAGTGACCTTAGAAGATCTAATTACTCATAACTTAGAAGCGCTCTTTCCAGGCATGACCATTCAGCGCAGCGGCTATTTTCGGATCACCCGCGATGCTGATTTTCCAGTCCGAGACGATGAAGCGGATGACCTGCTGCTGGCGATTCAACAAGAAATTAGCAAACGACGCATCGGTGGCGATGTGATTCGTCTAGAAGTACAAGCAGATTTCCCCGAGAGGATACTGAATGCGCTAATCGAGGAATATACTCTCAGTCCCAAACAGATTTATACCTTGAATGGGCTTCTCAATTTAAAGGATTTATTTTTCTTTCAGTCCCTGCCGCGTCCTGAATTGAAAGATTTACCTTGGACGCCTGTTGTGCCCTCTCGCCTGAGTTTTTTACAAGCTGATGTCGAGGAGGAGTACTCAACTCTATCAGAACCCCGTCCGGATATATTTTCAGTGATTCGGGAAGGGGACCTCCTCGTTCACCATCCTTATGATAGTTTCCAAGCTTCGGTAGAGTTATTAATTACCCAAGCAGCCCGGGACCCTCAAGTACAGGCGATCAAAATGACTCTGTATCGAACATCCGGCGATTCTCCAATTGTACAAGCGCTTCTGGAGGCTGCAGAAAACCGCAAACAGGTCGCCGTACTGGTAGAGCTGAAGGCGCGCTTTGATGAAGAGAATAATATTAACTGGGCCAAGCGCCTGGAACAGGCAGGCGTCCACGTGGTTTATGGTGTGATTGGTTTGAAAACTCATACCAAAACTCTCCTCATTGTCAGGGAAGAAGGAGATGAACTTCGGCGCTACGTGCACATCGGAACGGGTAACTATAACTCCAAGACCGCAACACTATATACAGACTTGGGACTCATTAGCTGTCGCGAGGAATTAGGGGCTGATTTATCAGAACTGTTTAATTACCTTACGGCTTTCTCCCGCCAACATAGCTACCGCAATCTTCTGGTGGCTCCAGTTACGCTCCGCGATCATATGATGAGCATGATTCGCCAAGAGATAGAACATTGCCATAATGGTCGGCCCGGCCGTATTATTGCCAAAATGAATTCTCTGGTTGATCCCGCCATTATTAAGCTCCTTTATGAAGCCTCTCAGGCTGGTGTAGAAATTGACCTCATCATTCGAGGGATTTGCTGTCTCAAACCGGGCATCGAAGGAATTAGCGAAAATATTCGGGTGGTTAGTATCATTGGTCGCTTCCTCGAACATTCTCGGATTTTTTACTTCCAAAATGATGGTGATGAGAAAGTTTTCATCGGGAGTGCCGACTGGATGCCTCGTAACCTTGACCGACGGGTAGAAGCGGTTGTCCCCGTTCAAGAGCCTGCGTCTGTCAAAGAACTCAAAGAGCTGCTCAATATTTTCATGGCAGATAATCGCCAGGCTTGGGATATGCAATCCGACGGCAGCTATCTTCAACGTCAGCCGGCTTCTGGAGAATCCGAGCGCAGTGCCCATATGGAGTTGATGCAAAGAGCGGTTGAACAAGCTGACACAAGAGTTTAGCAGCCCCTTCAGGAGTTTATTTATGGAAAGTGTCATTGTTCGAGCTTTCTGGGCTGGATTAGTCAGCGCCTCATCTATGCCCTTGGGTGCATTGACATCCTGTTTTTGGCAGCCCTCTGACCAGGTAATCGGTGCACTTACCGCTTTTGGCGCTGGCGCTCTATTGGCAGCAACCATGCTCGATCTAGTGGCTAGTGCAATTGAGGATGGGCAAATTATAGAGCTGATTTTGGGCTCAATTATTGGCAGTGTCTTTTTTACCTCCGTCAACCATGGGTTAAACAAGTACGGCGGGTTTTTGCGGAAATCGGCAACTGCTGCCGCTCATATCAATCGCCAACAAGAGAAACACTTGAAACAGATGCTAACTCAGTTGGGGAGATTGGATATCTTTCGCTCCCTGACGGCTCCAGATTTGGAGCGCCTTACACAATCCTTGCTGATTAGTCGATATCAACGCGGTAAAGTACTATACCAGCCTGATAGTGCTTGCGAGTCGCTCTATCTGGTGCAGGAGGGAGAAGTGCAGTTGTTAGGTCCCGAACAAGAGATGCAGCCTTTTGCCAATCTGAAGCCAGGAGATTTTTTCAGCCGCATGGCATTTTTCACGGGCAGTCCTCATCGGACAAGCGCAATTGCAAAAACAGACTGCGAAATTGCAACTTTACCGCGAGAAGCATTTGAAGACTTGCTAGAAACTTCGCCAGAGCTCAATGTAGCCACTCAAAGATTGGTTCAAGGCGAAGAAATTGCTCATTATCTTCAACAGCGTCACTATCTAACGTTAGATGAGGTCAAAAACTGGGTTGATCAGGCAATTTTTGATATCCAGACTAAAGCGCGAATTCCGGATGCAATCTCCGTTGAAAACAAAGCTGACGAGTTTGTGAAAATAGCGCGTCAGGTCAAGCGATTGCCTATTTTTCAATATCTGCCCAGCGAAGATATCGAAGCAGTTGCAAACCGTCTGCGTTATCGTCGCTACAAAGATGGCGAAACCCTGTTCTACCAAAATGAGAGTTCCAATGAACTTTACATTATTCATTGCGGTCAAATTGCCCTAAGCAACCCCCAAAATCCCAGTCGCAAGCTGAAAAAGCTCCATCCTAAAGATGTAGTTGGTGAGTTTTCCTTTTTAGCAGGAGCCTTGCATACGGTCACAGCAGTTGCTGATGGCGATGTTGGGGTTTGGGAGCTTAGTCGGATAGATTTTGGCGAACTCCTCAAACAGTCTCCTGAATTAAACCAAGCTGTTGAAAAGTTTCTCCAACAAGAAACGGTCACTGGCTATCTGCAGCGTCGACAGGGTTTTTCCCCTGAACAGTCAGCGCAATGGTTGGAGAAAGCCTTTGACTATTTACATGGTGGAAAGAAGCCGCCATCAGCCCAGGAAATGGTTCAGGTTTTGACGGAACATAAAAATGCTCCCCTTGCGATCTGGGCAGGCTTGTTGATCGATGGGATTCCAGAATCACTAACGATTGGTGCCAACGAATTGGCTGGCGCAGGAGTGAGTGCAACTTTTGTAACGGGTTTATTTATCTCTAACTATCCCGAGGCCTTGTCTAGTTCTGATGGGATGCGTCAGCAGGGATTTTCTTTTGCCCGTATTTTTAGTATGTGGACCTCAGTCATGCTCATTCAAGGTATTCTTGCCGGAGTGGGGAGTCTGATTCTTTCGGGAGCCCCTGAAAGTCTCGTTGCCTTGATTGAGTCGATTGGTGCCGGTGCGATTTTAACTGTTATGGCCGAAACGATGCTGCCAGAAGCCTATATGCGCAAAGGCTATTGGTTAGGTCTCTCTTTGCTACTGGGATTTTTGGTGATTGTTCTCATTAAAACGCTAGGATAGCCTAACACACTTAGATTAATAGGGACCAAACATAAAATTCGCCGCTTCATTGGGATCGTCACTATAGTAAAAATCGCGTAGTGCATTTAGCACTTCTTCTCTTTGAAGCAGACCATCCTGATTTTTATCGAGTTTTGAAAAGGCTTCCTTAGCATAAATAGCTGGCAAATTGAAGGCTCTAAATAGAGTGACCCACTCTTGAGTGTCTAAGTGCCCACTGTCATCAACATCACAAACATCAAAGATCATAGAGCCTAAAGAATGGATTTCATCTTGATATTTTGCTTCACTATCCAGCATCAAATCATGGTATCTTAACCAATCCTCCACTTGAATCTTATATATCGGGCGGTTGGAAACCCTTTGCTGAACATTGCGTTGGATTCGGATCCAGCGAGTCATAAACTTGTTTAAAAGTTTGGTATGTTCCTCTGAGTTAGGTTTCCACTCCTTAATCTCTGCGAGTGCCTGGGGGATTTTTTCAAAGTCTGAAACGGTTAAGCTGCCTGTATTACAGCTGTCATACATACTAAAAATTTTAACTAATTTCCGCTTTTGAAGTTCAGTAAGCATAGCGTTTTATCCTCAACGTAATAAATTGAATAGAAACCGAAGCAAGTTAATCTGCCACAATCAGCAGACTGGCAGGCCGAGCGGGATTCCCCTGAATGCTGACCCCCCGCTCATTGGCACTGAGATGACGCACAATCATATAAACGGCTTCGATATCGTCCCTAGCTCCGGCTTGCTCGGCTAATGCCGCCAAACTTAGCGGTTGAACGGCTTCTTGAAGCGTTTTTACAACCCGCTTTTGCAGGTCTAGGAGGGAAGCCGCGGCTTTCTTTCCTGCTTCGACTCCCGGTTGGTGATAAGCATTGATATTAACCAAAGAGGCATAGAGACTGACGGTGCGCTTGTAAAGGGCAATCAAGGCGCCAATCGTGCGGGGATTCACCTGAGGAATGGTGATTGTCACAGATTCGCGATGATTTTCGTAGAGCGCTTTCCGAGTTCCTTGCAAAAATCCTGAAAGATAATCGCCAGTAGTAATCCCAGGCTCGATCTCAATTGAAGGACCCTCTCGATCTTCTAAAACTTCAATGAAAGTGGCAAAGAAATTGGGAACCCCTTCCCGCAGTTGCTGGACATAGGCATGTTGATCGGTGCTTCCTTTATTGCCGTAAACTGCAATTCCTTGATCGACTTTTTGACCGTCTCGGTCCTTTTCTTTCCCCAAGGACTCCATAATTAACTGCTGCAGATAGCGGCTGAACAGGAGCAAGCTATCTTTGTAGGGTAAGATAACCATGTCTTTTTCCCCTTTACCGTTGGTTGCGTAGTACCAACACAAGGCCAACAGAGCTGCCGGATTTTCCTTCATCTTCGGTTGACGGGTCGCCTCATCCATAATTTTGGCACCAGCCAGCATTTCCCGAATGTTAATTCCTTGTAAGGCAGCCGGTAATAACCCAACGGCTGAAAGCTCCGAAGTCCGACCCCCAATCCAATCAAACATCGAAAACTCTGCGAGCCAGCCCTCAGACCGAGCAAGTTGGTCCATTTTACTCCCTGCCATGGTGATAGCCACTGCATGTTGGGGGAAGATGAGCCCTTCTTGCTCATACATATGTTTGACCTCTAACATTCCGTTGCGAGGCTCAGGAGTTCCTCCCGATTTACTGGTATCGAGGATTAAGGTGCTACGCAAGCGAGTTTTCAACTGGTTAAGCAGCCGATCAATGCCTGCCGGATCAGTATTGTCAATGAAGTGAATATTGAGGGGTGGGTTGTCAGGGGTAAGGGCTTTCGCTACAAACTGGGGTCCGAGGGCAGAGCCGCCGATGCCAATGGCGAGGATGTCAGTAAATTTGGGCGCTTCTGGCGGATGGATTTCACCAGAATGGATTTTTTGAGCAAAAGCCTCCACTTCATCAATAATGGTCGCGATTTGCTCACGAATATCGGGATGGGGAGCCAGGTCAGGATTTCGTAGCCAGTAGTGACCCACCATGCGGTTCTCGTCGGGATTAGCAATTGCCCCTTGCTCCAAGCTGACGACCTCGAGAAAGGCCTGGTCAAACTTTGGGCGTAGGGACTTAACCCAATCGTCCTCAAACCCCATACGGCTGATATCGAGGTAGAGGTCTAACTCGGGATGATAGTACAACCAGTCTTGATAACGTTGCCAGAGAGCGGTCTTGTCCATAGTGACTCCTAAGTAATTAGCTTAGCGATCGCGCAAAAAACAGAGTAATCAATTGTGAGTCTTGAAAACTTAGGCTTCCGGTCGGTCCTGGAGGCGAGGGGGAAGATGGGCGCGATCACCCAAGCGCTGAAGCAGCGGTCCATGAATGTCAAACTTGACAATACTGAGGGCAGACACCGGCATAAAAATGCGATCGCGATAGCGACCCAAATCAATGCCCAACAAACTGCACAGCACAATCCGAATCGTCGCCTTATGAGACACCACCAGGACTTGACCGTCGGGATACTTTTCCTCAATTTCTGCAATCACTAAAGCAGCCCGGCTTGCCACTTGCACCGCCGTTTCCCCGCCCGTCGGCGGATTCCAAGCGGGTTCGGTCAACCAATTAATGTAATCTTCGGGATAAACCTCTTTCACCGTCTCCGGCGTCTGATCCTCCCATTTGCCGTAGTTGAGTTCTCGAATCCCCTCTCGCAATTGCATTTCCAACCCCGTTGCCTCACACAGGGGCTTCGCCGTTGCAATTGTCCGTTTCATCGGACTGGCAAAAACCGCACGCCAAGGAAGGGAACGGTAAGTTTCGGCAAAGGCTTGCGCCATTTCCAACCCTTCTGCCGTCAGTTCCGGATCCAGGACCCCGCAATATCCTCCCGTTTGGCTGTGGGTGGTTTCACCGTGGCGTAGAAAATATAAATGTAAACTCATTTCCTTTCCCAAGCTAACTCATGAACAAAATCAATCAGGGCGGGGAGAGCCCCTTGTCGGTTCAATCTTCCCCAACTCATTCTCTCCCCAAGCGCGCGCTAACGCTTAAGAGCGGGAACTGTCGTAGGGCCATTTCCAGTTCACAATCTCCGGTTTATCTCGGCCCTCTTCAAAGGCATAGTTGAGATTCTCAATAATTTGATTCTGCATCCGCTCTTTGACGTAAGCCGCTGCCGAACGGAGTTTCGGCACCCGTTCAATGACATCGATGACCAAATTGAAGCGATCAATCTGGTTTCGGATCGCTAACTCTAACGGCGTATTGATATTGCCTTCCTCCTTATAACCGCGCACATGAATCCGATCTTGATTGGTGCGCCGGTAAACCAATTTGTGAATTAACCAGGGATAACCGTGGAAATTAAAGATTACCGGTTTGTCTGGGGTGAACAGCGTATCAAAGTCAGCGTTGGAAAGACCGTGACTATGTTCTTGCTCGGACTGCAATTTATAGAGGTCCACCACATTAATAAAACGGACTTTCAAATGGGGAAATTCTTCCCGCAGAATCGCCGTCGCGGCAAGAGATTCCATAGTGGGAATATCGCCGCAGCACGCCATCACCACATCCGGTGCATCCGGTTCCGTGCCGCAATCGTCATTGCTCGCCCATTCCCAAATGCCAATGCCTTTGGTGCAGTGCTGGATGGCTTCTTCCATGGTTAAGTACTGCAAGTGCATCTGCTTGTCCGCGACGATGACATTGACGTAATCGGTACTGCGCAAACAGTGATCGGCGACAGAGAGGAGACAGTTTGCATCTGGGGGTAAATAGATCCGAGATACATCCGGGCTCTTATTCGTGACTAAATCAATATAACCGGGATCTTGATGACTAAAGCCATTGTGATCCTGTCGCCAGACCACAGAAGACAAGAGGATATTCAAAGACGCCACCGGCGCGCGCCAGGGTACCTCCTTTTTACAAATATCCAACCACTTGGCGTGCTGGTTAAACATGGAATCTACCACATGGGCAAAGGCTTCATACGTGTGGAACAGACCGTGGCGACCGCTTAAGAGATACCCTTCCAGCCAGCCCTGCAAGGTATGCTCACTCAACATTTCCATCACGCGACCGTCCGGCGACAGTTCACCGCCATCGGCGTCTTCTGGGAGGTAGTTGGCTAACCAGGTTTTCTTACTCACTTCATAAATTGGGTTCAGACGGTTCGATGCGGTTTCATCCGGACCAAAAACGCGGAATTTGGTCATATTTTTCGCCATCACATCCCGGAGAAAATACCCCATTACTTTTGTATTTTCCACTTCGACGGTTCCGGGCTTGGGCACTTGCACCCCATAGTCGCGGAAGTTGGGGAGAGATAGCTCTTTACGAACAACACCGCCATTGGCGATGGGATTGGCGCTCATCCGGCGCTGACCGGTTGGCGCTAAGGCTTTCAGTTCTGGGATTAGGGTGCCGTTCTCATCGAACAGTTCTTCGGGCTTGTAGCTTTTCATCCATTCTTCGAGCAGTTTGACATGGTCCGGATTGCTGTGCATTCCTCCCATGGGAACTTGGTGCGCCCGCCAGAAGCCTTCCACTTTATGACCGTCCACGTCTTTGGGACCAGTCCACCCTTTCGGGGTGCGTAAAATAATCATCGGCCAACGCGCCATTTTTGCTTCGCCGCTGGTGCGTGCTTCCGTTTGAATGGTGCGGATTTGGTTGACGCAGTCTTCTAGGGTTGCCGCCATCTTTTGATGCATCTCTTCTGGGTCTGCCCCTTCCACAAAGTAGGGAGTATAACCATAGCCCCGGAAAAGATACTCTAAGTCTTCATGATCAATGCGAGACAAGATAGTGGGGTTAGCAATTTTATAACCGTTGAGGTTCAAAATCGGCAGCACCGCCCCATCTCGAATGGGGTTAATGAATTTGTTGGAGTGCCAAGCGGTCGCAAGGGGACCGGTTTCGGCTTCGCCATCCCCGACGACGACGACACTGATCAAATCAGGGTTGTCAAAAACCGTCCCATAAGCATGGGAAATGCTATAACCGAGCTCTCCTCCTTCATGGATCGAACCGGGAGTTTCCGGGGTGCAATGACTGCCAATATGTCCCGGAAAAGAAAACTGCTTGAAGAATTTTTGCATTCCCTCTTCATCTTCGCTTTTATCGGGATAAATCTCGGAGTAAGTGCCTTCGAGATAAACAGGACCCAGCACCCCAGGCGCACCGTGACCGGGACCAGCTAAGAAGATCATATTCAGGTCATATTTTTTAATCAGCCGGTTGAGATGAATATAGGAAAAACTCAAGGCGGGGGAGGCTCCCCAATGGCCGAGCAATCGATATTTGATGTGCTCGGCTTGTAAGGGCTCTTTGAGCAGGGGATTATCTTTAAGGTAGATCATCCCGATCGCGAGATAGTTGCAGGCTCGCCAGTAAGCATGGAGGTTTTGCAGTTCTTCTGGGGAGAGCGGGGTCGGGGAAAGGGTTGCGGGAGACGTTTGAGCAGTCATATTAGAATTACCTCATCTAGGATGCAGTTAACAACACAACAGATTAAATTTTGGGATTTCCCCTCAGACGGAGAGACCGGCTTGGGTTTGCGCATAGGCGTCTAGCTCCACTTTGACCGGTGGTGTATGCCAGATGCGCTCGCTATACTCGCGGATCGAGCGGTCTGAGGAAAACTTGCCCATGCGAGCCACATTGAGAATGGACATTCGCGTCCAATGCTCGGCATCTCGATAAGCGCGGCTCACCTGGCTCTGACAGTCAATATAGTCCGGGTAGTCGGCGAAGAGTAGGTAGGGATCATCATTCATTAGAGAGTTAATCAAGGGTCGGAACAGTTCGCGATCGCCGCTGGAAAAGACCCCGGAATCGATGAGATCAATCGCCTTTTTGAGCAAGACGTTGCTGCGGTAATAATACTGCGGCGTGTAGCCCAGTGCTTTCAGTTGCGCCACTTCATCTGCTTTGAGACCAAACAGAAAGAAGTTTTCTGCCCCCACTTCCTCTCGGATTTCCACATTAGCGCCATCGAGGGTGCCAATGGTGAGAGCGCCATTCAAGGAAAACTTCATGTTCCCGGTTCCAGAGGCTTCTTTCCCGGCGGTAGAAATTTGCTCGGAGAGATCGGCAGCAGGATAGACGGGCTGGCTATTGGTGACGTTATAGTCGGGGATAAAGACGACTTTCAGGCGATCGCGCACTGCTGGGTCGTTGTTAACAATCTCCGCCACCGCATTGATTAACTTGATGATCAGCTTCGCCATGACATAGCCGGGGGCTGCCTTACCGCCAAAAATAAAGGTGCGGGGAACAATATCAAGGTTCGGGTTTTCCTTGAGGCGGTCGTAGAGGGTAATAATATGAAGCACGTTGAGGTGCTGGCGTTTGTACTCATGAATCCGCTTCACTTGCACATCAAAGAGGGATTCGGGATTGACGGCAATGCCTTGTTGCTTGAAGATGCGAGTCGCCAAATCTTGTTTAACGGCTTGTTTCACCTGCCGCCACTCTTGTCGGAATGCCGCATCGTCAGCGAAGGCTTCCAACTGTCGCAAGTCATCGAGATGGGTCAACCAGCGATCGCCGATTTTACTCGTAATTAGCTGTGTTAGCCGCGGATTGCTTAGGGCCATCCAACGGCGAGGGGTCACGCCATTGGTGACATTGGTTAACGTTTGGCGCCAGTTCCCACCGGCAAAGAGTTCGGCAAAGGGTTGCAGGACCTGTTCTTGCAAGAGCTGGGTGTGCAGTTGGGCAACTCCATTAATCGTATGGCTACCGACTGTTGCCAGGTGCGCCATCCGCACGTAACGCTCCCCAGACTCGTCAATTAACGAGAGTTGAGCCAATTTTTTATCATTGCCGGGGTATTGGATTCGCACCTGATCGAGAAAGCGGCGGTTGATCTCGTAAATAATCTCTAAATGTCTCGGCAACAGGCTGCCAAACAGATGAATCGGCCATTTCTCTAGAGCTTCCGGCAGGAGGGTATGATTGGTGTAAGCAAAGGTCTGCTGGGTAATTGCCCAAGCCGGTTCCCACTCAATTTCATGTTCATCAACAAGCAGACGCATCAGTTCCGCCACCCCAATCGAGGGGTGGGTATCGTTGAGCTGAACGGCAAATTTTTCGTGGAAAGTCTCCACCGTGTTTCCTCGAGCCTGATGAATCCGAATCATATCTTGCAAGGCGCAAGAGACAAAGAAATACTGTTGTTGCAAGCGCAGTTGTTTCCCTTGCAGGGGTTCATCGTTGGGGTAAAGGACTTTCGTGATATTTTCCGAAACAATCTTGGCATCGACAGAGCCATAGTAATCGCCGTGGTTAAAGGCTTCAAAGTCGAACGATTCAGGAGCTTCGGCTTTCCACAGCCGCAAAGTATTGGCAGTGTTGACCCGGTAGCCGAGGATGGGGGTATCATAGGGGACGCCTTTGACTTCTTGGGCAGGAATCCACTTGACCCGCATCGTTCCCTGATGGTCGGTATAGGTTTCAGTATGCCCCCCAAATTTTACGGTTTGGGTTGCCTCAGGACGAGCAATTTCCCAGGGATTGCCGTACTGAAGCCATTTATCGGTAATTTCAACTTGCCAACCGTCGCGAATTTCCTGGTCAAAAATGCCGAATTCGTAGCGAATCCCATAGCCGACGGCAGGGAGTTCTAGGGTGGCTAAGGATTCGAGATAGCATGCGGCAAGTCGTCCTAATCCTCCATTCCCTAACCCAGGCTCTTCTTCTTGGGCGAGCAGCGTTTGTAAATCTAGACCGGACTCGTTGACAGCTTGGCGCACTTGCTCGTAAATGCCGAGGTTAATCAAGTTATTTCCCAGGTGAGGACCGAGTAAAAATTCGGCGGAAAGATAACTCACAATTTTGACATTCTTCTCTAAGTAAGTGCGGGTTGTACTGAGCCAACGCTGGAGGAGCCGATCGCGCACCGTATAAGCTAACGCCATATAGTAGTCGTTTGGCGTGGCAATGCCCGGAAATTTTCCCTGAATGTAAAACAGGTTATCGGCGAGGGCGCGGCGCAAGGTGGGGATACTCAATCCCGTGCGGTCGTCTTCGACCGTTGTTTCTGCGGCTATATTACTTTTAACCATCATTTTTCTCCCTAATTTGATTAACACTGTGTTGGAGTGTGACTACTCCTCTGTGTGGGCGCTTTAATATGATGAATTCACTGGCAAACGCGGCAATTCAACCATAGCCTTCGCCAAAAGGAGTTTAATTACTATTCCGGGCGAGAGATAAAATTACCTTAGGTAAAGTAACGATTGCAATGGCAAATCTGAGGCTTGCACCTAAAACTGGCGCAGTATCCCAATCAATCAATTATTTCAAAGTACGCAGAAGCATTAAAACTAATACTGAGAAGGAAATAAATGTCTTAGCCAATCGTTAATTTCGATCAGTCAAACTTCTCTCAAACCTCACTTATGACGACAGCAATAATCAGTTCAAGAATTGGAATAGAAGCATCTGATTATTTTTCCTCTTTTGGACTAAATTTCATTTGTTTTTCGATAAATTTTTAATTTCTGAACTGTTAAATACGTTGAATATTTTACACTGAATAAACGGGAAATTACGCAATAATTTTATATTTTTTTAATAATTCATTCATTTACGGTTGAAATCATCAACTACATTTACTTTTGTAGATTCAATTAAAACCCTGGTCAGGGAAAAAATACAGTTTGTTCAAACTTTGAAACATACTGGGAGTTTTTAAACTTACGTCCTTAATTAATTGAAGCCTTCACCTTGAGATCTGATGAAATTTTTAGGAAACTAGAAATTGAGGTAAATAGCGATGTCGGACGCAGCTTAATGGTGCTTGATTATTAATATCCTCTAAATTGCCAATAATCCTGTCTGGCGCAAGATAAAGAAAAGAATAGAGTTGACAATGCTCAGAGCAATGGCTCCAATTATTGCACTCGCAATTCCCCAACGTAAGCGAAATCCTTCTACTAGCCAAGCAGCCAGACCAAAAACGATGATACTGCCGATTAAAGGAATCAATCCCAAACTGACAACTGTGTTTAAAGTTCTGAACCATTGAGGAAATATTCCCCAAAGTCCGTTGAACACACCAATAATAGCTCCTCCGATCAGGGCATTCGCCGGACTGTCAATCTCAATTCCAATTGGTAATTTAGAAATAATTAAAAGACTAATTGCCGTCACTACTACAAAAATAAGAAAGGCAATCATGACGATTATTGAATCTCCTATATGAAAAAGATAGTTACGAATTTATGTTATCTTATCTTGACGAAATATAGATTAAGAGAAAGTTAATAAAATAGATACTTAAGGTTAAGGCAATTCCACAGAAAATTGACAGAAAATAGGGTCACTTTCTCCATAACTTGCAAGGAACTGGAGAGTATAATAAAGTTAAAGAAATGTTGGGATTTATCCCTTTTGTCGCTCCCTTTAGATTATCGCTGAAAAGCATGATTTTGCACGTCATTATTTTTTTGTTTTTAAATCCAACTTAAAGTGATCTTAATCATCACTAATACGTAATAAAAAGATAGGGTAAGAAGAGATGTCCGTTGATTATGATTGCCAGACATTAACCCAAGTTACCCAAATTTGGCCGGACAATCAAGTTAACTTAGCCATTCGCGTTTATTTGCCGTTTCCACCTGCTGAATTGTCGAGTCCAGTTCAGGGAAAGCATAAACCCGCTCAACCGCTTGTCCAGGTTAAACTGGGTCGGGTCCGGTGGCAGTCCCTCACACCGCCTACGGCAAAGGAATCGAGTTACTGGGAATTAACGGTTGAGCGCGTCTCTCCCGGCATTGCCCTGCGCTTTCGTTATCTCGACGAGCAAGGACACTGGCAACCAATTGCTCCCTTCACCCATTTGGAACGAGTTGATGAGGTTAGCTATATTCCTCAACTTAACTACCAGTGGATTCACAACCTTCCCGTCTATAATCATGCACAAGTGGTCATTGAAACGACTTTGGAAGGGTTGGTCGCCGGGTACGAGGGGGGCGTCTTTGTCCCGCGATCGCGAGAGGAAATGTTTCTTAACCCCATTGCTCGGCAAATTATGCGGACAACCATTCCCAGTCAGTTAGCTGCTTTGGGAGTTGATGCAGTCATGGTAGCGACCAACTCGTCGGTTGCCGATCGCTCCTGTCTCAATCCCCCTTACAACTATCTCGTTTACGATGTAGCCGATTTCCATTGGCAGTTGGGAGGAATGCAGGACATTTTTCAGTTAATAGAGGCCTTTCATGGTGTGGGACTCTCCTTAATTCCTGATTTAGCCTTTGTTCATCAAGTTCGGACTCCCTTTGCCGGATCGCTCGATCAAGTTCAATGGCATACTGCAGCATCGGGTTCGGAGCAATTCCCCTTTCTAGATGATGATGCCTATGCTTTCCGAGATTACGGTACTTGGATGTTCCGACTCGATGACCCTCAGATTCGCCGTCAACTGGTTGAGAAAATCGTTGCCTTCGCTGTTCGTTACCGATGCAATGTCATTCGTCTCGGTTACTTAGATGGATTGATTTATCAATATTCTAAACGAGACACCAACTATGGCGAGCGATTCTTGCAAGAACTGAAAGCAGAATGTAAAAGGGTGTTGCCAAATCTGCAAATTTTGGGAGAGAGCTTCGCTGTTCAAGATAACCCTATAATCAAAGATTGTATTGATATCTTTTATGCTCCTTCTGGATTCCCCGTAGCGGAAGCACTGTATAAGCAGCCTGCTCAACGCAAGCGACCCCTGTATCCTGATTTTGATGTTCTGATGAGCGCGATCGCGCAAGGGATTGCCAGTCAGCGCCAAAACGCGATCTATGCGCAACTCCATGATGAAATTAGTGACGGGGAAACCGACAAGCAGCGTGCCAACCCAGCAGAACTCGCTCGCAGACAAGGGGAAGCGCTGATCGCCATGGGTCAGTTGCCGCCGGAAGATTTATTGGATTACACCCGTCGTTTAGTCCGTAATACCGAGGCGATTACCCTGTTCATGTCCAAACTCATGTATATGTTTGTCTCAGCAGTAGATTCCCTAATTTTGGACAGTTTAGATTCACCGGGAAATTGGAAGTTTCATTGGGATAGCGTCTCCCCAGAGCAATTGGATTTCTGGAAAAAAAGAGGTCTCAGCGATCGCCAAATCTATTTATTGCACAAGCAACACCGCCAAGATATGGCGAGGCTGCGTCAAATTTTTCGCTCTTACACGCCAGTTGACCCTGATTCTAAATTTCCGCTCACTGATATCAAGCTTGATTATACCGATGCTGAGAATGGCGTTTTCGGACTATGGCGATCCATTCCGGAACGTCTTTATGAAACCCTATTGCTTCTCTTTAACTTCGGAGCCGTTGCCTTTAAGGATCAAGCCGATGATAAAAAGAGCGATCATCTGCGTCCCACCTATTCTGTGCCGATGCCTTGGGAATTTCAGGGACAATGGGAGGTTTTATTTGACGGCGACTGGATCGATCCCTTGTTAAGAACGCGCGATCGCCAACACTATATTGATACCAACGAAGAACTCACTGCTTACGATCCCGGTACAATCTTACACACCGAATCCTTATCTCCACAAGCGGATACGGAGACTGATCGGGTTTGGGAGAAGGCCATTCTTCCCCTAAATCTAGGAGCGTTCAGTCTCGTGATCTTAAAGTTTCAGCGCCAGCTAGACATTCCAACTTAGTCCTTTTCAAAGAGTACCGATGCTCACCTTTGCCATTAATCTTCCCGGAACAGAACCCCTCTCCTTTGGCAGCAGCAAAGTTTTCCAGATTATCACTCCTTTGCTCGCTTACATGGTATTGCAAGAAACCCCAGGCGTCAAAAACTTATTTCCGAAATTCGTTCGCTTCCTTAACCCGGAAGCAGATGTCGGTCGCTGGGACTATATTTTTAAGATGCTCATCGGGTTTATTACCTGGAAAATCGGGTGCGACTTTGGCTTCTTGATTGTCAATACTGGTGCCGCCCCTTGGAGTATCGCCTTTACTCTAGCCGGCTTAATTCCCTACGGCATTGTCATGTACGTGGTGTATTACCTGATCGGTCAGAAAATGATGATTCAGGGAGAATGGAACCCGTTTAAAGAGGAGTATGTTCCTCCCAAGATCAACGGGCGACCCTCAATTTCTAGACAATTCACGTCGAAGTTTTTTCATGAAAGCATGAACGCCACCAGCGCCAATGTCCCGCTGCGGCAAGTTTATATTAAACCGTTTATTGATTACGGGGCAATCATCGTCAGTTGGCCCTTTTATAACGTGATTTTGCTCTACAGCCAGTCGGGGGAGATTAATTTTGCCCCCTATACTCAATTCACCTTCTTATCCATTTTTGTGTTTTATGTGGTGAACGTGGGCGGGTTCATTCTCGGCTTCAATTTGGGCGAATTGATTTATTTTCGCTTGCATTACGTCCTAGAATCTTTCAAAGCAGCAGGGCGCCAAGTGCAGTTAAGACAAAAGATTAAGCGACTCTGGACAATTTTCGATGCGAATGGCGATGGCTCGATTTCTGAGATCGAGTTAAGAAAAGCGGTACGTATCCTCGGACAAGATCCTACCAATGCCGAACTCTGTTCCATTATGCAGAGTGTCGATTTGGATCGCTCCGGCAGTATTGAGTTCGATGAATTTAAAGCCGTTATTCTGGGGCGACAGGATGCGCGGCGAGTGAAACTTCTATTAGGTGGAACGAATAACTGGGACGATCCCAAAGGCTTTGGTCAACAAATTGCCTCCATGATTGCGCTCCAATGGGAATTACTCAAAAATAACACGCTATATATTCGCCTGCAAGGGTTTTTGCGCCGTTATGGACTAAACAACCGTTGGCTGTTGTCAGGAGGATTAGGTATCATCGCGATCGTCCTCTTGGAACCTGCAATTGCGGGTCAGATTTTTGCGTGGGCTGATGACTTGCAGCACGCTTATTTCTATACGTTCGGACAACTCGATCTCACTCACCTCGCGCAAGTCGCTTCGACTCAGGAAGCGACGGCACTTCCCTCACTAGAAGGATTAACCATGACGGTACCCGACCAACTGGCAGCACTCAATTCCCAAGAGATGGACATTCCTTCTCAAGCCTTACTTGCTAAAAACTAAGGTTCTATGCAACGATATTTATCTGTTTTTCTATCCTTTACTCTCATCCTAGGGCTTTCCCTTCCCGCTTCCGCCGAAAATTTGGGCAACGACATCCTTTATTACATTGCCGTCGATCGCTTCTTTGATGGCGAACCAGCCAATAATATTCCTGAGTTTGCCTTTCCTGTGTCCGACATAGAAGACGGAGAGGGCGCTAGCGCCTACAATCAAGCTAATCGCTCACTCCTGCCTTATCTCTACGATCCCAGCCATCGCTATGTGGGACTGTATTGGGGCGGCGATTTAACCGGGATTATCCAAAAGTTAGACTACTTGCAAGATTTGGGCGTGACCAAACTGGTTTTGTCTCCGATTCAAGACAATACCAATGGTCTGCAATTCTCACCGGGAAGCAGGAATTATCTTCGCCGGGCAATCAAACCAGAAGACGAGGAGTTTGATCCCTTTTACGCGGGACTTTCAACAGCCTTTCACGGCACTTGGACAAAAGACTGGTTTCAACTAGAAGAACATTTCCGCGAACCCAATAGGGGTTTTGAAACCTTCCGCCGTCTCCTCGATGAAGCGGGAAAACGGGGAATTGGCATTATTCTAGAGTTGAGTTTCAATAGTACTTCCCCTTACCAAGCGTCTCCTCCTGAGCGCGATTTCGATCCCACTCAATTTCAACAATGGCTGGTGGACAATGGCGCCGTTTACAGAGAGGGAGAATTAGTCGCCTCCTACAACCCTGAATCCACTCAAAGCGATGAAAGCTGGTTTCATCCCCCGCTAGGAATCAACTACGCTCATCCCACTGCTGAAATGTTGGAAAAAGGCAGTGTCGGTGGACTCCCCGACCTCAACCAGGATGATGCAGCTGTTAAAGAGTACCTGCTTGATGCCGTGCAATTTTGGTTAACCCTCAATAAAAGGGGTCAGCAAGTGGCGGGATTTTATCTTGATGGCGTTGCCAATATTAACCGGGGATTTTGGCAAGAATTGGAAACAACGGTTCATGCGATTGACCCCAATGCGGTTTTGATTGCCGAGTATCCTAATGGTGGGTATCGCGATCGCGCTGCGGTGGATTGGCTTAAGGAAACCTCTGGCTACACTTGGGTTCACTATGGACACAGCCTCCCTGCAAGAAACTTTTTTGCCGGGGAAAGAGGATGGGATGGACGCACTTATGTGCTGCGAGAAAATGCGTTAGGGCGTCAGGGTCAATATTACAACTATTCTCCCTTGGTTGCATTGTTCCATCGTTTGTTGAATCCCAGTGAATCTTTAGAAATTCCAGCGCGATCGTTGGATATCCTCGGAGATGAGAAGGCTAAGGGCTGGGTCAATTTTATCGAGACTCATGACTTGCCGCGGCTGTTTTCCAGCAAACCGCAAATGAGTGGAGAAGCCTACGCCAGTTTAATCAAGTTTATATTTACCAGTCCCGGTGTACCGCTGGTAATGTATGGAACGGAAACCGGTTTAGCCGTACCGCATCACATCGATCATCAAGGCTTATTTGGCATCGGCGGCAATCCTTATAACGAACCGATGATGATTTGGCCAGGGGATCGAGGATGGAATGAAAAGTTGCATCAACTGACAAGGGAAATGACTCAACTTCGCCGTCAATACCCTGTCTTACGTGATGGCGAAACCCGTTTTCTCTATCCCGAAAACGGAAGTAAGGCTGATAATTTGTTTATGGTGCGCGACGATGGGAACTCTCCCCGCATTCTCTACGCTTATTCTTCTGCTGGGGGTGAGTTTCACTTCTCACTTGCTGAGCATAACATCGATCGCGTTGAGGGCATGCAACCTGAGCAAGAAGTTATGATATTAGGGGAGGAATGGACAATCCGTTTAGCACCTGAAGAGTCGCAGGTGTTTATTTTGATCCGATAAGGTGAGTTTGACGAAACCTTCACTCTTGTTGAGTCAAACAAATGCTTAACGTGCTAAGCTAAGTTTAGCCACCCACTACAGCATAAATGTTCGTTTTAGAGTACAAACTGTCTTTAGACGTGGGAGTGTCAAGAAAACAGAGACCTTAAATTAACCACTTCTCCCACAACCATGACCGTGGGAGAGAGTTGATTGCCTTGGGTGATTTCAACAATCGTTTCTAAAGTTCCTACCCAGACTTGTTGCTCGTCAGTTCCTGCTTTCCGAATCATGGCAATGGGACAAGAACTGGCTTTTCCTGCTAGCATTAATTGCTCAGTAATCAGGGCTAAGTTTCGACCGCCCATTAAAATCACCAGCGTATCAATTCTTGCTAAAGCCTCCCACTCTAATTGGGCTGGTTCATGAGCGGTAATGACACTAAAACTGCGACTTAAAACTTTATCAGTCAGGGGGATTCCGGCAAGGAGAGGAGCCGTCATTGCTGAGGATAAACCGGGAATAATTTCTACATCGCAGCCAATGGTTTTTAAGGCTTCAATTTCTTCTCTCGCACGACCAAAAATAAACGGATCGCCATTTTTGAGACGAACAACGTGTTGATTTTGTTGGGCAGACTCCACTAAAAGACGATTAATTTCACGCTGAGGGGTACTGGGTTTTCCCCCTCGTTTTCCGACATAAATTTTTCGGCAATGGGATGAAACAAGATCTAAAATTGCTTCATCAACTAAGGCATCATAAATTAAAATATCTGCTTTTTCTAAGTGTTGTCGCGCTTGTTGAGTTAAATATTGAGGGCGACCTAAGCCGGCACCGATTAGATAAACTTTCAATTTTTAATTGGATTGGAAGAACGCTAAAAGAACAGCAAAAAAATTATATTTATGCTCTATTTTAGAAGCGTTAATGGTCACTTAATTACTTTGGTTTATTATATCGCAAGGGATAGTCATGATTCGGTTTGAAGCAAAAATCACGCCTTTTTTATTTCCAAAAACGAAAAATCCTTAAAATTGGCGATTAAATCTTGCTGCTAGCCAACTCTTCCTAAAAGGGTAACTTCATCAAACGAAGAATGATCGTCCTCTGTTCCTGGGATCTGATATGGTTAAATGGATTCGAGTTCAACCCACATTCTAAGAATCACGATGCGGACGATCGCGGAGATTAACGAAAAGATCAAAGATCAAAAAGCCGTTGTCTGGACGGTAGAAGAGTTAAAAGCCCAAGTTGCAGAAAAAGGGGTCAGCCAAGTCGCGAAAGAAGTGGATGTGGTAACTACGGGAACCTTTGAGCCGATGGAGTCATCGGGAGCAATGATTAATCTCGGACATACGGATCCGCCGATTAATATTCGACAATGCTGGCTGGATAGTGTCCCCGTTTACACGGGATTAGGAGCAGTTGATCTCTACATTGGTGCAACAGCAAGTCCAGATTATAGTAGCTCTGGCGAAACCAGCGAGTTAGAAACGCGTCTTGGGGTTTCCTATCGGGAACGCGGTGGCGGTCATGTGATCCAAGATTTAATTGCCGGTCAACCTGTACAACTAAAAGCAATTGGACAAGTGAGTGATTGTTATCCGCGCGCCTCGTTTCAAACAACCGTTACTCGTGAAACCATTAATCAGTTTTATCTCTATAATCCCCGCAACGTTTATCAAAATTTCATCGTTGGGGTGAATGCCGGGGAACGAGTCCTCTACACTTATTTAGGTCCCTTACATCCCAATTTAGGGAATGCTGTTTATTCTTCTCCGGGCGCGATCGCGCCCTTATTTAATGATCCAAAGCTCCAATTAATTGGCATTGGTACTCGCATTTTTCTCGGCGGGGGGGTGGGCTATATTGCCGCTGAAGGCACCCAACACTTCCCCAAACAACGGCGACTCGAGAATCAAACCCCCATTGGTCCAGCCGCCACGTTAACCTTAGTCGGTGATGCCAAAGCCATGAGTCCGCGATGGGTAAGGGGGTGTTATTTCCGCAATTATGGTCCTTCTCTGATGTTAGGCGTTGGTATTCCCCTCCCCATGCTCACTGAAGAAGCGGTTGCCCATTGTGCGATTAAAGATGAAGAGATTGTTGCACCGGTTGTGGATTTTTCCATTCCGCGGCGGGTGCGTCCCACCTTTGGTTTAGTCAATTACCAGCAACTGAAAAGCGGTACCATTAAAATCGAAGGGGAAACCGTCCGCACGGCTCCTTTAGCCAGTATTGCGCGATCGCGCGAAGTCGCAGATCTCTTGAAACAACAAATTTTGGAAGGAACTTTTCTCCTCGCCGAACCGGTTGCCCCGTTACCGATGGATCGCGCCTTTCTTCCTCAAGATCGTTGGGGGTCTCAATTTGCCCTGGAATAGCAGCGCTCAGTAGCCAGTGCTGACTCTGCCTGCTGGGCAGGATAGTCCCCTCTAAGTGTCCCGGTAAAATTTTGACGAATTTGGGGAATTTGCGTAAAATTGGGAAAATTTGCGATCCGCCTCCGGAGCTTTCTCCGATTGAGCAAAGACAATGGATCAAAAAAATATAGATCATTAGGTATGGAGACAAGCAAGTAAGTTATGGCAAGTCCTAAGAGTAACCAAGATTTAAAAGTATTAGGGCTACCGGCAACTCAGGGGCGGTGGTTGCTGATTCCGTTAGGAATGATTGTTCTTCTCTGTTTAGGAACTGTTTATTCTTGGAGTATTTTTAGAAACCCCCTCGAAACTGAATTGGGACTTAATGCAACCGAAAGTCTGCTCCCTTACACCATTGCCTTAGTCTTTTATGCGACGTTTATGCCCATTGCCGGCTTTTTAATTCCAAGAGTGGGTACAGCCCGCATGACAGCGATTGGTGGGCTAACAGTGGGCTTAGGCTATATTCTCGCTAGTTTTGCTCAGAATATTGTGGTCTTAACTTTGACGTATGGAGTAATTGTAGGGATGGGGGTCGGGATTACTTATGGAGTTCCCATGGTTGTCGCTGCCCGTTGGTTTCCCGATCGAAAAGGGTTAGCGGTGGGGTTAACCATTGTTGGCTTTGGTTTATCACCTTTAATTACTGCCCCTTTGGCAAAGAGTCTCATTGATCGCTATCAGGCACGACCGACCTTGCTGATTTTAGGGATCGTCTTTACCTTAATTATTCTCGCGATCGCGCTGACGTTGAAATTACCCCCGAAAGATTGGCAACAGCCGAGATCCGTTGCCGAAGCCACTGCGGTTCCTCCCCCAGTCACTTATCCGCCCCACTTACTGAAAAGTCCCTCTTTTTACGGCTTATGGATTTGCTATACCATCGGCACTTTTGTCGGGTTAAGCGCGATCGGCATTTCGAGTCCAGTGGGTGAAGAAATGATTGACATTGATGCGGGGGTAGCTGCCACCAGTGTCTCTTTATTTGCCTTGTTTAATGGATTCAGTCGTCCGCTGTTTGGCTGGCTCAGTGATCGTTTTCCCCCACGGTTGGTCGCGATTGGTTCTTACACACTCATTTTAATCGCTTGTATCATGATGGCAAATGCCCAACCCGGACAAGTGATCACTTATTTGGTTGCCTTCTGTATTTTCTGGTTTTGTTTAGGAGGATGGCTGGCGCTGGCGCCGACTGCTACCTTACGCTTATTTAACCCTGATGACTATGCCCAAAATTATGGGATTGTCTTTACCGCTTATGGCGTCGGCGCTTTGATCGGTACCCTCGTCGCCGGGCAAATTCGGGATTGGTTTGGCAGCTATACCTATGCCTTTTATCCGATGGGACTGTTAGCAATTGTGGGGATTATTATTGCTAGTTTGATGTTGAAGCGCGATGTGGGTCATGGCCAAACCGCCAAACCGTCGTGAAAGCCCTGCTTTGTTAGCTCAGGAAATCCGTTGTCACTCCCGCTCGTTTAATGGGAAAATAAAAGTTGCTCCTCATTGTTATTGATTAGCTCATGTCCAAAACTGTTGCCGATGTAATGACAGCCAACCCGGCTGTTGTTCAACCTGACACCCCACTCAAAGAAGCGATTAAAGTGCTGGTGGAAAAGAAAATTAGTGGTTTACCCGTGGTAAATAAAGACGGAAAATTAGTCGGGGTCTTATCAGAAGCAGATTTGATGTGGCAAGAAACCGGGGTTGATCCGCCGCCCTATTTCATGTTTTTGGATAGTGTCATTTATTTAGAAAACCCTGCCCGGTATGAAAAAGAACTCCATAAGGCACTGGGACAAACCGTTGAGGAAGTAATGACGGATCGTGCTATTTCCATTACCGGTGATCGCCCCCTGAAAGAAGCAGCTCATCTCATGCATAAGCGGGAAGTTCGTCGTTTACCTGTTGTGGATGAAGCAGGAAAAGTGGTCGGTATTATTACACGCGGTGATATTGTCAGAACCCTGGCGAGTGAATGAGAATCTTGTCGATTCGGGCATACTGATAACACTGTTTCCTCTTGCCTTAATTTAAGATCAACATCACGGATCAGGAGTTAAATTTATGCCACGCACCCCAGATGAGTATGCCGTCTATTTATTTTTAGCTGGCGGTCATCGTGAAGAAGTCCGTTTTCCGACAATTCAAGATTTCCAGACCTGGTACACCGGAGAACTGAAGCCTAAGGGAGAGTCAAATGACTTTATCAGTGTTCCGATTAAAAATATTCAAGGGGAATATATGGTTGTTCGTCCCGCCAGTGTGCTTGCAATTCGAGTAGAACCCTTATTTGCGGGTAGTGTAGAACGGTTTTAATAATGAAATCTTTACTGGTGAGTCTGTCTGTCGGGTTGGGGGTTGCATTCTCGGCATTACCCGCCATGAGTTTCCCCTTAGAAAAAGTCTCATCCCAACAACTGCCCTCAGAATTGAACCTAGAGGCAAAATGGGAAGATAAAGCGGGTCTTTTAAGAGCTATTAACCGCAGTTTGCAGTATCTGGAGCAGCCCAGTGCTGCCGAAGCCTATGCCGAGTATCCCGTTGCTGGCATTACGCGCGATCGCGCTTATCACTCCTTAATCCGTTTTCGGCAACTCCTGCGCACGTCTCCCAGCCCAGAAGCCTTTGCCCATGCCGTCAAAGAAGAATTTACTTTGTATCAAGCAGTGGGACAGGATCAACAGGGAACGGTTCACTTTACCGGTTATTTTGAACCGGTTTATGCTGCGAGTCGCGTTCCTACCGCTGAATATCGTTACCCGATTTATCGCTTACCCAATAACTTTGAACAGTGGTCATCGCCCCATCCCACCCGCGGAGAACTGGAAGG